>JBDOIE010000034.1:0-78007 GCA_041082245.1 Chloroflexia bacterium
CCGTTGCCGTAGACAGCCATGAAAGGCTGTGGTAGAATGGCGCTGCCTTTGGGGAATAACCGATCGGTCGAGAAGAGCCCAATGCAACCGCGTGTCGAACATCGGGTGCTGGCCGGCATCGGCGTTGCGATGTTGCTGTGGCTTGCCTACGGGGCGTTGCTCCTTGCGGGGATGCTGCTGCCGCGCCTGCTTGCGGGCACGGCCCCTTCGGCGGGGCAGCTCGCGGTGTTCTTTCTGATCGGGGCCGTAGCCGGTTACCTTGCGGAACAGATCGTGCGTGGGATGCGCCCGCTCGGGTACGCGGGGTCCATCCTTGCAGGGATGCTCGGAGCCTGGATCGCAAGCAACCTGCTGTCGCGGCCTCCGCGCTGGGACTATCCGATCAGCACGAGTGCCGGCAATGTGCCGACCCTCACGGCGTTCGGCCTGGCGCTCCTGTCGGCCCTCGGGTGGCGGTTTGCCAGCGGCAGCGAAGCGTTCCGGCGGGTTGGTAGCGTGTTCGGAAGGCTTTTCCCCGCAGGAGCTCCCTGGCAGAGCGGGTTCCAGTGCGGCTGGTTTGCAGGGTTCCTGGTCGGATGCACGGTCGGGTGGGGAGCGGGACTGGTCGTTTCGCTGGCCCGCCGGCCGCACGGGGTCGGCCCTGCTTCCCTGCTCCTGGTCTCAGGGCTTGTCCTCGCGGGGCTGTTCGGCTGGCGTGCACTTTTTGTACGGAACGGCTGGCGCTTCTTCCACCACCCGTTCGATCGGTGGTGGGCGTACGCAGCGACAGGGTTTCTCACGGGAGCCGCGGGTCTTCTGCTCCTTGCGGCCTGCATGCGCGGCATCGCATAAAGCCGAAGCCAGACCGGAGCGGAGGGGCCATGAAGCACAGGAGCGCGCTTGTCCTCAGACTGCTCGCGGGGATCAGTGGAGCCGTCGCCGGGCTGCTCCTCGTGCGGCTGATCGCGCGCGTGCTCTTGGGCAACCCGGCCAACCCCACGGTGCGCACGATCCTTTCGTGGACTCGCCCGCTCCTGTTTCCGTGGTCAGGACTCTGGCCGCCCTCGGAGCTCCCGATGGTCGAGCTGGAGCGTGCAGCGCTCCTTTCTCTGCTGACGTATTTTGTTGCAGGCATTCTCCTGGGACTGGCAGCGCGCCGGATCGAGCGTCCGCGCAGGAACGCGCAGGAGGAATGAATATGTCACACCAAAAGCCGGCAGAACCCGAGCCGATGCGGCTGAACATCTACGTGCCGGAGGACCTGGAGGCGGTGTACGCCAACCTGGCCCTGATCCGCCACTCGCCTTCGGAAGTGGTGATCGACTTTATCCGGCAGATGCCCGATCAACCGCGCGCGCGGGTCTATGCCCGGATCGTCCTCAGCCCCACGAACGCGAAGCTTCTCCATCGCGCACTGGGACAGAACCTGGCCGCTTTCGAGGAAAAGTTCGGCGAAATCCGTACGCCCGACGTCGGTGCGGCAGAAGAGAAGCCGATGGGCTTCACCCGCTAAGGACATGGCTGGGCAGACGCGCGTCGTCTTCATGGGAACGTCGAGCTTCGCCGTCCCGGCGTTGCGCGGGCTTGTCCAAGGGGGGTACGACGTTGTGCAGGTCGTGACCCAGCCCGATCGGCCGGCCGGGCGTGAGCGACGGCCCATGCCATCGCCCGTCAAGGTGCTCGCCCAAGAACTCGGGCTGCCCATCTGGCAACCGGAAGGACTGCGCACTTCTGAAGCGCTCGATCGCCTGAGGCGGTTCGAACCTGATGTCATCGTGGTGGCAGCCTACGGGGAGATCCTGCGGCGGGCCGTCCTTTCCCTTCCTCCCAGAGGATGTCTGAACCTGCATGCATCGCTCCTTCCCCGTCATCGGGGCCCTGCCCCGGTCCCTGCGACCATCCTTGCAGGAGACGCGGTCACCGGAGTCACCCTTATGCTGATGGACGAAGGCATCGACACCGGGCCGATCCTTGCTCAGAAGGAGATGCCTCTGACGGGGAAAGAACGGCAGGACGAGCTGCTGCATCGGCTGGCGGAGCTCGGCGCAACGCTGCTGTGCGAAGCGCTGCCGGCGTGGCTTGCCGGGAAGATTGCCCCGCGCCCCCAGGACGAATCCCAGGCGACCTACTGCCGCATGCTGCGTAAAGAGGACGGACGGATCGATTGGTCGCGGCCGGCCTGGTACATCGAGCGGATGACCCGGGCCTACCATCCCTGGCCCGGTGCATATACCTTCCTGCACGGGCGGCTGCTGCGGGTTCTGCGCGCCTCGCTCGCTCCGCAGCCTTTGCCGGGGCCACCGGGACACGTCCGGGTGGAAGGACAGGAGCTGCTTGTAGCGACGGGCGAAGGGACGCTCCGGATTGACGAAGTGCAGCTCGAGGGAAAGCGTCCCCTCCCTGCGGGTGATTTTGTCCGCGGCCAGCGTATGCTCGACGGTGCTGTCCTGGGCGAGCGCTAGTGTTTTCAAGCCATAAGAAAGGGGCACCCGGTAACGACCGGGTGCCCCCGCAACGCATCAGGTTAGAGGAGCGCCTCCAGGCGGCTCTGGAGGACGTGCTTCGGGACTGCCCCGATCACGCGGTCCACTTCGACGCCGTTCTTGAAGAAGATGATCGTGGGAATGCCGCGGATCCCGAGGCGGCGGGCCCACTCCTGGTGCTCGTCGGTGTTCACCTTCGCAACGATGGCGCGGCCGGCATACTCCCGGGCGAGTTCTTCTATGGCAGGTGCCACCATGCGGCACGGCCCGCACCAGGGCGCCCAGAAATCCACCATCGCAGGCAGCGAAGCCCGCAGGATCTTTTCTTCGTAGTCGCCGTCGCCGACATGCAACGGTCCGATCTCCTCGCTCACGGTCAACCTCCAACACGTAGATTCGGCATATATACCCCGGGGGAGTATCCTACCACGCCTGCGCCCGTTTGTCAAACGCTGCCTACTCGGGGCGCAGGATACGCACCGGCACCGGGCAGGATTGCTGGAAACGCTGCGCATCCCGCTCCGAGCCCACGATCGTGCCAAAGTGCATCGGGATGGCCACGGATGGGCGGATAGCCTCTGCTGCTTTGACCGCTTCCTCCGCCGTCATCACGTAGGTGCCACTCACCGGAAGCAGGGCGATGTCCGCGCGGAACCCGGACATTTCGGGGATATAGTCCGTATCCCCGGCGTGGTAGATCCGTGTACCCTCCACGGTGACGATGTAACCGACGTTGTGGGGGCTGCGTGGATGGAACTTTTTGTCCACGTTGTAGGCGGGCACCACCTCGATCTGGATCCCTTCTACCTCCAGGGTATCCCCGACCTGGACTGTGCGTACGGTGCCCCCGAGCTTCTGGGCACAGGACGCAGGCGCCACGACCACCGTCTTGGGTCCGCGGATCAGGGCCACATCTTCCGGAGAGCAATGGTCGTAATGGTCGTGGCTGATGAGGATCAGGTCTGCCGTCGGCAAGCCCTTTCTCAGCTTCCAAGGGTCGAAGTAGATGACACGTTCCGCATCCACCCGGAACGCGTCGTGGCCCAGCCAGTGGATCTTCTCGACCATCATCTCCACCTCCTTCGGGACGGCCTGCGGCGTGGGGACACCCGGCGTTGCCCCGGGTCCACACGCCAGTAGCATCGTCGCGAGGATGACGCAAATCGCCCATGCGCTCCTCATCCGATCCTCCCGAGCTCCAGCGGCTCAGCGAGGAAGACGCTTCCGGGCCTTGCGGCGCGCTCCCCTCTCCTGCGCGGCGGCTTCCTCCCGCAGTCGCGCAGACAGCTCTGCAACCGAAGCCTCCTCGGGAGGTCGTTTGGCACGAACCCGGCGTCGCCGCGCGAAGAGATACGCGATCAGTCCCCCAAGTGCGGTGGCCGCAAAGATGCCGGCCGCCGTCCACCAGCGCCGTCGCCTGGACATCGTCTATCCCTTCCGGCCGGGCTCCTTTGGCTCTCGTCCACGTACCGGCCACGGGCCGCGCATACCGCTAGGCCCGGCAGCAGCCTTCGCCTGTGCTTCCTCCACAGCACGGATCTGCCCCAGCAACTCCTGGATCCACACCTGCATCTGGGCCGCCGAAAGGCCTCCGACAACCCCGTGCACGAGCTCGCCGCGGTAGAAGAACAGAAGCGTGGGCACACTGCGCACCTGCAGCGCGGCCACAAGCTGTGGCTCTCGATCGCTATCGATGCGCCGGAACAGCACCTGTCCCATAAACTGCTGAGAGAGCTGCTGCAACGTCGCTTCCAGCGACCGACAGGCCGTGGAACGCGAAGTACACACTGCAACCACCACAGGGAGGTTCGCCTGCAGGACGTCCCGCTGGAACGTCGCCGCGGTGACGTCCGGCACAGCGGCACGGGCGCGTGCTTCGGCTTCCTGGCGCAGCCGAATCCGTTCCTTGGCGATCTCCTCGGCCGACATGGTTCCGTCGATCTCGGCCTGCACCAGCCGAAGCTCCTCCAGGGTGGGAGCGAACTTGAGCGCAAACTGGTCACAGAAGTTCAGGCACGGTCCGCGGCAGTCCCCGCACCGCTCCGGCAGCACGACCACCTGTCCGCTCCGCTCGTCGTAGAACAGGGCCTGGTTCGGACAGGCGCCGGCAGCGTAACAATGGGGCAAATGGTCACAGCGATCCTTCAACAACAAGACGGGCATCGGCTTCTCCTTCGCTCAGGAATTCCAAGAGCAACCTGGAAAACGTTTCCGGTTCATCCATAAAAGGAAAATGACGGCAGTTCGGCATCACCACCACGCGCGCCAAGGGCAACCCCATGGCCCGCACCACTTCTGCCTGGCCGGGATCCACAATGTCGTCTTCCGCGCCGTGCACAATCAAGGCTGGCACCTTTAGCCGGGCCAGCTCCGGCCGCAGGTCCGTCTCCCGCATCGAGCGCACACTGCGCCAGACCGCCTCCCGGCTCGACTTTGTACTTTCTTCCACCACCTCCTGGAACCAGCGGCTCCAACCGGTGCGGACGTCCTGCAGCAGCCTCCTCCATATGCCCTGGACCACCGGGCGGCGCACGAACAGCCGCGCGACGAGCTGGCTCGTCGTTAGCTTCAGCAATGGGGCCAGCGCCGAGCCTTCGATCACCGCACCCGCAGTCGCCACGCACACAATCCGCTCCGGATGATCGATGGCCGTCCTGAGCGCTACCATACCCCCCATCGAATGCCCGACGAGCCGCGTGCGCGCGATCCCCATCCCGTCGAGGAACCGGATGACCTGCTCTACATACTCCTCGATCGTGTGAGCCTCGGCGTCCTTGTCCGAATCGCCGAATCCCCAGAAGTCGAAGGAGTAAGCGCGGAAGCGCTGGGCAACGGTTTCCATCGTCGGGAGCCAGTAGCGCCACGAACCCATCCAGCCGTGTAAGAAAAGCACCGGCTCCCCTTGGCCCATCACCTCGTAGTGGATGACCTGCCGGTCCAAGACCAGGATGCCCACCGGCAAGACCTCCCCCGGGAGCCCACGCTTGTTACTTTATTCTACTACAACGCCTATCCTTGCGCAAACGGCCCTCCCCGGCGTCAGACGGGCTCGAACTGGCTGTTGTAGAGCTCCGCATAGAAGCCGCCGCGCGCGAGCAGCTCCTCGTGCGTGCCCTGCTCCACGATGCTCCCGTCCCGCATGACGAGGATGAGATCGGCATTGCGAACGGTAGATAGCCGGTGCGCGATGACAAAGCTCGTGCGCCCCCGCATCAGGCGATCCATCGCCTGCTGGATGAGCAGTTCGGTGTGTGTGTCCACGGAGCTCGTCGCCTCGTCCAGGATCAGCATCGGCGGGTTTACAAGGAAGGTGCGGGCGATCGTAAGGAGCTGCTTCTGGCCATGCGAGAGGTTGGTGACCTCTTCGTTGATCACCGTGCGGTAGCCCTCGGGAAGCGTCCGGATGAAACGGTCGATGTGGGCTGCCCGGGCCGCCGCAACGACCTCCTCTTCGGTCGCATCCGGCCGGCCGTAGCGGATGTTGTCGAGCACCGTGCCGTTGAACAACCAGGTGTCCTGCAGCACCATGCCGAACAGGCGCCGCAGGTCTCCGCGCTGAAACCGTGCGATCTCCTGCCCATCGACACGGATGGACCCGCTGTCCACATCGTAGAAACGCATCAGCAGTTTGACGATGGTCGTCTTGCCCGCACCCGTCGGCCCGACGATCGCCACCTTCTGTCCCGGCCGGACAGTCGCGGTGAATCCCTGGATGACCGGCCGGTCGGGCAGGTAGCCGAAGTGTATGCGGTCGAACTCGACCCACCCTGCGACCTCCTTCAGACGCACAGGTTGCTCGGGATCCGGTGCTTCCTCCGGGGATTCCAGGAACTCGAACACCCGCTCCGCCGCGGCGACCGTTTGCTGCAGCACGTTCGAGATGTTCGCGAGCTGGGTAATGGGTTGGTTGAACGACCGCACGTACTGGATGAAGGCCTGAATGTCGCCAAGCGCCAGCCGGCCACGTACGGCCAGATAGCCCCCGAGGATCACCACGGCCACATAGCTCAAGTTTCCGATCAAGCCCATGGCCGGCATCAGGATACCCGAGAGGAACTGGGCCCTCCAGGCCACGCCGTAGAGTGCGTTGTTGAACTCCTGGAACGTCCGGATGCTTCGTTCTTCACCGCAAAACGCCTTCACGATCACGTGCCCGCCGAACATCTCCTCCACGTGGCCATTCACCTGGCCCAGATACGCCTGCTGCCGGGCAAACAGTTTCTGCGACCTGCGCACGATCGCCACCACGATGCCGGAGGAGAGCGGGATCATCAACAGCGCGACCAGCGTCATCTCCCAGCTGATCGTGAACATCATGATGACCATGCCGATTACGGTGACAAACGAAGTGAGCACCTGGGTCAGGCTCTGGTTCAGCGTCTGATGTACCGTGTCCACATCGTTCGTGAGCCGCGAGAGGACCTCTCCGTGCGTCGTGCCGTCGAAGTAGCGGAAGGGCATCCGGTGGATCTTGGCCATCAGGTCCCTGCGCATCTGGTAGGTCACGCGCATCGCCACATCCGTCATCACCCAGCCCTGGACGTAGCTTAGCGCAGCGGACAGGAGGTAGAGACCAAGAACCGTAAGCAGGATCCTTCCGATCGCGGCAAAATCGACCTGCCCCACGCCCTGGAACTGCGCGATCAATCCCTCGAAAAGCCGGGTTGTTGCCTTGCCCAGCACTTTGGGCCCGAAGATCGAGAAAACCGTCGACCCGGCGGCCAGGGCCAGGACAAGCAGAATCTTTCCGCGATACGGCCCCAGGTATGCCAGGAGTTTCCGCAGCGTCCCGCGGAAATCCCGTGCCCTTTCCACCGGGCCCATCATCACGTGCCCGCGCCCGCCAAAGGGGCCGCGCCCGCCCATTGGCCCGCCCCGCATCGGCAGATCCCGCACAGAGCGGTCCCCCGCGCTCATGCGGCCACCTCCATCAGGCGGAGCTGCGACGCCGCGATCTCTCGGTACACGTCGCACCGCTCCAGCAGTTCCTGGTGGGTGCCCTGGGCGATGAGCCGTCCCTCGTCCAGCACAAGAATGCGATCGGCATCTTTGATCGTGGCCACGCGTTGAGAAACGATGATCACCGTGCTATTTCCGACATACTCGCGCAGCGCACGCCGTAGCCGCGCGTCCGTGCGATAGTCGAGCGCCGAGAAGCAATCGTCGAAGATGTAGATCGACGGTTGCTTGACCAACGCCCGCGCAATGCTCAGTCGCTGCTTTTGACCGCCCGAAAAGTTGGCCCCTCCCTGGGCAACCTCCATCGCGAGCCCTTGGTCGTGGGAAAGCACGAAATCGGAGGCCTGGGCGATTTCCAGAGCACGGCGCAGAACCTCCTCGCCGGCATCCTCGCTCCCGTACCGGAGGTTGCTCTCGATGGTGCCGGAAAAGAGGTTGCTCTGCTGCGGAACATAGCCGATCCTGCTACGCAGGTCCCTCAGCTGTACCCGACGTACATCGACTCCCCCCACGTAAATCGCGCCCTCCGTGACATCGTAGAAACGGGGGATCAGATTGACCAGCGTGGACTTGCCGGAACCGGTCGTACCGATGATCCCCACGGTCTCGCCTGGGGATACACGGAAAGTGATATCGTGCAGCACATCTTCCTCCGCGCCCGGATAGCGGAAGGAGACGTGCCGGAACTCGAGCGATGGGGCGAACGGATCCGGGAATGGCTGTGGAGTATCCGGGTCGCGCACCGTGACCGGCGTTTCCAGCACCTCAGCCACGCGGCCGGCCGCCACATCCGCCCTTGGCAGCATAACAAAGAGCATCGAAAGCATCATGAAGGAAAACACGATCTGCATCGCGTACTGCAGGAACGCCATCATGTCCCCGACCTGCATCGTCGCTCGGGCAACCTGATGGGCCCCCACCCAGATGATGAGTACCGAGACGCCGTTCATCAGGACCATCATCATCGGCATCGCAAAGACGGCGACCCGGTTGACAAAGAGCGCCGTACGCGTAAAGTCGCGGTTTGCTGCGTCAAAGCGCTCCTCTTCGTACCGCTCCCGGTTGAAAGCCCGGATGACCATCATCCCGGTGAGGTTCTCCCGCGCGATGCGGTTCAGTCGATCGAGAAGTTCCTGGATCACCCGGAACCGAGGTACCGTGATACGGAAGAGTACCGACACCACGCCAACCAGGACGGACACTGCCAGGCCCAGGATCCACCACATGGACGGGCCCTTGCGGAGCGCACGGATCACGCCGCCGACGCCGATGATCGGTGCGTAAAAGACCATCCGCAGGAGGAACATCATGACCATCTGGATCTGGGTGATATCGTTCGTCGAACGGGTGATGAGCGAGGCTGTGGAAAAACGCTCCATTTCTGCACCGGAAAAGCGCATTACGTGCGAGAAAAAGTCCAGCCGCAGGTCCCGCGCGACACCGGCCGCGACACGGGCCGAAAGAAACCCGACCGTAAGCGTCGCTGCCGCGGACACGAGTGCTATCAGCAGCATCTGTCCGCCGACACGCAGGATATAGCTGTTCCGCAGGCCCAACGTATCCATGCCGAGCGCTTCGTACTCCTGGAGCACAGCCCGCGCCCCCGCCTGCAAGATCGCCTTTTCCCCTCCCAGAGCAGCAAAACGCTGGTCGACCAGGGCGACGACGCGGGCGCGCTGAGAGGCGGGAAGGCTTTCCAGCAGTGCGAAAAGGTCCGCCCCCGGCGGTAAGCGCGAGAGGTCCAGCCCGGGGAACATGCTCTGGGCCTGCGCCGGATTGGCCTGGATCTGCTCCACCGCCCTCACGACGAGCAGCCCACGCGCAATCACCGGCGCAAGCCCTTGGAGCGTCGCAACACGGTCTGGCTTGACCACGAACACAGGTTCCTTTTCCAGCGCCGGGATCCGCACCACTTGCCGGGAGAAATCGGGCGAGGAGCGGTCCACGAGGACGTAGCTCGAGAGCAGCTCGGCTTTTTCCTCGTCTGTGAGGAAAAGCCCCAGGTGGTCCATCGTGCTGGTCCTCAGCGCCTCCGGCACAGGCCGCTCTACTCCGCCCTGCTGGATGCCCACGTTCACGATGCGGGACATATAGTCGGGCAGAGCGAGATCGGCGTTCGCCTGCAGGAAAAGCAACGCGACCGACACCAGCACCAGTCCCAGGTAAGGCTTCAGATACCTTCTCAGGCGAAGCATCGAAAGCTCCCGTGTCGCCCGCAAACGGTTATTTTACTGGGCGATTATTTTAGCGCGTAAAGTATATCACCGGACGGGAAATTGTCAAACGCGCGGTACCGTATGGTGCGGCGGGTTCAGTCCTTCCCTTCGTAGACCACTTCGCCGCCCAGGATGGTCATCCATACCCGCGTGCCCAGGATTTCCGAAGGAGGAATGTGGAAAATGTCGCGGTCGATGACCACCACGTCGGCCACCTTCCCTTCCGTAATCGAACCCTTCAGATGCGATTCGCCGGATGCGAAAGCAGGCCCGAGGGTATAGGCTCGGACGGCCTCCTCGACCGTCAGGCGTTCCTCGCGGTGCCAGCCGGCCGGCGGCGTTCCGTCCGGCCGCTGCCGCGTGACCGCGGCGTGGATGCCCGCCCAGGGATTCATCGTCTCCACCGGCACGTCCGACCCAAAGGCCAGTATGGCACCGCTGTCGAGCAGGGAACGCCAGGCGTACGCGTACCGGCAGCGCTCGCCCCACAACCGCTGGGCGACAGGCATATCCGACGTGCAGTGGATCGGCTGCATAGAGGCAACCACCCCCAGCTCGTACAGCCGAGGGATATCCTGGGGGTGGATCAGCTGCACGTGCTCGATCCGATGGGGCAATGCGGGCCGCACGGATTCCCGCTGCGCCCGCGCGATCGTGTCCAGGGCCAGTCGCACCGCCCGGTCCCCGATCGCGTGCACCGCGACCGCGATCCCTGCCCGAGCCGCGCGTGCCACCAGCTGGTCCAGCTCGCGCACCGACATCGTCGGTAGGCCACGGTATCCCGGCTCGTCTTCATAGTCCTCGAGCAGCGAAGCGGTCTTGGAACCGAGGCTGCCGTCGGCAAAGATCTTGAGCCCGCCGACTCGCAGCCGCTCGTCGCCAAAGCCCGAGCGGATCCCGAGCGAAACGGCCTCCTCCAGCCGGTTCTGCGGGAGGTGCGCGAGCACCCGCAACCGCAGTGCGCGGCGCGCATACAGCGCCTGGTAATCGCTGAACGCCTCGGCTTCCTCCGGGGCGTGGACGCCGGTAATGCCGTAGGAGTGCGCCTCGGCGAACGCTTCCAGCAGCAATCGCTGCCGCTCCACCGCATCCGGCTTACCGATGCAGCGGAGCACGAGCTCGACCGCCCGTTCCTTCAGGATGCCGGTAGGCTGCCCTTCCTCGTCCCGCAGGATCTCTCCACCCTCGGGCGGTTGTGTCTCCGGCGTCACCTGGGCCATCTGCAGCGCGAGCGAGTTTACCCAAAGCGAGTGCCCGTCTACCCGTTCGAGCGCGACAGGATGTTCCGGTGCGACCCGATCCAGGTCCCACCGGGTCGGCCAGCGCCCTCCCCACAGGTTGTGGTTCCACCCGTGCCCTACGATCCAGCGCCCTTTCGGCGTCCGTTCCGTCCACGCGGCGACCCGTTCCAGCGCGCTTTCCAGCGTGTTGACGCCCGTCAGGTTTACCCGCGTTCGCGCGACCGCATAGCCGCTTAAATGGACATGGGCATCTATCAGCCCTGGAAGCGCGGTGCGCCCCTGGAGGTCGATCACCTCCCAACCGCCGTGTCCCGCCCAGACCCGCATTTCGGCGGTCGACCCCACGTGAGCGATCCGAGTGCCGCGGAGCACGACCGCCTCCGCCAGGGGCCTTTCCGGGTCCATCGTGTAGATGCGGCCATTCTGGAGGATCAACCCTTTTTTCATTTGCTCCCCCTATTCGCTCAGGCCGACAAGGTTCAACACCTCGCGTGCCGTTTCCTCCACCGAGCGTCCGGTTACATCCACGACCGGCCAACCGTGTTCCGCGAACAGATCCCGGCTGTACCGGAGCTCCCGGCGAATGTGGTCGATGTCCACATACTCCCATCCGATGTGCGGATAAAGCCGCATCCGCGCCTCGCGCAGCGCGGCAAGCCGCTCGGCCTCAACAACGAGGCCCACAACGCGCCCCGGAAGCACCCGCTCGAGCGCGTCCGGCAGCGGCATGCCCAGCACAACGGGAACGTTCGCCACCCGGAACCCCCGGTAAGCCAGGTACACGCTTACCGGCGTCTTCGACGTGCGCGACACGCCCACCAGGACGATATCCGCCCGATCGATGTCCCGCAGGCCCTGGCCGTCGTCGTGGTGGATCGCGTACTCGAGCGCCTCCACACGGCGGAAATACCGTTCGTCGCCGTAAAGGATACCCGGACGCACCTGAGGGGCGCTCTGAAGGTAGCGCGCAAGCTGTGTCAGCACCGTCCCCATTAGATCGACGGCGATGACCTGGGCGGAATCGGCCTCCATATAGAGGAAGCGGCGCAGCTCGGGGGAAACGAGCGTGTGCACCAGCATGGCCCCGCGTTCCCGTGCTTCCTGCACCACCGCTCGTACCTGATCCGGGGAACGCACCTCCGGCCGCCGTTCGATGGCTGGTTCTGCCCCCGGGAACTGGAGCAGCGCCGCGCGGATCACCCGCTCCGCCGTGGTACCTGTGCCGTCCGACACCACAAGGATGGTGTGGTGCACCTGCGCCGCCATCGTGACCTCCCGCCCCCATTATACCGAAGCGCTGCGGACCGGGCAAGAGCGCCGGCCGGTGGAGCAGGTTCAGCGCAGCAGACTTTTTCTTGTCGGGACGACCTGGCCCAGAACATCCCGGAGGGAGGCCAGCGCTTCTTCCACTGCGAGCCCCTGTGCGCCCCGGTGCCAGCAGGCGAGCACTTCGATGTTCCCGCGTGCCTCGTCCGGCGGGGCAGGGGTCACTCCCCGCAGTCCCAGACCAAGCTGCTCGGCAAACGCCAGCACCTCGCCGACGGCACGATAGACCAGCTCCGGGCGACGCACAACCCCTCTGCGCCCCACTGCTCGCGGCCCCAGCTCGAACTGCGGTTTGATGAGCGCGATCACCAGGCCCTCCGGGTGCAGCCATCGGAGCACTGCGGGCAGCACGGCGCGCAGGGAAATGAAGCTGACATCGATCACGGCAAGGTCTACCTGCGTTCCGGGCGGTAGAACATCCGGCCGGCGGATATCCCTGTCCTCCAGGGCCACCACCCGCTCGTCCTCCCGAAGCCGGGGATGGAGCTGGCCGTGACCGACATCGACCGCATAGACACGGCTCGCCCCGTGCTGAAGCAGGCAGTCCGTAAAGCCACCGGTCGAAGCGCCGCAGTCCAGGGCACTGCACCCCGCCACCCGGACACCGAAGCGCTCCAGCGCGTGCGCGAGCTTCCATCCGCCACGGCTCACGTAGCGCAGCGGCTCTTCCACGACGATCGATGCCTCCGCATCGACGAGCGCCCCGCAGCGTCGGCAGATTTCGCCGTTCACGCGCACGTGCCCATTCCGGATGAGCCACTGTGCCCGTGCACGGGTCTCCGCAAGCCCTCGGTCCACGAGCAGGCGATCGAGCCGCACCTTTCCCACTGAGGATGTCCCTGGGAGTCAACCCAGCCGGCTCAGGTGCTCCCGTACGACCTGTCCCAATCTGGCTATGCCTTCACGCAACTGTTCTTCCGAAGCACAGGAGAAGTTCAGACGCATCTGGTTTCGGCCGCTCGCGTCCACGTAGAACGCCTGTCCCGGGACGAACGCCACCCCACGTTCCACGGCATCGGAGAGCATCGCCTGGGTATCGCACCCCTCGGGCAGGGTTACCCAGAGGAAAAGCCCACCTTCGGGTTCTGTCCACCGGGCTTCCGGCGGGAAATGTGCCCGTAACAGCTCCACCATCAGGTCGCGGCGCCGCCGGTACAGTTCCCGGATACGCGCGATATGTCCCGCAAAGAAGCCTTGACGGCACAGGTAATACGCGACCATCTGCACCAGCAGGCTTGTGTGGAGGTCCGTCCCCTGCTTCGCGCGCGCGAGCCGGGCGATGATCGGTACAGGGCCTACCACCCACCCGAGTCGGATCCCCGGAGAAAGGATCTTGGAGAACGACCCGGCGTACAGCACGTTGCCACGGGTGTAAGCCTCGGAGCCCGGTACGATCCCAAGCTGTTCCTGGTCGAGACGGATGAGGGGTGGAAGCGGCTCCCCCGAGAAACGCAGCGCTCCGTACGGATCGTCCTCGAGGATCGGCACCCCGTAGCGGTCGGCGAGCGAGACGAGTTTGCGTCTCCTCTCCAGCGCGAGCGTACAGCCAGCCGGGTTGTGGAAATTGGGGATCGTATAGACGAACTTTGGCCGTTCACCGGCCAGCAGCATCTCCTCCAGCCGGTCTACCTGCATCCCCTGCCCGTCCAGGGGAACGGAGAGGTAGCGGGGCCGGTAGGGAGAGAACGAGGCCAGCGATCCAAGGAAAGTAGGGGCTTCCACGACTATCGTCTGGCCAGGGTCCAGAACGACCTTCGGTAGAAGATCGGCCACCTGAAGGCTCCCCGTCGTGATGAGCACGTTCTCGCGCCGGGCGAAGACGCCCATCTCGGCCATGGTGACCTCGGCGATGTAGTCACGCAGCGGGTCGTACCCCTCGGTCTGGCCGTACTGGAGCGCAACCGGCCCCTGCTCACGAAGCACCGCGACACAGGCCTCGGCGACCTCGGCGCAGGGGAAGGTCTCTGACGCTGGCATACCCCCCGCGAAGGAGATGACCCCTGGGCGCTGCACGACCTTGAACAGCTCCCGCACCGCGGATCCCCGCAGGCTGCGACCTCCTGCGGAAAGAAGCGATTCCCAATCGGTCGTCACGCGGACCTCCTTGCCGGCCATCGCTGGCCGGATGCTTACGCCTCTACCTCGCCGGCTTGGCGCCCGGATTATACCGTGCGCACAGAGCAGGTGTCAAACGGCCCAGTGTGCCAGCGCTTGCGTCGCCCGCATTCCTGGAGTATCATACCCGCGTCCGCCTTGAGGAGGGATCGGTGGGCTCTCGTCCTGTAGCTCTCGACCTGAGGCCCGAACGGCTGACCCACACAATCGTGCGTCTGGCAGGCCCCGCAGTGGTGGAAAACCTGCTGGTCATGGCCGTTTTCTTCGCCGACACCCTGCTCATCGGGTGGCTGCGCGATGATGTGGCGCTGGCTGCGGTCGGGCTGGCGAGCACACTGATGTTTGTGGCAAACGGCATCTTCGAAGCGCTTGCCGTG
The DNA here is from genome assembly GCA_041082245.1 of Chloroflexia bacterium. Taxonomy (GTDB): domain Bacteria; phylum Chloroflexota; class Chloroflexia; order DTKN01; family DTKN01; genus DAOTVY01. The sequence goes on from JBDOIE010000034.1 coordinate 14,697, forward strand.
AGCGGGGTCGCGCTGGTCGCCCGAGCCTGTGGAGAAGGAGACCGGGCGCGTGCCGAGCGCGCGGCCGGCCAGGCCTTGTTGCTTGCAGGGCTCGTCGCAGCGGCACTCCTTGGGGTATTCTTCCCGCTGGCACCGACCTTCTTCCGCTGGCTCGGCGCCGAACCAGCTGTTGTGGCACAGGGGAGCCGCTACCTCCGCATTGTAATGAGCACGTCCCTTCTGAGCTTTCCTATGATGGTGGCCAACGGAGCCATGCGGGGGGCGGGAGATACACGCACCCCGATGTGGATCACCCTCGTGATGAACGGGTGGAACATCCTGCTCGCTGGGCTCCTGATCTTCGGCCCGGGTCCTCTCCCGGCCCTCGGGCTTGCCGGGGCCGGCTGGGCGACCGCAAGTGCCCGCGCACTCGGAGGGCTTCTGGCGCTCGCGGCCCTCTTCCGCGGCCGGACCGTGCTGCAACTGACCGCAGGGACGCTCTGGCCGCCAGATGGGTCATTTCTTGCGCGGATCGTCCGGATCGCGCTCCCCAACCTCGGCGAGGCGATCGTCTCGCGCCTCGGCTACACGCTCTTCATGCGCATGGTGAGCGGCCTGGGGACGGTCGCTTTGGCGGCGCATCAGATCGCGCTCCGGGTGGAGTCGCTTTCGTTCATGCCGGGCTGGGGCCTGAGCGTCGCAGCAGCCACTCTCGCCGGTCAGGCGCTCGGCGCCGGCCAGGAAGACCTCGCAGAAAGAAGCATCCGGCGTACCTTGACACTGGCCACGGGTCTCATGGGAGCGATCGGGGTCGCCTTCGCGCTCTTCGGCCCACAGATCGTTTCCATCTTTGGCGCCACGGCCGGGGTGCTCGCCCTCGCCGGCACCGCCGTGCGGATCGCGGCAGCCGAACAGCCTTCTATCGCGGTGCAGATGGTGCTCTCCGGCGGGCTGCGCGGTGCAGGAGATACCCGTACACCGATGTGGGTCACGCTGTTCGGAACGGTATTCCTGAGGCTTGCGGTTGTTTACCTTTTCGTGGTCGTGCTGCAGTGGGGGCTGCCAGGGGTCTGGTGGGGTACAGCGGTCGACTGGGCAGGAAGGGCGCTCCTGATCTGGGCCTTCTTCCGGCGAGGACGCTGGAAAAAAGTGCCCGTTTAGTTATGTCAATACGTTTGCGGGGTCCACATCCACCGTCCATCCCGGTCCCAGCTCCAGGCCTGCCAGCAACGGATGCACCCTGGGGGCGAGGAGCAGTAACTGCCAGCGGTAGCGGCCACGGACACGCGGCACGAAGGCTGGCGCGGGGCCGATGAGCGTCGCGTGCCCGGCCGCTTCTGCCCGCCGCCGCAAACGGGCAGCCAGCCGTGTAGCTTCCTGCCTGCACGATCCTTCGTCCGGGTGTGCGTAGGTCAGGACCGCCAGCTGCCGCAGCGGCGGGTAGCCGTGCCGTTGTCGATAGGCGATCTCCTGGCGGAAAAAGCCCCGATAGTCCTGACGCGCGGCGGCCTGGATCGCGTAGTGATCGGGGTGGTAGGTCTGTATGATCGCCAGGCCGCGCTCCGCCCGCCGTCCCGCCCTCCCCACAACCTGGGTAAGAAGCTGAAAGGTGCGCTCCGCAGCCCTGAGGTCCGGAAGGTCCAGACCGGTATCGGCACTCACTACTCCGACCAGCGCGACGTGAGGAAGGTCAAGCCCTTTGGCGACCATCTGCGTCCCGACCAGGACGTCCGCGTTCCGCGAGGCAAACGCTTCCAGTGTCTCCTGGTAGCCGCGCAGGTCGCGCGTGGCGTCCCGGTCCCAGCGCAGCACTCGAGCATTGGGGAAGAAGGCGAGCACCTCGGCGACGACCCGCTCTGTCCCGGCTCCGAAGTAGCGAATGGTCGCGCTATGGCAAGCAGGGCAAAGGGACGGAGGCGCAGCCCTTCGTCCACAACGATGGCACAGGAGCGTTCCCGAATCCGAGTGATAGACCAGCGCCACGTCGCACTGTGGGCAGCGCACCACGTGGCCGCAAGCCCGGCACATCACAAAGGTTGCCGTGCCCCGTCGGTTGAGGTAGAGGATTGCCTGTTCCCCGGCCTGCAGCACCTCCCGCAGGGCCCGCTGCAGGTCACGGCTGAAGATGCTACGGTTTCCCGCGCGCAGTTCCTCGCGCATGTCGACCACCCGGACGCGCGGGAGCGAGGTCTCGGTGAGCGCGATCCGGGTACCACCGGGGCCCTCGCGGACCCGGATGCGCTCGGGCAGCTCGAGCAGACGGAATGTTCCGCGTTGTGCACGCCAGTACGACTCGCAGGAAGGTGTAGCGCTTCCCAGGACGACCGTGCTCCCGGTCAGGCGCGCAAGGGCAAGGGCGACCTCCCGCGCATGGTAGCGCGGCGGCCGATCGTCCTGCTTGTAGGACGGGTCGTGTTCCTCGTCCACAACGATCAGCCCCAGTCGGGGAAGCGGTGCAAAGATCGCCGAGCGCGCCCCGATCACTACGTCCACCTTGCCGTCCCGGATGCGCCGCCACTGGTCGTAGCGCTCCCCCGGAGAGAGCCCGCTGTGCTGTACGGCGATCCGCCCCGGAAAGCGTGCGGCAAAGCGCTGCACGACCTGGGCTGTGAGCGCGATCTCGGGCACCAGAACGATCGCCTGGCGGCCTTCCCGCAGCACCCGGCCCAGGGCACGCAGATAGATTTCGGTCTTGCCGCTGCCCGTCACCCCGTGCAGGAGAAAGACCTGGTACCCGCCCTTACTCAGTCCTTCGTACAGCGCCTGCCAGACGAGGCCCTGGCGGGTGGTGAGTACCGGCGGTGCTTCGGGCGGCTGTACCATAGCGGCCAGCGGATCGCGGTATCGCTCACGCACCTCGAACCGGCAGATGCCGGCGGCCACGAGCGCCTCCGCATCGCTACGCGAAGCTCCGGGGACGAGGCGTCCCAGCTCGCTCAGCGGGAGCGCGCGTTCCCCGCTTGCCCCCAGCGCGTCCAGGAGAGCGAGCCCCCGCTCGTCCGCAAGCGTGCGCCGGAGCGAGGCGGCCCGTTCGCGTGCCACCTCAGGCAGCACCGTCAGGCGAACGCGCGCCGGCTGCTTTTCCACGCGCACGAGCCCTTTTCGGGAAAGCGCGCGGAACGGCTCAAGCTCCCCACGCTCCCTCACCTCGAGCCGGCCCTCGGCTTCCAGCAGGGGCTCCACGGCAGGAACCGTCTGCCGCAGCGGGAGGAGGGCATCCAATCGCTCTGCCCACACCAGGTATTTGTCCGGCTCCAGCTGCACGAGCCCCGCTTTCTCCAGTCGCTTCAGCGCGCTCGCGGTGCCCTTGACTTCCCGGAGCAGCGACGCCCGATCGCGCTCCCCGGCAGGAGCGCGGGCAAGCGCCTCCAGGATGCGGGCAGAAACCGAATGCCTTCGGCCGGCCCACAACTCTGCCCTGTGCTGCATCACCTCGGCTTCGGTACCGGAAAGCACCAGGAACGGTTCATAGTGGGGACGCACCAGGGGCTCCGCAATCCGCGTTTCGAGCTGGAGCCAGCCCTGTGTAGCGAGCCGCTGCAGCGAGCCCCGAACGCTCTTGCGTTCCAGCCTGCGACAGAGCTCGCGCTCTTCCATCTCCCCGCCCGCCGCACGCAACGCTTCGATCAGGTTGCGGGTCGCCGGGGCTACTCCTTCCAGCGCTCGCGAACGCCCCGCGTCGGTTAGCACTGCGACGCGATGCACACGGTACACCACCCCCGGCGGCAGCATCGCGAACGCCGCTTCCGCGAGCGAGCAGAGATAGTACTGGGAGATCCATCTGGCCAGCCGCACCTGAACTTCCGTCAGGGCCGGTCTTTCCTCGAGGATGCCCGCAAGCGGCCGCGTGTCGAACTCCGGTGCCCTGTCGGAAAGGCCTACGACGATCCCGGGAAGCCGCGTCCGCCGAAAGGGGACCCAGACGAGCTGGCCCAGCGCGATTCGGGGCCGGAGCGCCTCAGGCACCGAGTAAGAAAAGGGGCCTGCCACTGCCCTCCCCTGACGCACCACGATGTCCGCGTACAGTTCACCTGGTCGCGTTTCCATAGGGATTGCCCAGCAGAAGCTGCCGCGCTTTCACGGCCCGTCCTCCGCGAGGAAGGCTATCTCGGGGTCCCAGGAACCGATCGGCAGGCTTACAGCCAATCCTCCTGCTCCCGGCTTTCGTGGGAGGCCTCCGGCTCCCTGGCGGCTCGAGCCGCTTCCGCGGCCTCCAGGAAGGCCCCCAGTTCCCGATACGACTCAGGAGTGCCGTATTCCCGCGTCTGCACCACAACGGGCATCGGGACCGCGTGCCCAAGGATGATCGCTTGCTTCTGCGTCTCCAGCCGCGCGAGTACCGAGCGCAAACGCGACGCGCCGGAAACCCCCGAGAGGATGGCCGAGACGTCCTTCTCGTCGTCCAGAAGGTAGGTGATGCGGGTCCCGATCTGGCTCATGACCTCGTCGTCGATGCTGCTGGGACGCTGGTCGACCACCAGCAGCGTTACGTTGTACTTGCGCATCTCCCGCGCGATCGTCCCGAACGCCGTCTGACCTGCCACCGCCGGCCCCAGGAACTTGTGAGCCTCTTCCACCGCGATCACGAGCGGACGCGGTTGCGGCCCTTGATTCCCCAGGGCCATTTCTGTCGCCTGGACATATTCCTCGTGGATGCGGCGCGTCAGCAGGTTGGCCACCAGCACGTACGCCGTGATGTCCTGATAGCTTCCAAACTCGAGGACCACGTGGGTTCCCTGGCGCAGGCATTCCAGGATGCGCGCGACCGAGTCGTCTGTCACTTCGCGCCGCAGGAACTCCAGCCGGCGCAGTCGGCCAAGTTTGCGGTGCAGCGCCTGCAGCGACCCGCCGTGCAGTCCGAACGCGGTGGCCAGTTCCTCCAGCGTGTCCGGCCCTTCCGCTTCGAGGAACTGGCGGAACCAACTCGGGCCCAGCCGCTGGCCCAGCCGGTGCACCGCATCGATCTGCGCCTGAGAGAGGTCCAGCGTCTCCCGCAGCATTTCGATGTCCTCGGGCGAAACCAGGTCGTAGGGAATTTCCACGCAGAAATCGTAGGGGACGTTACGCCGCTGCGACGAACGTGGATCCAGGGCAAAGATCGCCACCTTTTCCGGGAAGAGGCGCTTCAATCCCCAGGCTCGTCCGTAGCGTGGATCCTCGAACGTGCCTTCCCACCCGTATTCGTTATGCATATCGAAAATGAGGCTCACGGCGGCGCCTTGCCTTGCAATCCCGAGGAGCAGCAACCGGGTGAGGAAAGTCTTCCCCGTGCCCGACTTGCCAAAGACGCCGGTCGAGCGCTCCACCAAACGCGCAAGGTCCAGACAGACCGGCACAGCTTCCATGTCAACCGGGGTCCCGATCCTGAAATGTCGCTCGTCCTCCTGCCCGAAGACGGCGGCCACTTCATCGGGGCCGGCCGGATAGACCGGGGCAAAGTGGGCAGGCACGGTTTTCACAGGCTCCGGCGCCTCGAAAGCACTTGCCTCTCGCGGCAGGGTCAGCATCGGCACCACTTCCAGGAGCCCAAAGGTGCCGGTGCCCCGAACGACCTCGGCCACAAGCGGGTTCGAGATCGGCGGAGGAGTGCGCAGGAACTGGTCGTTCAGGATCCCCAGCCGCACATCGGTCACCATGCCGAAAAAGCGATAGCGCTCCCCCTGGATCACCACGTAGTGGCCAACCGAGATCTCCTCCACGGAGACAGCCCCGTCCAGGCGTACCGTCAGTCCTTCGGTCAACGATCCGGAAGTCACGATTCCGAGGCGTCGAAACGTCTCCATCTCTCACCTCCTCCTGCCGCCTGCGAGTATACCACGCCGCCCGGAAAGGGGCAACCGCAGTTGCGCCGATCTCCCCATCTGGTGTAGAATGCCCCTGCCAGTGAGCCGGAGAGGAGGCGAAGGTGCCAAAGTACACGTTCCGAAGGCGCGATGGTGGAAACGGTCCGTGTGAAGACCTTCTCGCGCGGTCCGAGGCGGCGCGCAGGGGACACGTTTCCGCTCCACGGGCCAGCTATGCCCACATCGGGCACCCCTGGAGCGACGGTCGGAGGTCCGCGTGATCCGATGGCAAGTGCTCCGCCGCCGCCTGCTCCTCTTCCTGGGGATCGGACTTCTGGTCTTTCTCGGCCTCGCGGTTTGGGGGGGCATCCGGGAGGTGTGGTGGTCCTTCCTTGGTTTTCGGTGGGCGCTGATGCCCCTTGCGCTCGGGTTCACCGCGTTGAACTACGTGCTGCGCTGGTGGAAATGGCACTATTACCTGCGGCACCTCGGGATCCGCGATGTGGGATGGTACGACAGCGCTCTCCTCTTTACTGCCGGCATGACGATGGCCGTCACACCGGGGAAACTGGGTGAGGTGTTCAAATCCTACCTGCTCAAACGCCTCAATGGGACCCCAATTGCCGTCTCTGCGCCGATCGTAGTCGCGGAGCGGCTGACCGATGGCCTCGGGATGCTCATCATCGCCGGCGGTGCCGCAGGGGCGGCGATGTCCGGGTTCAGCGATCGCACCGCCCGGCTGTTTCTCGGTGTTGCCGTCGCTTTGCTGGGGGCGGCCGCGTTGCTCGTGTTTCTGGCACAGAAGCGCGACCTCGCGATGCGACTGCTGGCCGCAGGAGAACGCTTTCGCCCCGTACGCCGCGCGAGCCGCTCCCTGGCAGCGCTCTATGAGAGCACGTACCAGTTGCTGCAGTGGAAGCCGTTGCTCTGGATGACGCTGCAAAGTGCCCTCTCGTGGTTCGGAGAGTGTATTGCGGTGTACTATGTGCTGCACGGGCTCGGTGCCGCACCCGGGTGGGCCACCCTGTGGCAAGGCTCATTCGTGTTCGCAGCGGGGACGTTGCTGGGACTCGTCTCTTTCCTGCCCGGCGGCCTGCTCGTGACGGATGTCTCCTACGCCGGCCTGATCCACTCCCTGGCGCTGCTCGATCGGGAAGGAGCCGCGACCGCCTCTTTCCTCATCCGCCTTTTCACGCTCTGGTTCGGTGTGAGTCTGGGGGTGCTGGCCCTGTTCCTCCTGGGCCGCCGCCTGGGCGGACTGGAAGACGAAGGCGAGCCGGCCTGAGCGCGGGTGTGCTATAATCGTTCCGCACACGCAGGATCAGCGCGTTTGGATCGTCCCGCTGGCACGCGGAGGAGGAGCGAGGTGAGTTCGCACAAACGCTTTCCCACATGGCTCTGGGGCATCATCGCGGGGCTGGTTGTGCTGGGGCTGCTTGCTGGTGTCTGCCTGTGGGCAGCCCTGGTCGCGCTCGGGACGAGCGCGCGAAGCGCCACTTTTCCCGGAGCTGGCCCGAAGATAGCGCTCGTGCGCGTGGAAGGGGTCATCGTCTCGGGACGGTACAGCCTGAGCGCTCTCTATTCCAATGTGGCACCCGCCGAGACGATCGTCGAGCAGCTGGATGCGGCCGCACGGGATGCATCCGTTGTCGCAGTGCTTCTTTATGTAAATAGCCCGGGCGGTGGAGTCGTGCCTTCCGACGAAATCTACCGCGCCGTTCAACGGGTGCGTGAGGCCGGGAAACCGGTGGTGGCGGCGATGGGGGATATGGCCGCTTCGGGCGGCTATTATGTCTCCGCCGGCGCCGACTATATCGTGGCCAACCCCCATACCACCACGGGCAGCATCGGTGTCATCATGACGATCCTGAACCTCCAGGGGCTCTACCAGAAACTGGGGGTAGAGCAGGAGGTCATCAAGAGCAACCGCTTCAAGGACCTGGGGTCCTCCACACGGCCACTCACCGAGGAAGAGCGTGCGATCCTCCAGGGACTTGTAGACGAGGCTTACCAGGCGTTCGTAGATGTCGTAGCGAAAGGCAGGAAACTGCCCGTGGAAAAGGTGCGCGAGCTGGCCGACGGGCGAGTCTACTCGGGCCAGCAGGCGAAGGAGATGGGCCTGGTCGACGAGCTCGGGGGACTGCCGGAGGCGCTGGATGCGGCCCGACGGCTGTCGGGAGCGGAGCGCGCGCGCCTCGTAGAACCGCCGGCCCCGTCTTTCCTGGAGGTGGCGCTTGGAGCGCTGCGGCCGGCCGGCACGCCCGACGTACAGCGGCTCCTCGGGCTCGACCAGCCGCTCTCCCTGCAGTACCTGTATCTCCCTTGACATGGGCTCGCGAGGGGGACAGGAAGGAGTCAGCAATGAGAATTGCGTTCTTCGTGTACGAATATCCACCGGTCATCGTCGGGGGACTCGGTACTTATGCCACTTACCTGACGCGCACCCTGGTGCGGCAGGGCCACGATGTGGTCGTCCTGACGATGAACCGGGAAGGTGCACTCAAGACCCGCGAAGTCGTTGCGGGTGTGGAAGTACACCGGCCCATCGGCATCGATGCGACGAACGTGTTCCCGCTCCTCCTGAACGAAGAACTCCGGCAATGGGGGAGTTTTTTCAACGATATCTTTGTGTACAACGTGCTCGCCGCAAGCAAGTTCCTGAACGACCTCATCGGAAAAGAAGGCGCGCGCTTCGATGTGGTCGCCGTGCACGACTGGCTGAGCGCGATCGCCGGACTCGTCGTGCGGAACCAGACCGATCTGCCGGTCGTATTCCACGTGCACAGCACAGAGTGGGGCCGACGAGGCGATGCGGGTTCCCCGTTCGTGAGCCGAATCGAACGCGAGATGGCCTTCCAGGCGCACCGGATCGTTACCGTGAGCCACGCGATGAAGGAAGATCTTGTGCGTCACGGATGGTCGGCTGCGACGATCAGCGTCGTCTGGAACGGTGTGGACCCGGCGGTGTACGATCCCGCGCGCGTACCACGCGAGGAAGTCGAATCGCTTCGCGCAACCTACGGGATCGGCCGTGAAGAGCCGATGATCCTGTTTGTCGGCCGGCTGACGTGGGTGAAAGGCGTACGGAACCTCATCCAGGCGATGCCCGCGGTGCTCGCGGATTACCCGAAGGCACGCCTCGTCATCCTGGGAAAGGGGGAAGAGCAGCACGACATCGAGGAGCTCGTGCACCGGCTCGATCTGGCGGGCCGTGTGATCACACGGTACGCCTTCGTCTCCGAGTGGGAACGGATCGTCCATTATGCCGCGGCCGACGTATGCGTCTTCCCTTCCGTCTACGAGCCGTTCGGTATCGTGTCCCTGGAAGCTATGGCGATGGCGAGGCCGGTGGTGGTCGGGGCGAACGGTGTGGTCGGCTTTCGCGAACAGGTGGTACCTTCGGGACCGGACCAGAACGGCATCCACGTGAACGGAAACGACCCTGCAGACATCGCCTGGGGAATCCGATCTTTGCTCGAAGACCCCGCACGCGCGCGGGAGATGGGAGCCCGGGGCCGCACCCGCGTGCTGCGCTACTTTACCTGGGAAAGCGCGGCACGGCAGACCGCCGAAGTCTATCAGGAGTTGCTCGCTTCCCTGGGGCAACCTTCTGGCCATCCTCCTGCCGAAACATGAACGCGCCCGCACGAGACGAGGAGCGTACGGTTCTGGTCGCTATGAGCGGCGGGGTCGATTCCTCGCTGGCGGCCGCGCTGCTCCTCGAGCAAGGGTATTCGGTCACCGGCGTGACGCTGCACCTCTGGTCCGGGGAACCCTCCTGGCAACCCCGCGAGAGCGCCTGCTGCTCGCTCGAGGCGGTGGACAGCGCCCGCAGGGTGTGCCAACTACTGGGGATTCCCCATTATGTGCTGAACCTGTCGGAGGAGTTCGCGGCATACGTCGTACAGCCCTTCGCCAAGGCGTACCGCGAAGGCCGGACACCCAACCCCTGCATCGCCTGCAACCGCGAGATCAAATTCCGCGTGCTGCTCGACCGGGCCCGTGCCCTCGGATTTCGCTTCCTCGCCACGGGCCACTACGCGAGGATCATCTGCGAGCAAGAGGAGTCCGGGCTGCGGTGGCGTCTGCTCCGGGGGACCGATCGCCAGAAGGATCAATCGTATGTGCTCTATATGCTCGGGCAGCGGGAACTCGCCGCTTTGCTCTTTCCCCTGGGCGGATTGCGCAAGGAAGAGGTGCGGCGTGAGGCGGCTCGGCGGGGTCTCCCGACGGCCGGCCGCCCCGAAAGCCAGGAGATCTGTTTTGTGACGGAAGGGGACTACCGCGCCTTCCTTTCGAAATACCTTCCGGAGATCGCGCGCCCGGGGCCTATTCGCGATCTCTCCGGCCGGGTTCTCGGCATGCACCGCGGACTGGCCGGCTACACCGTCGGACAGCGAAAGGGGCTGGGCATTTCCGGACAGCCGCAGCCGCTTTTCGTGGTAGCGCTCGATCCCTCCGAAAACACGGTGATCGTGGGCCCGAAAGAGTCGCTCTACGCCCGCGGACTGGAGGCCGAAGCCGTTTCGTTCGTGTCCGGAAAGTGGCCCCAGGAGCCCCTGCGGGTCTTGGCGCAGGTACGCTACCGTGCTTCGCCTGCCCCGGCTACCCTGCGCCCGCTGGGAAACGGCCGCATATACCTGGACTTCGACACACCCCAACCGGCAATCACGCCCGGGCAGGCGGTGGTCTTTTACCAGGGGGATGAGGTTCTGGGCGGAGGGACGATCGTGCGCGCGGTGCGTTGAGCGCAATTCCCCTTTTAGCTGCGGTCGGGTCCGCCGGCCGGCGCCGCTGCCTCGACAACCTGGGCCCCGGTCAGCGCGAGCAGGTCTGTAACCCGGAGCCGAAGGTTGATCCCACGGCGGCCTGCGCTCACCAGCACCTCGGTCTCCTCGAGCGCCGAGCGGTCGATGTAGACGCGAAAGCCCCGGTCCAGAAGCGCGAGGGCCGAGATTCCACCGACTTGCAGGCCGGTCCACCTCTCCGCTTCGCGTTGGGTCGCCATACGGAGCTTCTTGACCCCGAGGGCGCGCGCGAGCCGGGTCAGGTCCAGTTCCCGATCCCCCGGCACAAGGACCAGAAGCGGACGCCCTTCCGGTTGCGCGACGACGAGCGTCTTGTAGACCTGACGGGCAGGGAACCCGAGTGCCCGAGCAACGCCTTCCGCGGAGTGGATCTCCGGCGAGAAGTAGTACGCTTCGTAACGGATGCCCCGCGCCTCAAGAAGCCGCATCGCGTTGGTCTTCTGGACCATTGCGGTTGTCTCCCTGAGCCCGCCGCCACGACACGGTCGGATCTATCCGGCGACTTGACCTGCACCACGCGAATCGGGTGCCTATCGGGCCTCGTCGCCGGGTTGCTCCGCGCCGTACACCGCAAGGATCTCGTGGGCCTCGGCCGCCAGGCTCTCAGGCACGAGCAGACGGTGGGCCCCCAAGCCGTCCACCGTCAGCCCGAATACCGGGCCAGCCTCGCGCTGGATCACGACCGGGATGCCCTCCTGTTCCAGCAGCCCTTTCAAGAGAAAGGCCTGGGGCTCGCTGTAAACCGTGTGGACACGCACGAGCGGTTCCATCGGATCGAATGGTTTCCAGGCGGGGCTTTGCGGCAGCAGGAGGTGGCCGCACTCCGGGCAACGGTCCTCGACTCCCGGCTGCTCTTTTCGGCAATAAGGACAATAGGGCATAGTCTCCTCCTCACTGCTCAGCCGCTTCCGTGAAATCTCCGCCCTCAAAGCTGCCGGGTGCTGTCATTCTAGCCTGGTTGCAGAGCGGTGTCAACCGCGCGCGAAGAGTGGTTCCCTTCGCCCTTACCGGATACGTGCACGGCACCCTCGAGGGGGCGGTCTGGTCGCCTCGCAGGGACGGTACCGTTCGCCTGTCAGGCCTTCTTGTGGTACAATTCCGCCTGAGTGCGAACGGAACCGGGAGATCGGAAATGACAGAAGCAGCAGTCACGTTTCGGGGTATCAGGCGCGTGCTCTGGATCACGATGGGGTTAAACCTCATCCCTTCTGTCGCGAAGCTCCTGATAGGCTACTGGACCGGATCGCTCAGCCTGATCGCCGATGGGTTCGACTCGGTCTTTGACGCCGCGTCCAACGTGGTCGGGCTTGTGGGCATCCATATCGCGGCGCGACCGGCAGACGAGGAGCATCCGTACGGACATCGTAAGGCTGAGACATTCGCCGCGCTGGTGATCGCCGGCCTTCTTTTCCTCACCACCTGGGAACTCGGAAAGAGCGCCGTCGAACGGCTGCTGGACCCTGCGCGCATCCGGGCCGAGGTCAACGCCTGGAGTTTCGGTGCGCTGCTCCTGAGCATGCTGATCCACGGGATCGTGGTATGGTACGAGATGCGGGAAGGGCGTCGTCTGCGGAGCGAAGTGCTCGTCGCCGATGCACGCCACACCCGGGCTGATATCCTGGTCTCCCTGGCGGTGATGGGCGGGCTGGTCGCAGTACGCCTGGGTTACCCCCTGGCCGACCCCATCCTGGCGCTCGTCGTCGCGGGGTTCATCGCACGGATCGGAGTAGAGATCGTTCGCGACAGTATCCCGGCGCTGTTGGATCGGACGGTTGTGGAACGGGACGAGATCGAACAGGTGGCGCTTGCGGTCCCGGGGGTAGAGTCGTGTCACCGCATCCGCAGTCGGGGGCACAACCAGGCGATCTACGCCGACCTGCACATCCGCGTGGCGCCGGAGATGAGCACCTCCCAGGCCCATGCGGTGGCCCATGAGGTCCAGCGACGGCTGCGTGCGCGCCGGCCGGATATCCAGGATGTCACGGTGCATGTGGAACCGTCGAGCACCCCCGAGGAGGGCCAAAGGCTACACCCGATCGCTACCCGGTTGCGGCGCATCGCGGACGGGCTCGGAATCAGCGTGCACGGGATAAACGCCTATGAGGTGGGAAAGGATACCCTGGTAGAAGCGCATCTCGAGGCGGACAACTCCGTTTCGCTTGCAGAAGCCCATCGCCTGGCATCGGAGCTGGAGGAACGCGCACGCCGCGAGATCCCCGGCCTGACCGAGATCACCACGCATATCGAGCCTCAGGGAACGATCGTGCAGAACGGGCCCGCCGCGCAGGGAGAATCGGAGGTCGAAGCCCGCGTGCAGGAAATCCTCCGTTCCTCAGGTCTGCCGGGAAGCTATCATCAGCTGCAGGTACGGCGTGGAAGCTGTGGCTGGGTAGTCTCCTTGCACTACCAGCTCCCTGGGCAGATGGCGCTTGTGGACGCTCACGAGCTCTGCGGCTCCCTGGAACAACGACTCCGCGAGAGGGTCCCGAACGTCGAGCGGGTGCTGATCCACACAGAGCCGGACGGAGAGATGTAAGGGCGGCTTCCGGTGTGGAAGCCGCCCTTACGAAGCGATACCATCCTATCCCCGGGCGGTTTCGCCGCGAAGGTAGGCTACCATCCGCGGCATAAAGTGCGGGATCACCAGAGGGAGCATCTTGGGGAGAAGCCGTTCCATTGCTATGGGCATCAGGTCCGGCATCTGCTCCTTCATGTGCTGGGGCATCGGGACGCGCTTTTCCACTGCGGCCAGCATAGCCGGAAGGACCTTCGGCATCATCCCCGGCATCAAGATGGGGAAGAGCGGGGGCATCATCGGCTTCATCATCGCGATCATCGCCTCCCGCACCGGCCCAGGCGCCCCGCGTACCATCTTCATCATCCCTCGGAATGGGGCTGGCATGGCCTCGATCATTTGCGGCAGGAGCTCCGCCATCAGGTCGGCCATCGCTTCAGGCTTCAGCAGCCAGATCATCGCCTCGAAGGTGCGCCATTGCTCCAGGGCATAGGCTGTGGGGTCGTAGGCAGGGAGGCCGAGCGCTTCGGAGGCGATGTGGCCGAGGTCGATCACCGGAAGCTCGCGTCCGGTTTTTTCGACGGTGATCCGCAGCTGCACCTCGCAGCACGGGCACGAGGCCACGATCGCCTGAGCACCGACGGCTTCTGCCTCCTTCAGCCGGACTTCGCCGATCACTTTGCCGGTGTCCGGGTTCTCCAGAAGCGTGAGGACACCTCCACAACAGTGGGCGTGCTCGCGGTTGTGTTCCATCTCCACGAGTTCCAGGCCAGGGATCGCCTTGAGCATCTCGCGCGGTGGCTCGTAGATGCCCCCGGCGCGGCCCATATGGCAGGAATCGTGCCAGGTGACACGCATGGGGATGGGCTGTGTGAACCGCAGGCCGCCGGCCTGGATGCGCTCCGCCAGGATCTCGGAGTAGTGCTTGACCTCGAAGGGAAACGAGATCCCTAGCTTCTTCGCCCATTCCGGGTAGTAGACTTTCCACGAAAGCCAGCAGGCGGGGCACGAGGTGACCACCGTGCGGACGCCGTGTTCCTTCATCCCATTGATGTTGTGGCGCACGATCTCCTCGAAGGCGTCCCACAGGCCTGCGACCAGCATGGGGAGGCCGCAGCAAGCCTCACCGTCCCCGAGGTAGGTAAAGGCCACACCCGCCGCATCGAGCAGGCGCGCCGTGCCCTGCGCCACATCCTGTTCCACGAACGACGCCGTGCAGCCGGGGAAGTACCCGACCTCGGCACGCGGGAGGATCTTGGGCCGGACGTCCTCGGGTACCCAGTTCGCGCGGTCCTTGCTGTAGGAAGCCCAGATGTTGCGTTCCTTGCGCAGCGCCGCGCGCATGATTTCGAACGCGGGGAGGGTGAGCTGGCCCTTTTCCGCGATCAGGTGGCCGCGCATCTTCAGCCAGGAGGGTTCGTTCGGAAGCTCGAGGGGGCACTCGACATTGCACACCTCGCAGGTGGTGCAGGCCAGGAAGCGGGTGACCCACTCCGGGGTCCACTTCGCCCTCCCGGCCATATACTCCCGGAGGAAGAACCACTTGGCACGTGGCGAATGGGACTCCCAGCCGCGGCCGTAGAACTGGTCGCACTCTCCGACGCAGTACCCGCACTGGGCGCAGGTGTAGGCGTACCAGGCAACGTCATCCGGAATGCCCCGGCGGCCGGCCCCGGCGATCCGTTCTCCCACCGGCGCCCTGGCGGCGTTCGCGACGGCCCGCACGATCGGCTCAGCCGCCGATGCCGCGCGCATGAAGAGACCGAGCGCGCCGTTGCCCAGTACCTTGCCGGGGTTCATGATGTCCTTCGGATCCTTGCGGACCTTGTGCTCGCGGAGCAGGTGCAGTTTCTCTGCTCCGAGGATATGCTCCGCCTGGTGGGCAAAGTACAGTCCTGCGGCGTATGCCCGTCCTCCCACACGGCGTGCCAGTTCGATGGCCGAGAGGGCCAGCCCGTAAGCGAAATTGAAGGCGAACGTGCGCTCATCGTGCAACAGGAAGCCCAGAAGGGTAACCTGGCGGTCGGGCCCCGAGACCATCCCCTCGATCGCGATCGGCTGGCGGATCTTCTGCTCCCATTCCTCAAGCAGCCGCGCGAGCTGTTCTAGGGGCACCACGGCCTCGGTAGGGATAAGGGACGGGCCAAGACGCTTGATCGCCATGATACGGAAGCGCTCCTCCCATTCGTGCTTCGCCACCTCTTCGGGGCAGCGCTCTCCACCATGGTGCGCGATGATGCGCTCCAGCGCCGGTCCGACCTCGGCCGCGCGCGAAGCGGGGTAGACAAAGGCTGCGCAGTACGTCTCGGGCAGCGGCACCCGTTCTTCTTCCACAGGGTGGCCATGCTCCAGTTTGGGAGGAAGGCGGTTCTTCCAGGCTGCCATCGTCGGATTGGTAAAGCTGACCGACCATAGCGGCAGACCCTCTGCGACCACCTGCTTCAGCGCCTCGGCCAGCCAGCGCGCCTCGGCGAAGCGCGCGCCCACCACGACCTCTTCCTCGAGCGGACGCACCCGCAGCGTCACCTGCGTGATGATCCCGGTGATGCCACCGGCGCCCGAGACCAGCTCCAGCTCCTCGCCGCGGAGCTCGCGGACCCGGCCGTCAGGCTCCACCACCCGTGCGGCGACCACATTATCGCGGAACGATCCGTACTCAAAGCTCCCGTAGCCGTACCCCCCCTGCGCGAGCCAGCCGCCGACGGTCGACGAGGGGGCACTGGAGGGGTAAAGCCGGAGCGCAAGTCCTTGCTTTCCGAGCTCCTTCTCCAGGTCCTCCCAGACGATCCCCGGTTCTACGGTCACAGTTTCCGATCGCGGATCCACCTGGATGATACGGCGCATGCGCCAGAAATCCACCAGCACCCCGCCCCGTACCGGCACCACTCCCCCGTATCCCGAGGTAGCCTTGCCACGGGGCACGAGCGGCACGCGGTTCTCGGCCGCCCAGCGCACGAGGCGTACGACCTCGTCCTCGTCTTTGGGTTGCACGACGGCGGCAGCCTGCGGCCGGCCGAGCAGCGGCCGGACGAGGGGAGGCAGGACGCCCACGTCGTGCCCGTACACGCGGCACTCCATGGGGTCGGTGGAGACGCGGTTGTGAAAGATCTCGCGCAGGGATGCCTCCTGCGCCTTGCTCAGTCGCACCGTCATCGGTTGTCCTCCTCTATCTCCGGGCGGGAGCCCGCCCGGGCACTCTCCAACAGGCCGGCCTGTTGGGCAAGCAGGTCGGCCAACATCTCACGCAGCAGGTCAAGGGCCTGGATGATGCGACGGTCCGCAAGGGAATAGTAGACCGACGTGCCCTCGCGACGTCCCACGATCAACCCGCGGTCGCGCAGCATCTTCAAATGATGGGAGACCGTGGGCTGCGCGGTCCCGAGCGCGGCTGTAAGCTCTGCCACGTTGCAGGGGCCCGACGCGAGCAGGTACAGGATCATAACCCGCTTGGGATCGCCAAGCCCCTCGCAGATGTAGGTGTGCAGCAGTTCGATCTCTCGCTCCAACCTGTCCGAAACCTCCGCCATCTACACCTCCTTCAGATGAACAGGGTGATATGGGAGCGGCTTGCGGTAGCGACAAAGGTCGCGGCACCTGCCACCCCGGCGACCTCGTCGATGAGGTCCTCCCTACGGATCTCCATGACCTCCATACTGGTCTGGCAGGCAAGGAGTTTGACCCCGAGCTGGATGGCGAGCTGTCGGAGTTCGGCAAGCGAAGCCACCCGCTTGTCGCGCATCATCTTCCGGAACAGCAAGCGGCCGATCCCGCCGAAGTTGAGCCGCGAGGGAGAGAGCCGCTCGATGCCGCCGCGGTTCAGGAGCCCCAGCATTTTCCCCAGGAACCCCTTACCGGTGAGGTTGCCTTTCTGGATTGCCTTCAGCCCCCAGAACGTAAAGAACATCGTGGTGTCGATGCCGCTGGCCGCGGCGGTGGTAGCGATGATAAAGGCCGCCATAACGCGGTCCATATCGCCGCTGAAGACGATGATCGCCGCCTTTTCCTTTTCGGGTTCGCCCATAGCACACCTCCGGGACTGCCTGGATTATTCACATATTTCAATATCCAAATAGATTATACAAGCAAACAGCCGCTTGTCAAGCGGGGAACCCTTATGCGCTTGTGCTATAATAAGCGATACAGTGCGTTACCCGGCGAGGAGGTCTCGATGCAGGAACAGCCATCACCCGAAGACGAGGCAGCCCCAGTGCCGCGCAGTTATCGCGCTGCGCTCGAGCGGGCGCGGAAGCGCTTTGCAGGCCGAGAGCCACGCATCGACGCCGAGACTGCGGGTGTGCCTTACATCGATCTGGGAGGCGGGCAGGGCCGCTTCGAGATCCAGGTGCTAGGGCGCCGATACGTCGTCTCGTGGCCGGACCTTCGGGCAGCGGACGACAGCGGGGAGACGGCAAACCCTGTGCTGCAGATCCTCCTCCTGCACTATCTTCTGACCTCGGACGGCATCACGCCGCGCGGACAATGGGTATCGTTCCGCGACCTGCCGGACGGGCGTGTCTACTACCCTGCATTTCGCGAGGGAAGCGAAGAGCGGCTGCTCGCGCGTTTCGGGGACGACATCGCAGGTTTTCTGCGCGCGGCGGAAGCACTCGGGGGCACGCCCCTTCCCTTCGCTGACCACGCGTTTGCTTTCCAGGTGCTCCCGCGCCTGCCGATGGCCGTGCTCCTTTGGGAAAGAGACGAGGAGTTCCCGCCGGAGGTACGGATCCTGTTCGACAGCACGGCGGCAAACTACCTCCCCACGGAAGACCTCGCGGTCATTGCGCGTTACCTGGCCGCGTGCCTCATCCGGAGTGCGGCAGGGCAAGCCGTTTGACTTTTGCCCAGTTTGCCCCTACAATAGGTCCAAGGGCCGTTAGCTCAGGTGGCAGAGCATCTGACTTTTAATCAGAGGGTCGCAGGTTCGAGTCCTGCACGGCCCATACCCACTTGGAGCCCCATAGCAGCCGCTACGGGGCTCCGCCTTTTTTGTGCTCAGCGAGCGGACCGTGCTGCACTTGCCTCGGGCTTGGGGAGTGCAAAGATGTCTGGAGAAAGCTGGATGCCTGCCGCAGCAAGCCGTGCCATGAACCGCGGACGTACCCCCGTAGGCCGGAAACGTCCCTTCACCCGCCCGGTCTCGTCCATTCCTTCCTCTTCGAAAATGAAGATGTCCTGCAGCACGATCACGTCCCCTTCCATCCCCTGTACTTCGGTCACGCTCACGATCTTTCGCGACCCGTCTCGCAAGCGCGCCTGCTGGATGATGAGGTCGACCGCGGAGGCGATCTGTTCCCGGATCACCCGCACCGGGAGCTCCATTCCGGCCATCAGCACCATCGTTTCCATGCGGGCGAGCGCATCCCGCGGAGAGTTCGCATGCAGCGTGGTCAGCGAGCCGTCGTGGCCGGTGTTCATGGCCTGGAGCATATCCAGCGCCTCCCCGCCGCGGCATTCTCCCACCACGATCCGGTCCGGCCGCATCCGGAGAGCATTGATCACCAGGTCTCGGATCGTAACCCTCCCTGTGCCATCGGCATCGGCCGGCTTGGCCTCCAGCGTGACCACGTGTCGCTGATGCAGCTGGAGCTCCGCCGAGTCCTCGATCGTCACGATCCGCTCGTTCGCCGGGATAAAACTGGAAAGGACGTTCAAGAGCGTGGTCTTTCCAGAGCCCGTTCCGCCGGAGACCACGATGTTCAGCCGCGCCTGTACGCACGCCTTCAGGAACTCGGCGATCTGTGGCGTCATCGAACCGAACCGGACCAGATCGTCGGTCGTCAACCGCTTCCGCGAAAACTTCCGGATCGTGATCGTAGGCCCGTTGACAGCACACGGTGGGATGATGATGTTCACGCGCGAACCATCGGGAAGCCGGCCATCCACCATCGGCCACTTCGGGTCCAAGCGCCGCCCCAACGGGCGGATGATACGCTGGATGATCCGATCCACGTGGCTTGCGTCCACAAAGTCGATCTGTACTTCCTCGAGCTTCCCCTCCCGCTCCACATAGGCCAGGCGGGGCCCGTTGACCATGATCTCGGTCACCGAATCATCCCGCAGGAATGGCTCCAGAGGTCCCAGCCCGAACAGCTCATCCATCACCGCCTCGTAGAGCCGTTGCGCCTGGGGCGCCGGGAGGTTAAGGCCGGCCTGCCGATATAGCACGGCCAGATGCTTCCGCGCCGCCTCCTCCGTACGCGCCGTCCGGGCCAGCGGGCCGCCTCCCAGCGCCGCCTCGATCTGCCGAGCAAAATCGAGTGTGATCTCGGGGAGTTTCGGCACCGGAGACAGGGCCTGCAGCGCAGCCGCGATCCCCTCAGGAGCCTCCCCTGGCTGTGGTCGCGCTCGGGATTGGTCGCTCATGGCTGCTCCCCTCCTTGCGAAGCCTCAGTGGCACGGAGCGCTGCGCGCAGACTCGACAGCCATACCCCGATCCCAGGCCCCGCTTCCAGATCCTCAAAAGGAACGATGGCCAGTATGTGGTCTTTGTTCACCGCAAGGAACCGGGTCGTATAGAGGAGCGTCGTCACCGTCTCATCATATACGTAAACATCGGTCACTGCCAGAAACTGGGCTTCACTGTCGTTCAGCTCGTCAAGCAGGCGGTTGTCCGGCCTCAGGTAGATCGAGCCCACGAGGGTCTGAGTGGGCATCCGCAGCAGCGCCCGCACAGGCCTCTTCGTGACCACGTTCGTAAAGATCTTTCCCTTGCTATCCACGTGGACCAGCGGCATTCGGCACCTCCTTGCCCGCTCCTGCGCTTTCCTTGTCCACCGCGGGCAGGCCCAAGCGCACACACCCTGCGGCCCGATCCAGTCGATGGCTCTGCCACACCCCTTGGCCTCTTGAGACGTACTCCGAAATCCGGGTGGAACAGAACACTCACAAGCCGCGATGGCCACGAAGGGGATATATGGCTCCTCCAGAGCCCACCGCCCTTGGGTTCGCCACGCGGCGCCAGATGATGGCATCCCTTTCGAACCCTGGATCGCCGGCCAAGAAGGAGTATAGCACCTCCATCCACACGATGCAAGGCGGTACGATCCGGAGGCACCTACCGGATAACCGTCCTGTTACTTTCCGCAAACGAGCCGCTATCCCGGGAAAACGATACTGGAAACTGGCGGAAAAATGTGATGGAGGTGAGAAATGAAGGGACCCCGTCAGCGAAGATTCTGGAAAGGATTGTCTGTTGCACTTGCGGTCTGGCTCGGCGTGTCGGGGCTCGGTGCTCGTGCGGTCCGGGCAGGCGGCCCGACTCTTGCTTCCGAAAGCCCGACAGCGCCTGGAGTCCACGTTGTCTCCGTCGGACTGGATGACCTGATCCTCGAGTACACCCTCCCACCGATATCGGTCGAAGAAGTCCTCGTGGACGGCCAGCACTACACACAGGTGCAGGCAGACGGACTGGAAATCGCCGGAGAAGCAGGACAGCCAGCGTTGCCCTCCGCTGCGTTCTGGGTGGGGTTCCCCCCTGAAGGGAGCGCAGAGGTCGTCGTCCTGGATGCGACGGCGCACACAGTCGCGCTGAGCGCTCCGTTGCTCCCAGTTCCGGCAGCCGCCGTAGAGGAACCTGTGCCTGAAGGACTTTTCCCCAGTGAAGCGCTGCGCGCTCGAACCGGCCCTGACAGGTCTGTCTACGGGGTCGATGCACTCTTCCCAGGGACTGTTGCCGAAATCCAGCCGGTCGGGTGGATCCGCAGCCAGCGCGTGGGTATCCTTCGCCTGTTTCCGGTACAGGTCAACCCCGCGCGCAGCGAACTCATACTGTACGATTCCCTGCGCATCCAGCTGCGCTTCCCTGGTGCCGGGGCCGGCCAAACGGTTGCTGAAACCGCTCCGTTCGAGGCGCTTCTCCGAGCGCTGTTGTTGAACGCGGACCAGGCGCGGTTGTGGCGCGCCCGCACGGAACCCATCGCTGCCGGTGTTCAGGCCGCGCTCCCTGGCGACGCTCGGTTCCTGCAGCTCCTCGTCGATCACGACGGACTCTACCGGCTCGACGCGCAACAGCTGGAGGAGCTGGGGCTCCCTCTGGAAGCCATCGATCCACGCCAGCTCCACCTCCTCCTCGACGGGGTAGAAGTTCCGCTGTGGATTCCTGGGGAAGCAGACGGTGTACTCGAACCGGATGAATCGATCTACTTCTACGGCGAGGCCTCGCGTTCCCGCTACGCACGCACGAACGTCTACTGGCTGACGCTGGACGTCACGCCCGGCCAGCGCATGCCTGTGGTTTCGGCCCAACCGAGCGGTGCGCCGCCTGCACCAGCCCTGATCGCGACCCGGCACGCAGAGGAAAACCACCTCTATGCCAGCCAGCTTGCCGATCAGCCTGGCTCCGACCCGTGGTTCTGGACCTACCTGTACACACTGTCCGCTCCCCAGCGCACGTTCGACCTCGTGCTCGACGACCTGGGGAGTGGATCCTTCCAGGCCACGCTGCGCCTGTACCTGCGCAGCTCGCTTGCAACCGGACTCAACCCAGATCACCACGCACAGGTGTTCCTGAACGACACCTTCCTGACAGACATCTGGTGGAACGATCGGGATCCAGCCCTCATCGAGGCCCCTGTGCCCGAAGGGCTGCTCCACAACGGCACCAATACGGTGCGCCTGGTGGCGGCCGGCGATACCGGCTACACGTATGACCTGTTCTACGTCGACTGGATCGAACTCCGGTACCCTCGCCAAAGCCTCGTCCAGGGAAGCGAGACCGCGATCGAGGTTCCAGACGGCGGCCCGTGGGCGCTTTCCCTCGAGCCCTTTGCCGACCCGGCGATCGTCGCGCTTGCGGTCAAAGACCCCCGTACCCCGTTGTTGCTGACTGGCGAAACAGAGCCGGTTCCCGACGGTTTCCGCTTCCGCTTCGAGAGCGTCGCAGGAAACGGGGCACAGTACCTCGTCCTTTCCCTCAGCGAGGCTGAGGCCCCTGCAGCTGTAATCGCACGGACAAGGCCGGACCTGCTGCGGCCTCGGGGCGCGGACTACCTGGTGATCGCGCCCGGCGCCTTCTTCGAAGCGATCCGGCCTCTTCTCGATGTCTACGAAGCAGATGGACTGCGCACGGCGCTCGTCGATGTGCAGGAGATCTACGATGCGTTCAGCTACGGCCGGCCGGATCCGGAGGCCATCCGGGCCTTCATCGCCTACGCCTATGCGCATTGGACCCCTCCGGCCCCGACCTACGTGCTCCTGGTCGGCGACGGGCACTACGACTTCCGGGACAACCTGGGATATGGCCAGCCTAACTGGATCCCGCCCTATCTCGCCTATGTCGACCCCTGGATCGGGGAATCGCTTGCCGACAACCGGTATGTTTCGGTCGTGGGAGATGATCCGCTCGCTGATCTGCTGCTCGGCCGACTTCCGGTGAACACGCCGGACGAGGTGGCGGCCGTTGTACAGAAGACACTGGCGCTGCGCGCGGAGACCAGCCCGCAGCCGTGGCACAGCCGCGTGCTGTTCATCGCGGACAATCCGGACAGCTCTGGAAACTTTCCCGCGCTGTCCGACCACATCGCAAGCAGCCATCTTCCGGACGCCTACACGGCCGACAAGGTTTATCTGGGGATCAACTACCCCTACCAGAACCCGGCTCTGGCCGCGCGTAGCGCGATCCTGCAAGCCATCGACGAAGGGCGCCTGGTGGCCAACTATATCGGCCATGCAGGAGTTTCGACGCTCGCGGGAGAGCAGATGCTCCGCACCGTTGACGTTCAAGCCCTCGCGAACGGCCCTCGGTTTCCGCTCTTGCTCGTGTGGGCCTGCTATGCAGGCCGGTACGGCGAGCCGGACGCAGCGAACAGTGCGATCACGGAGATCGCCGTACGCACTCCGGAGCGCGGTGCGGTCGCGGCTTGGGGTTCTAGCGGCGTGGGTCTGTTCTGGACACACCAGTATATGAACGAAGGAGTCTTTGACGCATTCTTCGAGGACGGGATCGCCAACGTTGGGGCGGCGCTCCTCGCAGGAAACCTGCGGCTGTACGCAACGGCTCCCTCGATGGGGTTCGAACTGGACGAGTTCGTTCTCCTGGGCGATCCGGCCGTGCAGCTGCCCCTCCTCCCGACCAACCTGACTTTCTCCGACGCATGGGCAACTCCCGATCCCGTGGCTGAGACCAGCCCTGTCACGATCACCCTGCGCCTCAAGAACCAGGGTCCGGCCCCGGCAAGCGACGTCCGACTCAGCCTTCTGGTTCCCGATGACTGGACGCTTCTGACCTACAAAGCGACCGGCCTCGAGCTCACCCTGATCTCCCCTAGCCCGCCGGTCTGGTCCCTCGGCGAGCTTGCAGCGGAGCAAGGGGGCGAAATTGCCATCACGCTGCGTGCCGGGACCCTCGGTTGGTTACCGGTCACAGCCCTTCTGGAAACCTCCACCCCGGAAACGACCCTGGACGACAACCGGGTGCAGCTCGACGTTCAGGTCGTCCCCCCGCCGGCAGCCTACATCACCCTCCAGGTGGAACCCGGAGTCGTCCTGGCGGGAACAGAGGCGCAGGTACGCATCGTTGTCCAGGACGCCCAGGGCCGGCCCGCCCCCGATGGAACTGCCGTTCGGCTAGAAGCGAGCGCCGGGACGCTCGATGCGTCGCTCCTTTTCACACACGGAGGCATTGCTCAGGCCAAATATCGCGCGCCGCGGCTTCCTGGCACCGTGAAGCTTGTGGCGAGCACCGACCACGTCCGTGCGGAGATCTCGCTTCCGGTTACGGCGGCCAGGACAAGCAGCAGATCCATTGAGCCAAAGCGTCCCTAGGAAGGGTCTACCTCGGGCGGTGCACCGTGGAGACGACGCTCCTGGTTGTAGAGGACGACGAATTCGTGCGGTCGAGCCTGGAGAAGTTGCTGGACCAGCAGGGGTACCGGGTGCTGACTGCTCCCCACGGGTCGGCAGCACTCGACATCCTGCAGCAGCAGGTGGTCCATCTCGTGCTCACGGATCTCCGGGTCGAGCCGGTGAATGGCCTGGAGCTCCTGGCGCACGTGCGGGCTTTGTCCCTTGGGACAGCGGTGATCGTCCTGACAGGCTACGGATCGCTCGAAACGGCCATCCGCGCTCTGCGGGCCGGCGCCGACGACTACCTGCTGAAACCGTGCGAGCCAGGGGTGCTCCTGGAGCGGGTCCAGGCTGCGCTCACCCGACGTCGCGCGATGCTGGAATCGCTGAAAGCAGAAACCGCCTGGGAGGCGGTACAGGCGCTCACACGGGTTCTCGCTACCCTGGATCCGGAAACCTTCCGGCATTCCCACAGGGTCGCGCACTTTGCCCGAGAGCTGGGCCGGGCGATGCAAGTGGCTTGCGGGGAAAGGCATGAACTCTGGCTCGCAGGGCTCCTTCACGACATCGGCAAACTCGGCATCGGCTCTGCGCTGCTCAAGAAGCCTGGCCCGCTCTCGATGCAGGAGCGCCGAAGGGTCCGCCTCCATCCCCTCTTTTCCGTGAACATCTTGCGGCCGATCGGCACGCTCCAGTCCCTCCTTCCCGCCGTGCTCCACCATCACGAGCGGTACGACGGTCGCGGCTACCCGAACGGTCTTTCGGGAAAGAGCATTCCTGCGGCCGCACGACTACTCGCCGTGGTAGACAGCTTTTCCGCGATGACAGAAGATCGCTCGTACCGTGCAGCGCGGAGTTGCGAGGAGGCGCTCTCCCTTCTGGAGCAGGGAGCAGGGCGACAGTGGGACCCGGCGATCGTGCAGGTGTGGGTGAGGTTAGTGCGTGCCGGAGACCTGGACGTGAATCCGCCGAACGCACGCATTGATGACGAGCTTCCCAGGCTCTTCGCGCATATGTTCTCGAGCCCGTGGTTCCCTCCGGGCGACAAGACATCGCAAGCAACGCGGGCAGCTGCGCCTGGGTTCCGTAAGCGAACCACGACGGTTTGTGGATCGCACCAGGGGATGCCGGACCGTCCAAGAGGCGCCGTTTACGAGCAGGACGGTAGAGCTGGCAATCGCACGGTGAAAGCCGTGCCTTTGCCGGGCTGACTTTCTACATCGATCCGTCCCCCGTGGTCCGCAACGATCCCGTAGGTTACCCACAGCCCAAGTCCGCTCGAACCGTCCTTGGTCGTTACAAAGGGCTCGAAAATGCGGTCTCGGATCTCTTCCGGGATTCCCGGTCCCGTGTCGCGCACCGCGACACACACTTCCTCCCCAGCGCTCCAACCGTGAACTTCCAGGCGCCCTCCCGATTCGCCCATCGCGTCCGCAGCGTTCAGGAACAGGTTCAGGAACACCTGCTCCATCTGTTCCGGGGAAGCGAGCACCTGGGGCAACGGCTCCTCCCAGCGCTCCTCGAGCACGATCTGGTGCATCGCGAGCCGGTTGCGCACCATGGCCAGCGCGTTCTCGATCGGCTCTCGGAGGTGGCAGGGCCGGCGCGCGACCTCCTGCTTGCGGGAGAACGACAGGAGCTGCCGCGTGGTCTTCTGGATGCGCTGAAAGCCGACCCCGATCAACCGCAGGAGCTCGCGGTTCGTATCATCGGGGGGTAGCCGCTCCTCAAGCACGGCAAGAAAGTTCTTAATGCCCTCGAGTGGGTTGTTGATCTCGTGCGCGATACTTGCGGCCAGCCGGCCGGCGGCCGCGAGCTTCTCAGACTGCACAAGCCAGGCCTGAGCCTGCCGCAGCTCCTCGAGCCGCCGACGCAGTTCTCGCAGAAGGCGGTCGTTCTCGGCCACCACAGCGGCCTGGCCGGCCAGGATCGCAAGGAACTGTTCGTCCCGCTCGCTGAACGCCCCGGGACGGGAACTTTGAAGGCTCAGGGTGCCAATCCGCGTCTCGGCAAGCATCATCGGCGCCACCAGGAGTGCGCGGTAGGGGGGCGGCGCGGCACCGGGCACATAGTGCGGATCCACCGTCACATCGTGGCACCGGATAGGCCGCCCTTCCAGCAGCGCAACCCCGGCGATCCCGACGCCGAGCCGCAAGTTTGCGCGCTGCGTGCGGGGCAATGTCCCCGTAGACACCCCCATAGGGACCAGCGACTCGCCATCCTCCGCCAGGAGATGGATGACCCCCGACTCCGCAGCCTCGACGCTTTCCACAGCCGTGCGAACGATCAGGGAGAGCACCTCCTCGCCGCTTCCAACACGTGCTAGGGCACGGGTCACCCGGAGCAGGGCATCGCGCTCGGCCAGCTGCCGTTTCATGTCGCGAAACATACCCGCAAACCGGAGGGCATGCGCAGCCTGGTCCAAACAGGCACGCAATGACGCCGGTAACGCGGCAAAATCCCGCGGACCGTTCAAGCCGGCAACGACGATCCCGATCGACATCCCACCTTCCGACAGAAGCCGCAGGGCAACACCGATTTCTGTCCCGAGGAGGTCGCTCCAGAGCCGTCCGCCGTTCGGAATGTCTCCTTCCAGGAGGAGCCAGTCCCTTCCCTGCAGAACCGCTTCTGGGGTCAGTTCTGCCACACAACCGTTCAGCGCAAGCTCGTGCTCCGTGTCCAATCCTCGCTGTGCAAGCACGTTCAGCTGCCCTCCTTCTCCTGCGGCTTCGAGCAAAACGCAGACCCGTGCTCCCAGCGCTTCTTGGATCCGACCGACCACGCAGTCCAGGAGGGCCCGCAGTTCTGTTACTTCCGATGGAGATGCAGTCGCAAGCAGATCGCTTTGTGGCATTGCCTTCCGCTCCCTGCTTCACTCGAGCCGTCGGGGCCTCTGTTCGTGCGGCTGGCTAGCGGTCGGGCCGGACGAACCGGTATCCCAGCCCGCGCTCCGTGAGGATGCAGCGCGGGTGTTTCGGATCTTGTTCGATCTTCTGCCGCAGCCGCCAGATGTAGAGCTTCAGGCTGGGGCGATCGCCGACATACTCTTGGCCCCACACCTGTTCCAGGATCTGATCGTGGGTAAGCAGGAGCCCTGCGTTGCGCACCAGGTAGGCAAGCAAGCGCAACTCGAGCGGACGCAACGGTACCCGCTCCCCGCCCACGAGCACTTCGCCGGCCGGCAGGTCGACCACCACCCGGCCCCCATCGAATGAGAGAGGGCCGTGTTCCTCCTCGGCACGCCCGCGACGGAGAGCAGCCCGCACACGGGCACGCAATTCTTCAACCGCGACAGGTTTTACGAGGTAGTCGTCCGCGCCCAGGTCCAACCCGCGGACGCGGTCTTTCACCTGTCCCCGCGCGGTGAGCATCACAATCGGGACATCGGACATCTCACGGATGCGACGACACACCTCCCACCCGTCCATACCGGGCATGATCACGTCGAGCAACACGAGGTCCGGCCTCTCTTTGTAGAGCCGCCGCAAGGCCTCGTTCCCGTTCTGGGCAGTGACCACCGTATATCCGTCGGACCCCAGCAGGGCGGCCAGGCTGTCACACACATACGCGTCATCATCGACGATGAGGATCTTGCCCTTCTTCATCCTGGGCTCCTTTCCAGAATGCAGCCACCAAGGCTACGTACGAGACGATTATAGGGGGCGCTCGGCCGGCCGTCAAGCCTGCCTGCTGGCGCTCCCACACGAGTGAGAACAGCAGGATCTCTGCCCCGTGCCTCACATCACTGGCAGTCTTGCTCTCCTCTCCCGCTCACCGTTCGGCGCCGGAAGAAAGGAGGGGAGAGAAAGGGAAGATCGGGCGCGGCAGGGAATGCCGCCCACTTCAACTCCCCTTCTTTTCTCCGCTTCTCCCCGGACGGGCAGCGGTAGCAGAGGGAGAGCTCACATCCGGCAGTCCAAAGACGAGGGGCGGCGCGAAGGCACGTGTCCCGACTTGTGCCCCGGCATCGGTGCGCTCAGGGCACGGCTACGGAAGCTTGGCCCGGGCTCACGACCGTGATGACGCCCCCCCACGCACAGGTCAGCGAGCAGGAGGTTGTTAACACAGCGTTTCCACCTACGCGTACCGTCGGGGAGCCAGGTACCCAGAGCCCAGCAGGCACGGGGACGCACGGTTGCGGTGTAAGGACCCCCTGGGCCGCCGCGGTTGCCGCCGCGACCTGAGGGTTGCTGAGCGTCGTGCACATTCCGAAGGGGAAGATGTTCTTCATCGGCACCTGATCGACCACCGTAGCTGCCGGCATTCCCCCCGCGTTCACCCGTCCCTCGGGTGTTACCTGAAGCGTGCTCGGTGTCGTCCCGAAACTGCACTGCAAAAGCGCTCCGCTGCACACAACCTGAGCCATGCTTTACCTCCATCCCGGATTCGCGGACGGATCTCCAGGTATCTCTCATCCACCCTGGTCGGCGGCCCGGCGGGCGGCGAGCGCCGCACGCACCTCCGCGTGCTGGCGACGGCTCAGAGGGTAGGAGAGCGCAAACACGATGCCGCTGCTCAGCAGCAGCGCAGGTACCGGCCCCATCAAGATCTGGATCGTGCGCTGTACACGAGGCGCCTGCTCCGCCGCGTTCGGCACATAGCCAGCGAGGTCGAGAAGTAGGAGCACGAGCGGAACCGCGATGGAACTTGCGACCTTTTGCATCAGGGTGACGAGGCTATAGAACATGCCCTCGTGGCGCTGGCCGGTTGCCCACTCGTCCCACTCGACTGCATCCGGGATCATGGCCCAGGGAAGGATGTGCGCCGCGGCGACCCCTATGCCCGCCAGCATGCCCAGTCCCAACACGACCGAGAACCCCCATTCAGGCCGGATGACGACCAGCACCACTTGCACGGCCGCCCAGAAAGCCACGCCGGCCGCGTAGGCTACCCTCTTGTCCCAGTGCCGGGAGGCCCACTCCCACAAAGGCAAGGCTAGGAGCGCTGTGACAAAGATCGCTCCCATGATCGTGTCGCTTTCCGCTTCCAGGTGCATCCGGTATTTCAGGAAGAACAGCAAGAGCGCCTGGACGATGTCCATCGTGACCCAGGTAAGGAGAAAGATTCCCACGCTGAAGAGGAAAGGCCGGTTGCGAAGCGCAGCGCGCAGCGATTCTTTGAGGTGAGGCTGGGCCTGCACCCCGAACTCGGGGCGCTCCCGAGTGGAAAAGAAAACAGCCAGCAGCGGCAGAGCACTCAACAAGCCAAAGAGCGCACCCATCGCAAGCACGCGGTCCGCGTTCTCGGGGCGCATGCTCCCCACGAGCGCAAGCGGCAGGGTAAAGGCAATCAGCCCGCCGACGATGGAAAAGGCCATGCGGTAACTGGTAAGCGACGTACGCTCGTCATAGTCCAGCGTGAGTTCCGGGGTCAGCGCGAAATACGGCATATATACCAGTGTGGCGCAGGTGTCGTAGAGGAGGTACGCGAGCGCATAGTAGGCGGCCAGCGCGACCTCCGAAGAGAACGGCGGTTTCCACCACAGCATCGTAAAGGCAGCGGCGAAAGGCAGGAATCCGAACAACAGGAAAGGCCGGCGGCGCCCCCACCGCGAACGTGTGCGGTCCGACAGGTGGCCGATCAGCGGATCGTTGATATAGTCCCAGCTGCGACCGATAAAGAGTGCGACCGCGGCGAGGCCCGGGCGCAGGCCCACTACGTCCGTCAGGAAGATGGCGAAATGCACCGCAAGGATGGTGCTCGTGATGCTGAACCCGATGTCGCCGACTCCGTAGGCCACCTTACGGAGCCGTGGAATCCGCTCGTTCGCCTCGGTCATGGCATCTCCTTGCTCGTCGCGCCGGCCTCGGGGACTATGTCTTCGCCCGAAAGCCGTTCCAGTACTTCGTCCAGCTCCTCGTACCGCTCCACGACGGCGTCCGCGAGCGTGCGGCCGTCTACGCGCCGGCTTATGCCGAGAAAGAGGATCGCCCGCATGCCGACCGCCCGTGCCCCCTTCAGATCCGTCTCGGGAAGATCTCCGACGTGCGCTGCTTCCGAGGGACCTACGCCCAGTCGCTCCAGCGTGCTCAGGAACATCCCGGCGTGCGGCTTCGTGTGCCCGAGCTCGTCCGAAAAGGTTAGCGCCTGGAACAGCGGCAGCAGGCCATCCCGACGCAGGATCTCCCGCAGCACCCGGCCCGGCGTCAAGCCTACATCGGAAATCAGGCCCAGCCGGTAGCGTCTCGCAAGTCGGTGCAGCACCTCAGGGGCACCGTCCACCGGCCGGGGGAGATCGAGGGCGAGGAGGACCTCCTCCAGGGCACGCACGAGCTCCATTCTCGCCTCTTCGGGCAATCGAGCTTCCAGCAGGTCGAGCATCGTCTCCAGCCACAAGGGCACCCCAAGGGGGCGGTGCTCGACCAACCAGAGGTGGTCGAAGATGCGCCATGTTTGCTCATAGGCAGCTTCGAGCTGGTCGCGCGAACGCGCCACACCTGCTCGACCCAGCGCCTGCTCCAGGAGCGCCAGCCGCTCCTCCCGCGCGAACGCGTTTCCGTACAACGTCCCCCAGAAATCAAACGTCACCGCGCGCAACATCGTGGCCCCACTGGTTTTGACAACCTCAAGCCCGTTGTGCTATAGTGCCCAGGCTGAAGACGAGGAGGGGTCTTATGCGCGTCCTGATCACCGGTTCCAGCGGACAGATCGGCACCAACCTCGCCCTCCGGCTCCTCGAGGAGGGACACTTTGTTTTCGGTGTCGACAAGCGGCTCAATCCCTGGACCGACCGTTTCCGGTATATCCTGCAGGACCTCGCGGGGAACTTTGCCAATTTCCGGGGCGGCATCGGGGGCGTCGAATACCCCAAGGTGGACGTCGTTGTGCATCTCGCGGCCAACGCCAAGGTCCATCAGCTCGTGAACGAACCACACCGGGCGATGGAAAATGTCCAGATCACCTACAACGTCCTCGAGTACTGCCGACAAAATGACATCCCTATCGTCTTCAGCAGCTCCCGGGAGGTATATGGAGATATCCACCGCTACCTCACTGAGGAGACCCAGGCCGATTTCTCCTACACCGAAAGCACCTACTCCGCAAGCAAGATCGCGGGAGAAGCCCTCATCTATTCCTACGCCCGTTGCTACGGGCTGCGCTACCTCGTTTTCCGCTTCAGCAATGTTTACGGCCGGTACGACAACGACCTGGAACGTATGGAACGGGTTATCCCCAAGTTCATCCGCAAGATCGCCCTCGGGGAACCGGTCACCATCTACGGCCGGGACAAAGTGCTCGACTTTACCTACATCGATGACTGCATCCAGGGCGTCCTGAGCGGCCTCGAACGGCTCCTGGACGGCCGGGTAACCAACCAGACGATCAACCTGGCCTATGGCCAGGGGAACACGCTCCTGCGGGTAGTGGAGTTGATCTCGCAGACCCTCGGGCGGCCAGCCACGGTGAACATCGAACCACCGCGTGTCGGGGAAGTTACCCATTATGTCGCGGATATTTCGAAGGCCCGCGAGCTCCTGGACTACCGGCCCCAGGTGCCGCTCGAAGAAGGCATTCCCAGGGCGATCTCCTGGTGCTTGGACTGGTGGCGCGCACACGGTGAACTGCCGCCTGGGATCTAGCCCTCCAGCATCGCCGCCACCCGATCCATCAAGCGCGCCGCAACCTCTTCCTTGGTCAATAAGGGCCAGGCCTCCTCGTGTCCCGCCGCATCGAGCACCGTCACCCGATTCGTGTCCGTGCCGAAACCGCTGTCCGGCTGCGAGACGTCGTTGGCCACAACGAGGTCCAGCCGCTTCCGTTGCAGCTTCGCCCGGGCGTTTTCGAGCAGGTTCTCCGTCTCAGCGGCAAAGCCCACCACGATCCGCGGCCGGCCATGGGCCTCCCTCCAGCTCGCCACCTCTCCGAGGATGTCCCGGGTGCGTTCCAGTTCGAGCACAAGTGTCCCTTCCTCTTTCTTGATCTTGTGCCCTGCCGACGCGCGCGGCCGGAAATCGGCGACCGCCGCGGCCATCACGAGCACGTCGCACGTGGGCAGCGCCTCGAACACCGCCTGCCGCATTTCCTCGGCGGTCTCGACATCGATCCTCTGCGCACCCACCGGGGTAGGCAAGGAAACCGGCCCAGCGATCAACCGAACGTCCGCACCGCGCTCCAGCGCTGCCTGGGCCAGCGCAAAACCCATTTTCCCCGAAGACCGGTTGCCGATAAAGCGCACGGGGTCGATTGGCTCGCGGTTCCCGCCCGCGGTCACCACGACCTGCCGGCCGGCCAGCGGACCGTTACGTCCCAGCACCCAGCGGATTGCCGCTATAATCTCGGACACCTCCGCCATCCGGCCCAGCCCGACCCTTCCGGAGGCCAATCGGCCCTCGGCGGGCCCGACGATCACCGCACCGCGATGCCGCAGGCGCTCCAGGTTTTCCTGCGTGGCCGGGTGCGCGAACATATCCGCATCCATCGCGGGCGCGAGGAGCAGTGGTGCGCGCGTGGCCAGCGCCGTCGCGCACAGGAGGTTGTCCGCAAGCCCGTAGGCCAGCCGCGCGATCGTGTTCGCTGTTGCCGGGGCAATGACCAACAGGTCGGCCCGCGCCGCAAGCGAGAGGTGCGCCATCTCGGCCTGGTCGATCGCCCGGAACATATCCACGTGCACCGGCCGGCCGGTCAGCGCCTGAAAGGTCAACGGCGCAACGAACCGCGTGGCCGCTTCGGTCATGACAACGTCCACCTGCGCGCCTGCCTGCACGAGCTTGCTTGCTAGATCCGCCGCCTTGTAGGCCGCGATCCCGCCGGTTACCCCCAAGACGATCCGGGCTTCCTTGAGCAACATGCCAGCCTCCATCCGCGGGTGTTCTTTATTCTACACGAGCTTGCCTGTCGGGTCAACGCGTGCCGCTGATACGAGGGATAGGGACCGGGAGCGAGGCACTTTCACCGCACGTCCCAATCCCGTCATCTCTTACCCCCCGCTGCGCCGCGGTGGGAGAGAGACGTGTAGGGCGCACACCCCGAGCCTGAAGGACAAGGGGCAAGGTGGTGGCGCCGTATCCCAACGGACCACTCCTCGGACGGGTGCTCGTGCCGCGCGGTGTGGTATAATGGCCGCCCAGGAGGGCCTATGCAGACACTCGCGAGCATCCGGTGCTTGCTCATCGATATGGATGGCGTGCTCTATCGAGGAGGAGTGGTCCTTCCGGGAGCGCCGGAGTTTGTCCGGTGGCTCAAAGCGCACGATATCCGCTACCTCTTTGTGACCAACAACTCGACCCGCACCCCCGAGCAGTACGTGGAACGTCTGGGGAAGATGGGGATCCCCGCGGAACCGGAAGAGATCCTGACCTCCGCCCTCGCGACCCGCGCCTTCCTGGAACAACGGGCTCCGCGGGGTACGCCGGTCTATATCATCGGACAGGAAGGGCTCCTGTCCGCCCTGCTGGCCGACGGGTATTTCGTGCACACCGAGCAATCCCCACGCTTTGTCGTCGTGGGGCTGGATACCCGCCTGACCTACGACAAGCTCCGCCGCGCGACGCTCCTCATCCGGGCGGGAGCCTCGTTCATCGGGACGAACCCCGATCGCACCTTCCCGAGCCCCGAGGGGATCACCCCCGGCTGCGGGGCGATCCTCGCCGCGATCGAGGCGGCAACCGACGTACCGCCTCTCATCATTGGCAAGCCAGAGCGGTGGTTGTTCGACGCCGCGCTGCAGCGGCTCGGAGCGCGTCCGGAAGAGAGCGCCATGCTGGGTGATCGCCTGGATACGGATATCGCGGGCGGGAAACGTATGGGGCTGAGGACACTGCTCGTGCTGACCGGCGTGCACGGCGCGGAGCATGTGGCGTGCTCCTCTGTGCAGCCCGACGCGGTCTACGCCGATCTGCCGTCGCTGTGCCATGACTGGGACCGCGCCCTGAAAAGCGCGACCGGACCCCAGCCGGTCGGAAAGGTGCCCACCAGTGATTGATACCGAGCCGTTGGCGCGCCCGGAGCCGCCCGAAGGGGGGCGTGGTCGTGTCGCCCGCGCGGCCGGTCTGCTGAGTGCAGGCAACCTGGTCAGCCGCGTGCTGGGGCTGGCACGTGAGATGGCCATCGCGTACTTTTTCGGCGCGACCGGGCAGGCCAGCATTTTCGCCCTGGCGCAACTGGTTCCCAATTTCCTCTACGACCTTCTGATCGGCGGGCAACTGAGCGCGGCGCTCGTCCCTGTGCTGAGCGAGTACACCGCAAGGGAGCGAAAGGACGAGTTCTGGCGCTTATCGAGCATTGTGCTCACGCTTGCCGCGGCCGTGCTTGCGGGCGTGGCGGGGCTCGTCGAGATCGTTGCGCCCTGGGTGATCCGGCTGACCGGTGGGGGCCTGCCGGAGCCGCTCCAGCGCCAGGCTGTCGTGCTCCTGCGGCTGATGATGCCCGCATTGATCTTCCTGGGGCTATCTGGTGCGCTCACGGGTATCCTCTATGCCCTGAGGCGATTTCTGTTCCCGGCCCTTGCGACCTCCATCCTGAACGCGGGGGTGATCCTCGCGATCCTCCTGACCGCGCGCCGTTTCGGCATTGCCGGAGCAGCGTTTGGGGTCGTCCTTGGAGCGCTCTTGCAGGTGCTCGTGCAGCTGCCGGGGCTCCGCGAGGCCCGGCTCCGGCCGTGCTTTCACCTAAAGCACCCGGCGCTGCGCAAGATCCTGAGTTTGTACGCACCGGTGGTTCTCGGGGTTGTGATCGGCATGGTGGGTTCAGTCATCGACCGCCGGCTCGCGTCAGGGACGGGGGAACACAGCATCGCCTGGATGCGCTACGCGACGACGCTCATCCAGACTCCGTTGGGGTTGGTCGCGGCCGCGGTCTCGCTGGCTGTGCTTCCCGGGCTCTCGCGTGCCGACAGCACCGGAGACCGGGGTACCTACGAGGCAACCCTCGGGCTGGGGATACGCCTGATCCTGACGCTAGTGATCCCCGCTTGCGCCGGGCTGTTGGCACTTGGCCGGCCGATCGTCGCCCTTATCTTCGAGCGGGGCGAGTTTACCGCTTACGACACCGAGATCGTGACCCGCGCATTGAACCTGTACCTGATCGGGCTGCCGTTCGCGGCCCTCGACCAGGTACTCATCTTTGCCTTCTACGCGCGGAAGAATACGCTGCTTCCGAACCTGGTTCAGGCGTACGTGATCGGCATCTACCTCCTGTTTGCCCTCCCCTTCGTACGGAGCTGGGGCTTCTATGCACTCGTGATCGCCAACTCGGCGCAGTGGACCTGGCATACGGCGATGATGTTGCTGCTGTTGCGGCGTCAGATCGGCTGGCCGGCGCACCAGCGGATCGCACAGACGGCCTGGCGTGCCGTGGTTGCCTCGGCAGTGATGGCGACGGTAGCCTGGCTCTGTGCCCGGGGACTTGGTTCGGTTCTGGACCCCGGGGGGTTGGGTGCCAGGACAGCCGTGGTACTGGGGAGCGTCGCCGCCGGCGCCCTGACGTATGCGGCCATGGCGATGCTTCTACGCCTGGAAGAAGTCGTCGTGCTGTGGCAGAGCCTGATGCGGCGGTGCTGCCTGAGGTAACCGTTCCAGACGGAAGGGCGACGCGATGTCTTCACCCTCCAGCGATCCGTTGGAAGAGCTGCTCCTCTCGCTTCTCAAAGACCCTGAAATTGCGCCCGGGATCGCGGCGCACCGGGTGCAAGAACCGCGGGAGGCGCGGTGGGCCGACTTCCCGACCTGGCTTCACGGAGCATTGCGCCGCGCCCTCCGGGAGCTCGGCATTCGCCAGCTGTATGCACACCAGGCCCGCGCGCTGGAGCTGGCGTTCGATGGGGCTAACCTGGTCGTGGCCACTGGGACAGCGTCGGGCAAGAGCTTCTGCTTCCACCTCCCCGTGCTCCAGACGCTGCTCGAGGCGCCCCAGGCTACCGCGCTATACCTTTTTCCCACGAAGGCACTGGCTCACGACCAGGAGGCTGTTCTCCGAACCTTGCTGCGCGCGCTTTCGATTCCGGAACACCTGGCCGCCTGCTTCGACGGAGACACCCCCGGAACCGCGCGTGTTAGGATCCGGCATGGGGCAAGGTTGCTGCTCAGCAACCCCGACATGTTGCATCGGGTCCTGTTGCCCAGGCATCCGCAATGGGCAGGCTTCTGGGCGAACCTGCGTTACGTGGTGCTCGACGAGCTGCATGCGTACCGCGGCCTCTTCGGGAGCCATGTGGCCAACGTGCTCTGGCGCCTGGAGCGCATTTGTCGCTTCTACGGAAGTCGTCCACAATTCCTCTGCGCCTCTGCGACGATCGGCAACCCGGACGAACTCGCTCAGGCGCTGCTCCGACGGCCGGTGGCGCTCGTCGATGAGGATGGGTCGCCCAGAGGGCGCAAGCACCTGATCCTGTACAATCCCCCGCTGGTGGACACGGCGCTGGGCCTGCGCCGCAGCCTCCTCTCCGAGGCAGAACGGCTGGCACATCGTTTTCTGGAAGCCCGTGTGCCCACGGTCGTCTTCTCGCGCACGCGCCTGGGCGTGGAACTGCTCTACAGCGCTTTGTGTCGCCGGACCGCAAGGGCGCTCCGGGCGTACCGCGGCGGGTATCTTCCGGAGGTCCGACGGGAAATCGAGGTGGGGCTTCGCTCGGGAAGGGTACTTGGCGTTGTGGCCACAAACGCCCTAGAACTCGGCGTGGACATCGGGACTCTGACCGCATGTGTGATCGCCGGCTACCCCGGATCGATCGCTTCGACCTGGCAACAAGCGGGACGGGCCGGCCGCCGCAAAGATGCCTCTGTCGTGATCCTCGTAGCAGGTCCCAGCCCGATCGACCAGTATCTGGCCAGCCATCCGGACTACTTCTTCGGTCTTTCGCCGGAACGGGCCCATATCCATGCGCACAATCCCTATCTGCTTGCAGCGCATCTTCCCTGCGCGGCCTACGAACTCGCCCTGTCCGCGGACGATCTCCTGCCGGAGGAAAGGCGGCAGGTAGTGGAGCAGCTCGTGGCAAGCGGGGAGTTGCTGGAGGATCGCGGCCGG
Source organism: Chloroflexia bacterium (assembly GCA_041082245.1). GTDB lineage: Bacteria > Chloroflexota > Chloroflexia > DTKN01 > DTKN01 > DAOTVY01. The sequence goes on from JBDOIE010000034.1 coordinate 51,527, forward strand.
CACTACTGGATCGGCAGCACCAGCCCGGCCGGGCGCGTCTCGCTGCGGATAGCCTCTGGGCACGCGGTGCAGATTGTCGTGCTGCACGGGACAAAGGAGATCGTGCTGGGCCAGGTAGATCGGGCAAGCGCAGCGCGGATGGTACACGAGGGCGCAGTTTACCTGCACGAGGGACGGGTATTTCTCGTAGAGACCCTGGACTGGGAGGGGAACCGTGCGCTCGTGCGGCCGGCAGAGCTCGACTACTATACCGTCCCGCAGATGGATGTCTCTTGGGAAGTGTTAAACGAAGAAGTGGAGCGGCCGCTCGGAGAGGGGTTCTGCTGTCGCGGGCATATCCGGGTGCGCGCGCAAACGGTGGGCTATCGCAAACTTCGGCTCTTCACCCACGAGATCGTCGGGGAAGGGCGGGTGGACCTGCCTCCGCAGGAATTCGAAACCCAGGCCTGGTGGTTGCTTCTGCCCTGGGCTGCCCAGGAGCTGCTACGGCCGAACTACGGACCCAACTGGGAAGAGCAGCGGCGTCGCGCACGGGAGCGGGACGGCTTCGCCTGCCGCGTATGCGGGATCCCAGAAGCAGCTGTTGGGCACGAGCACGATGTCCACCACATCGTGCCCTTCCGCCGGTTCGAATACCGACCCGGCGAAAACGACGCTTACCTGGAGGCCAACCGGCTCGAGAACCTGGTGACGCTTTGCCGGCGTTGCCATGCACGTGCCGATCACGGTCCGCGCGAGCAGCCCGTTCTGGCTCTCCAGGGCCTTGGCTACCTCCTGCGACAGGTCGCCACGCTCTGCCTGATGTGCGATCCTGCGGATATCGAGGTCGTGACACGGCTGCGGTATGGCCCCGAGGGTGAGCCGGTGGTCATGGTTTACGACGCATGCCCGGGCGGGGCAGGGCTGAGCCCCGCGCTGCTGGAGAATGCCGAGGAACTGATCACGGTCGCGCTGGCCCGCCTGGAAGAATGCCCGTGTGCCGCGGGATGCCCTTCCTGCGTGGGACCTGTCACGCCGGGCGAAGAACAGGCCAAGGAACGAATCGCAGAAGCGTTGCGGCACCTGCACCGGAGATAGCAGTACAGGAGCGCAGGTTCCCCGGGAATGGGAGAGGAGTCCTGAAACGACGGAAGCCCCACCGCGGCCGAGACGGCCCGAGAAAACGCGGAGGATCGCGCCGGGTCAAGGGGAATGGCGCATCGCCTCCTGGTGATTCCCACCCTCCGTCCTGCAAAGTGTCCCTGATTCCTTCGGGACAAAAGCCCCCGGGGAAAAGGGGCTCTGTACCGAATGTCGCACGGCCAGAAGACAATGCCCGTTGAGGGCACTTGTCACTGTTCGTTTTCCTCCCCTGGCGGTAGCATAAGAATGGGAAGGTCTAGCAGTGTGGTCCTCTGCGGGCTGGACAGCAGGAGGTGCAACTGTGGAAGCGCTCGAGGAAAGGTGGTGGTTCTGTTCAGAGTGCCGGTACCTGCTCCAGGCACGGTGGGCACCCCAAGACTGCCCGGGTTGTGGCGCCAAGTGCTCCTTCGTCGACGCCACCTGCTACACGCCCGAGTGTGGAGGCCCGCGCAACCCGGACCCGTTGATCGTGTGTGGTCCGGCTTCTCAACCGCGCCAGTGGATCCGGTAAGTGCACCGATCTCCTCTACCTGTCCTGGGCATCGAGAGACCCCGCGACCCGGCTTCCTTGTGCGTAGGTACAGGGGCCGAGCCATAACGTTCCTCTGTGCCCGAAACTCCCACTGAAGCGCTCTCTGAGCCTCGAGGCATTTCTGGACAAAAAAAGGGATGCCCCTCGCAACGACCTACTCTCCCACACCGCTGCCAGTGCAGTACCATCGGCGCTGAAGCGTTTCACTTCCAGGTTCGGAATGGGACTGGGTGGTTCCGCTTCGCTCCAGTCACGAGAGGCATCCCAGGCACAGCTTCTGTTGTAAAGAAACCGAATAGCGTGGCGGATCTTCAATCTAGCCAGGGCTCGACGGATGGTCAAGTGTTCGGCCATTAGTAGCGGTCGGCTCAACACGTTGCCGTGCTTACACCTCCGCCCTATCAAGCAGGTAGTCTTCCTGCGGCCTTACCGGATAAACCGGTCGGAGGTCTCATCTTGGGGAGGGCTTCCCGCTTAGATGCTTTCAGCGGTTATCCCGACCAGACATGGCTACCCAGCGGTGCACGTTGCCGTACAACTGGCACACCAGAGGTCTGTCCACCCCGGTCCTCTCGTACTGGGGGCAGCCCCCCTCAAACCTCCTGCGCCCACAGCGGATAGAGACCGAACTGTCTCACGACGTTCTGAACCCAGCTCACGTGCCTCTTTAATGGGCGAACAGCCCAACCCTTGGGACCTCATCCAGCCCCAGGATGAGACGAGCCGACATCGAGGTGCCAAACCCTGCCGTCGATGTGGACTCTTGGGCAGGATCAGCCTGTTATCCCCGGGGTAGCTTTTGTCCGATAAGCCACGGCCCTTCCACACGGAACCGTGGGATCACTAAGCCCGACTTTCGTCCCTGCTCGACTTGTAGGTCTCGCAGTCAAGCCCCCTTATGCCTTTGCACTCTCCGGTGGGTTTCCATTCCACCTGAGGGGACCTTTGGGCGCCTCCGATACCCTTTCGGAGGCGGCCGCCCCAGCCAAACTGCCCGCCAGGCACTGTCTCCGCGTCGGATGCACGACGCGGGTTAGAGCCAAGACTTGACAAGAGCGGTATTTCAACGTCGGCTCCACCGAGCCCGCAAGCCCGGCTTCGCAGCCTCCCGCCTATCCTACGCATGCCAAGCCCTAACTCAATGCCAAGCTGCAGTAAAGCTCCACGGGGTCTTTTTGTCCTGCTGTGGGTAGACGGCATCTTTACCGTCACTTCAATTTCGCCGGGTCCCCCGTCGAGACAGCGCCCAAGTCGTTAAGCCATTCGTGCGGGTCGGAACTTACCCGACTAGGAATTTCGCTACCTTAGGACCGTTATAGTTACGGCCGCCGTTCACCGGGGCTTCAATTCGGGGCTTCGCTTGTCGCTAACCCCTCCTCTTAACCTTCCGGCACTGGGCAGGCTTCAGCCCCTATACCTCCCCTTACGGGTTGGCAGAGACCTGTGTTTTTGTTAAACAGTCGCTTGGGCCATTTCTCTGCGGCCCCTTCGGGCTCCACGGGCAAGCCGCTTCACCCTAATGGGGCACCCCTTCTTCCGAAGTTACGGGGTCAGATTGCCGAGTTCCTTAACGGGGGTTCTCCCGATCGCCTTGGTATTCTCTACCCGCCTACCAGTGTCGGTTTGCGGTACGGGCACCTGTGACCTCGCTAGAGGCTTTTCTAGGCGGCATAGGCTCAGCCGACTTGCCCTCGGCGTACCTCAGGCTGACCATCACCCCTCAGGCTCGGGAGGCGGATTTGCCTACCTCCGTCATCGCCCTACAGGCTTGGACGTCGCAAGCGACGCTCGGCCTACCTTTCCGCGTCCCCCCATCGCGTCTTTGGCGGCCACAGGTGGTACGGGAATATCAACCCGTTGTCCATCGCCTACGCCTCTCGGCCTCGGCTTAGGCCCGACTAACCCCGGGAGGATTAACCTTGCCCGGGAAACCTTAGGCTTCCGGCGTGAGGGTTTCTCACCCTCATTGCGCTACTCATACCGGCATTCGCACTTCTGCACGCTCCACGTGTCCTCACGGTCACGCTTCACCGCAGTGCAGAACGCTCCCCTACCGATCCCGGTCCAGCGGACCGGAATCCCGCAGCTTCGGTGCCGAGCTTGAGCCCCGGTACATTATCGGCGCAGGACCACTAGACCAGTGAGCTATTACGCACTCTTTAAAGGATGGCTGCCTCTAAGCCAACCTCCTGGCTGTCTAAGCGGTCCAACAACCTTTCCCACTTAGCTCGGACTTTGGGACCTTAGCTGGCGGTCTGGGCTGTTTCCCTCTCGACTATGGAAATTAGCTCCCATAGTCTGACTCCCAGGCTCTGGAGTGACGGCATTCGGAGTTTGGTTGGGTTTGGTAGGCTTTGGGGCCCCCTAGCCCATCCAGTGCTCTACCTCCGCCACTGAACGCCTGAGGCTACACCTACATGTATTTCGGGGAGAACCAGCTATTTCCAAGCTCGTTTGGCATTTCACCTCTATCCACAGCTCATCCCACAGGTTTGCAACCCTGAAAGGTTCGGGCCTCCACGAGATATTACTCTCGCTTCACCCTGGCCATGGATAGCTCGCCTGGTTTCGGGTCTCATCCCTGCCACTGAACGCCCTATTCGGACTCGCTTTCGCTGCGGCTCCAGGTATTACTCCTTTAACCTCGCGACAGAGATGAACTCGCCGGTTCATACTCCAAAAGGCACGCCGTCAGGCTTTCCCGGGGACAGCCCCGAGGGGCCATCAACCCGGGCATAGCCCTCCGACTGCTTGTAGGCATACGGTTTCAGGTTCTTTTCACTCCCCGCAATGGGGTGCTTTTCACCTTTCCCTCACGGTACTCGTTCACTATCGGTCGCCAGAGGTATTTAGCCTTGGAGAGTGGTCTCCCCAGCTTCCCACAGGATTCCGCGTGTCCCGTGGTACTCAAGGTCAACGGCGGGAGGTTCAGGGTGGCTTGGCCACCCCTATCGGGTTACCCCGTCCTCTTCCCTTTCGCCTACGGGGCTGTCACCCTCTATGGCGTTGGTTCCCAACAACTTCGGCTAGAGAGAGGATTTGTAACTCCCTGGGGCCTGCGCAGCGGCCCCTGCCGTGCCTTACAACCCCTGTCCTGCAACGGCTGCGCCCTTGGCACAGGACAGGTTTGGGCTCTTCCCCTTTCGCTCGCCGCTACTCAGGGAATCGTTTCTTTTCCTCGGGGTACTAAGATGTTTCAGTTCCCCCGGTGCCCTCCCGCGCCCACGCGCGGGTACCTGGGCATGACCCCAGGTGGGTTTCCCCATTCGGAGATCTCCGGGTCAAAGCTTGCTCGGCAGCTCACCGGAGCTTATCGCAGCCATGCCACGTCCTTCATCGGCCTCTGGCGCCTAGGCATCCACCGTATGCCCTTAGTAACTTGACCCCCGTCAAGCCCTGGCGAGATTGAAGATCCCAGCACCACGCTATTCGGTTGTTAAGGTCCTTGTTTGACGGTTCACCCCTGAGGAACGACCCGCTCCGCAAGCGTCAACCGTCAAACCGGCATAAGAATCGGCTTGATCACCCCTCAAGCCGATACACCAAGCGCCTTGAGTTGTGATCCCCGCTATCCCTCGATTACCCCGAACCGTGCACTTCTGCCATCGTCACCTCGAGCCCAGCCGTAGTATAGCGCAACCCGACAATCCTGTCAATCCGGCCGGCTCCCTGGTGGAGATGAGGGGACTCGAACCCCTGACCCCCTCCGTGCAAGGGAGGTGCTCTCCCAGCTGAGCTACATCCCCTGACCGGTGACAGTGGGCGTTTCTGGACTCGAACCAGAGACCTCGATCTTATCAGGATCGCGCTCTAACCAGCTGAGCTAAACGCCCACACTTGTTAAACCGGAGGACCTTAACCTCTGAAGAGTGACAGGAAAACCGGACCAGGGGCGGCTTCCTTCCAACCGCTCGCTGCGCCGGCTCCCGGGAAGCCAGCGGAGAACCGGGGTGCTGACAGCGAGGGGTTCACCTAGGAGCGCACACCCGAAGGTGTGCCGTTCTCCCTAGAAAGGAGGTGATCCAGCCGCAGCTTCCGCTACGGCTACCTTGTTACGACTTCGTCCCAGTCGCCGGCCCCACCCTCGGCCGCTGCCTCCCTTGCGGGTTAGCCCACGGACTTCAGGTGTTGCCGACTCCCATGACGTGACGGGCGGTGTGTACAAGGCCCGAGAACGTATTCACCGCACTATGGCTGACGCGCGGTTACTAGCAACTCCGACTTCATGCAGGCGGGTTGCAGCCTGCAATCCGAACTGAGGCCGGCTTTTTGGGATTGGCTCCGCCTCGCGGCTTGGCAACCCTTTGTACCGGCCATTGTAGCGTGTGTGTAGCCCAGGGCGTAAGGGCCATGCTGACTTGACGTCATCCCCACCTTCCTCCGGGTTTCTCCCGGCAGTCTCGCCAGACACGTGTAACTGGCGACGAGGGTTGCGCTCGTTGCGGGACTTAACCCAACACCTCACGGCACGAGCTGACGACAGCCATGCAGCACCTGTGCACGGGTCCCGAGGGAGGGCCTTGTTTCCAAGGCTTTCCCGTGCATGTCAAGCCCTGGTAAGGTTCTTCGTGTTGCGTCGAATTAAACCACACGCTCCGCTGCTTGTGCGGGCCCCCGTCAATTCCTTTGAGTTTTAGCCTTGCGGCCGTAGTCCCCAGGCGGGGCACTTAACGCGTTAGCTACGGCACCGATGGGGTGAACACCACCGACACCTAGTGCCCATCGTTTACTGCTAGGACTACCAGGGTATCTAATCCTGTTCGCTCCCCTAGCCTTCGCGCCTCAGCGTCAGGAACGGGCCAGAAGGCCGCCTTCGCCACTGGTGTTCCTCCCGATATCTACGCATTTCACCGCTACACCGGGAATTCCACCTTCCTCTCCCGCCCTCAAGCCCGGCAGTTTTGGACGACCTCCCCCGGTTGAGCCGGGGGCTTTCACGCCCAACTTGCCGAGCCGCCTACGCGCTCTTTACGCCCAGTAAATCCGGGCAACGCTCGCACCCTACGTATTACCGCGGCTGCTGGCACGTAGTTCGCCGGTGCTTATTCCGGGGGTACCGTCCGTTCTCTTCCCCCCGAAAAGGGCTTTACACCCCGAAGGGCTTCATCGCCCACGCGGCGTCGCTGCGTCAGGCTTTCGCCCATTGCGCAAGATTCCTAGCTGCTGCCTCCCGTAGGAGTCTGGGCCGTGTCTCAGTCCCAGTCTGGCTGACCACCCTCTCAGGCCAGCTACCCGTCATCGCCTTGGTGGGCCATTACCCCACCAACTAGCTGATGGGACGCGGGCCCCTCCCGAAGCGACACCCGAAGGTGCCTTTAGTCTGCTGCCTTGTGGCAACAGACCACATGCGGTATTAGCCCCTGTTTCCAGGAGTTATTCCCCACTTCGGGGCAGGTTACCCACGCGTTACTCAGCCGTCCGCCACTGAGCGCTCCGAAGAGCGCTCCGTTCGACTTGCATGCTTTAGGCGCGCCGCCAGCGTTCGCCCTGAGCCAGGATCAAACTCTCCGTGGGAACTACCTCAGGGAGCCTCACGGCTCCCCGCAAGGTCTTGTCGGGAACCCTGGTTCCAGGTCTTCCTGCCACTCTTCAGTTGTTAAGGTCCTCCGCGCTCACCCTTATTAGTATAGCACAGTCCGTCGTGGTTGTCAAGCGCGCTGCTTCGTTACTCGCAAGCGATTAATATAGCACAAACCCGCCAATTTGTCAAATTGCCTTCGCTCGACCCGCTACACGTCACGTGTCTATCTCTCCAGCGGGCGCGTAATCTACCACAACCTCGCCAATTTGTCAAATCGCCCCCCTTGCGGCTTCTCCAAGCATCTCAAGCATCTCGACTCCCGCCGCAGTCGCTGCCTGTCCGACCGATCTCGCCCCCAGGTTCGCCAGGAATCCTTCCAGCCTCGCGTTCAGCTCCCGCTCGAGCGCAAACCGCAGGTCCCTCCCCTCCGGACAGCGCAGCGACACGACCAGTCGCCAAAGGACGCCAAACGGCAGCAACCGTTCGAATGCCCCAACGCACTCTGCATCCACCACCTCCGCCACCCGCGCCGGCCGCTCCTCGCGTCCCCAGGGCAACCCGCGCCCCAAGACAAGCATTTCCTCCTGGAAGCGATCATAAGAGTCCAGCGCACGGACCCGCGCATCTTCGTGCCTCAAGAGTCCGCGCGCCCGCTCGTAGTACGCCGACCAGCATGCAAACGCTTCCTGCTCCGCGCACCACTGCCTCTGACGCAGTTCCCCTCGCGTGCAGGGGGACGCGCGCTCGTCATCGATCCCTTCCACCGCGAAGAGCGGCAGCTCTGGGACCACGACTCCCTTCGTACCGCGTCGCAGTGCGAATTCGTACCCAGGCGCTCCACAGCTCAGAAGTCGGGCCGGATTTCCAATGCCGGCCGCGCGCAGCGCCTCCGCAATCTCATCGAGCAGCGGGAGCCGAAAGACTCCCGCCCCGAGCTGCTCGGCAAACTCCAGCTCCGGTGTCCCCCGGTGCGTGGGAAGGCCCTGCGCGATCCACGTGCTCCGCAGCCGATCTCCCAGTTGCTCCACCTCCCCGCGCAGCAGGAGATACGCGCCACCCAGCAGCACATTGTGCCACGACACGAGCCAGGTGGGCCGGTACTGCTCGATGCACGCGGCAAGTGCCCTCGTTTCCGGTAGTCCACCCGACCACTCCCAACCGGGCAGCTCGACCGGAAAGCTCCACTCCACCTGCTCGCCTTCGGCCGGCCGGAAATGCCCCCTCACATACCTTTCCAGATCCAGCGGACGGCCGAACCACTCCTCGTTTTCCTCCGCACCGTCCGGATCCACGCAGGGCAGAAGCACCCACCGCAGGCCCGCTAGCCGCCAGGGCTCCTCGAGCAACCGCTCGGCGAACCGCAACAAGACCGCCCCACCGAGGGGTTCGTCTGGCTGCGGGAACCCATAGGCAAGGAGCACGAGCTCCCCTTCCCCTGCCTCGACTCCCCAGAGGTCTCTCCCTTTGCGGCTCTTGCCGTAGACAAACCGCCGGAAACGCCCTGCCGAGGCCCTAATCAAACGATCGAACCCCACCAGGAGCTCGCCGGGACCGGGAAAGACAAGCGCACGGGTGTTCCCACCTGTCTCCACAGTTGCCGTCAAAGCCTACGGGCAATCATCAAGCGCTGGATCTGGTTCGTGCCCTCGTAGATCTGCAGCAGCTTGGCATCGCGCAGGTACTTTTCGACAGGATAGTCCTTCATATAGCCGTATCCGCCAAACACCTGCACCGCGTCGGTTGTCACCCGCATCGCCACGTCGCTCGCATAACACTTGGCCATCGCAGAGAGCACTTCGGCCCCCGGTTCCCCCTGTGCAAAGGCCCACGCCGCGCGCCAGGTTAGCAGGCGCGCCGTTTCCACCCCGATCGCCATATCCGCGAGCATCAGCTGCACGGCCTGGTGCCCGATGATCGGCCGGCCGAACTGCACCCGCTGGTGCGCGTAGGCCTGCGCTGCCTCCAGCGCCGCTCGTGCAACCCCCACCGCGATCGCGGCCACCCCCACACGAGCCCGTTCAAGCGTTGCCACCGCCATCCGGAAACCGTGCCCCTCGCGCCCCAGCCGGTTCTCCTCGGGGACACGCACCCCTTCGAAGATGACCTCCCGCGTGTCCGACGCCCGCTGGCCTAACTTGCGCTCCTTCTTGCCGGTGGAAAGCCCCGGTGTCCCCGCGGGCACGATAAAGAGCGAAAGCCCCCGCGCCCCCTTCTGACGGTCGGTCGCCGCCACCACCGTGTACAGCGATGCCACACCCCCGTTCGTGATAAAGGTCTTGACCCCGTCGAGCACGTAACCCGCGCCCTCGCGGCGCGCCTGCATCGACACGGCGGCGATGTCCGACCCCGCGTTCGGCTCGGTCAGGCAGAATGCGGCAAGGTTCGGTCCGGCACAAAAGTCCGGCAGAAACCGCCGTTTCTGCTCCTCGGTCCCGAAGAGGAGGATCGGAAGGAGCGCCAAACCGTTCCCCAGCAGGCTGGTCGCGATGCCGGCACATCCGGCCGCAATCTCCTCTGCGATCAGCGCCACTTCGAACGGCCCCAGGCCGGCGCCCCCGTACTCTTCGGGAACCTCCAGGTTCATCAGACCCACGCGATGTGCTTTACGCACGATCTCCCAGGGAAACTCGCCACTTTCGTCGTACTGCGACGCGACCGGGACGATTTCCCGTTGCGCAAAGTCCCGAGCCAGCTGCCGAAATGCTTCCTGCTCCTCGCTCAGTCGAAAGTCCACCGCTTACCTCCCCTTGAGCAGGGCGCGGGCGATGACCAGCCGCTGGATCTGGTTCGTGCCCTCGTAGATCTGCAGCAGCTTGGCATCCCGCATCAGTTTTTCGACCGGATAGTCCCGCATGTAGCCGTAGCCACCAAAAATCTGCACGGCATCTGTCGTGCAACGCATCGCGGCATCGCTCGCAAAACACTTGGCGATGGCCGATTCTTTGCTGTTGGGAAGCCCATGGTCTGCAAGCCACGCCGCCTGCCAGGTCAGCAGCCGCGAAGCTTCCACCAGCATGGCCATATCCGCCAGCATGAACTGGATCCCCTGCAGATCCGCGATCGGCTTTCCGAACTGCACCCGCCGTTGCGCGTATTCCGTGGCCAGCTCGAGCGCACGCCTCGCCACACCTGTAGCCAACGCTGCAACCCCTGCACGCGCATAGTCCAGCGTTTTCAACGCAATCGCAAAGCCGTGGCCTTCTCTCCCCAGCAGGTTGGCTCTCGGTACCCACACGTCGCGGAACTCGATCTCTGCGGTGTTCGACGCCCGCTGCCCCATCTTGTCCTCGATTTTCGTGATCGCAATTCCAGGGGTATCGGCCGGCACCAGGAGCGCGGACATCCCACGGGCACCCCGCTCCGGATCGGTCAGCGCGAACACGGTGTAGAGCGAGGCAATGGCGCCGTTGGAGATGAAGCATTTACGCCCGTGGATCCGGTAACCGTCGCCATCCGGTACCGCGGTCGTACGCACGTTGCTGGCATCGGACCCCGCCTCGCGCTCGGTCAGACAGAAGGCCGCCAGTGCCCGGTGCTCGCACAAGGGCCGCAGGAAGGACTGCTTCTGCTCCTCGCTCCCGAACAGCACCAGGGGAGTTGTCGCCAGGCTGTTCACCATAATGGTCGTGGTGATCCCCGCGCAGGCTGCCCCGAGCTCCTCTGTGACGATGCAGTTGTCCAGCACCCCCTTCCCCCCACCACCGTACTCGGCCGGCACGGCCAGGTTGATCAGGCCGGCCTCGTACACGCGCTCGATGAGAAAAGCAGGATGCTCCCCCCGCCGGTCGTACTCGGCCGCGACCGGGGCGATTTCTTCCTGCGCAAATCGGCGCGCTCGCGCTTGAAGTTCCTTCTGCTCCGGGGTCAGGTCAAACGCGATCATGTGGTATGCCTCCTTCGAGTGGGCCTGCCAGGGGATGGGCGGATTATATCACAGGCGGAAACCGAAGGCAACCGGGGCCTACCACTCGTGGTAAGCATAGAAGCTGTAGAAGGTCTCCTCGCTCAGCACCTCGCCCGCGCGCTCCACGGTACGCCGATAGGCAACGGTGAGGCCGTCTGCCGAGATGTCTGGCTCCCCGACGACCACTTTCCATCCCGGGGAGGTACCGAAAAAGCGCGCCGTCTGCCGAGCTTGCTCGAGGTCTGTTTCCACCTGCAGCAACAGGTAATGCCCCGTATTGTTACGAATCTTCAGGTCGGGCCCACCTTGCATGATCGTGGCATCGAACCCCGGCGGGGCATCCTGTTCGTAGTAGGGGATGCGCCACTGGTGCGCGTGCCGTTCGACGATCTCGAGGCCGGAGAAGAGCGCCGCCCGATATACCGTGGTCGACACCTGGCACAGGCCTCCTCCCAACCCCAGGACGAGCACTCCCTCCGAGATGATCGGCGCGACCTGATACCCTTTCTCCCAGCTGATGGGGGCGAGCGCATCGTTCAGCGAGAAGACCTCCCCCGGGGGAATCAAGCGCCCGTTCAGATCCTGTCCCCCCACGCAGATGTTGTTCGCGCGTTCCGGCGACGAACCGGCGAACGAAGACGATCCCGATCCGATCTCCTCAACGATGCCTAACTCTAACTGCAGGGGGTCGGGCCGGCCCGGGAGAATACGGATGGGGAGTTCGAGGGCATCCACCGCTTCCCCGCGCAACCGCCGTTCCCAGGCTTCCAGGAGAAGTACCTGCGCTCCCGCCCGCTCGAGTTCCCTTCCATCCTCGGGCAGGTGAAATTCCACCGCACGATCCCCTTCGACCACGAGCCGACCGTCCTGCGCCGGCCGGTCGACCTCCGCCGCCAGCCGCTGGACGGTCTCGCGAAGTGCCGCAGGATCCACGCGAAGGGTCACGCCCTGGGGCGTGCGGGCAAGGGCGACCCAATGGGCGAGCTCGGGAGGTCCGAGGGTGCGCGTGAACTCACCCGCGCGCACCAACAGTGGCTGGCCGACTCGCTCCAGTTGCTGGAGAACCAGCGCGATCTCGCCCGGCGTGAGCGCTGCCGTTTCCGTGACCACCGCGACTGGCACGGTCAACGTCTCATTCCCACCGGAATGGGCCGCGGAACGGAGCACCGCTTCGAGCACCGGGCGGGTCCGGTCGCGCGCCACGTGATACCCGTCCTGCCCCGGGTAGACCGACCAGCGCTTCCCGTCCCAGGCCACAGCCGGTGGGATCGCGGGTCGCTCGACCGCCGCCGCCACTGTGTCGAGGGCACGGTCGACGCGTGCCGGATCGACGCGCACGACGAGCGGCACATCTTTCCCCCATAGACCTACCTGCACCGGCTCGATCCACGTTTGCCAAACCCCTCCCCTTCTCCCGACCGCCATCGCCTCCTCCAGGCTGCGCATGGCATCGAGCATCAAGCCCGCCTCCTGCGCGGAAAGGACGACCGATCGCGCACCCCACTTCAACTCGATCGGCGCCTCGACACGTTGTCGCACCAAAGCCTCCACCAGCAGTGTCCCTTCCCGCGGGGTCATCCCGCCGACATCGATCCCCGCGATCGAGACGCCCGGAAACAGGCGCCCCTCGTACCGACGTGCATAAGCACGGCCCAGAAGCCACAGGGACAGGAGAACTACCACGAGCAACGCAGCCGCGATGAGCCGCGCATTCCTCAAAGCCGCGCCCGCCACACCGCCCCTGGGAAGGGCCAGAGTCCCGCTGGAAAGCCGACCCGCGCTCTCGTCCCCGACCCATTCCCGGCGCAGGAGAGCTTCCTGAGAAGCCGCGATCCGTGCGATCTCGGGATCGGATGTCAGCTCGCCCAGCAGCGCCCACAGGCGCGGAGAAGATCCATCCAGGGCCAGGGCCTGTAGCAGGTAGCGCTCCGCTTCTCTGTACTCCCCGTGACGGGCCTTTCTCCGAGCGGCATCGCACAGCTCCGCAAGGACGAGGCCGGTCATCGTGGCCCGCATCTGCGCGCGCTGGTGCTCCGGTTCCGCCACGCCTCCCCCTTTCGGAACCTTCCAGGGATTCAGCGTTATCATAACACGCAGTCCGTCGCACTGTCAACCAGCGCTTCCCCAATTTCCAACAAAGCGAAAACAAGCCCGTGATCATTTCAGACCCGCGAGCGTAGCCGCCATCCTTTGGGCTTCGAAAGCCCTTACTGGCCCAGATCGGAAACCCATGGTGCGGGGCCAAATCGCTGTGCTCGGCTCGCTACCATGGGACAGTTCGTTGGAAACTGGGGGCGCTCCTAAAGCTCAGACACGAGTTGGCACCGATAGCTTCTGCTCGACCCTTACCATTTCCCCCATTCTCTCGCCGCTCAGCGGCGGCAAATGGGCGGGGGAACAGAGCTTTGGGGGAAGCGGCGCCCTCTGCCGAAATCCCTTCCCTTTTCGCTGCCCCTGGATCGCACGAAGGCAGGAGGAGAGAGGGAGGGAAGCAGTGACCGGGGCACACGCGTAGGGCAGAAGGGCGACGTCCATGATGACGCCGTGTCCAACTTTTTCAGCTTCGGGCCGCTTGACGGTGGAGAAGCGGTGTACTATGATGGAACTGTCCCCAGGCACGGAAGAAGCGTGCTCGGGACAGGATGCCGGCGATGGTCCGGGAGATGCGACCACAGCAGATCGCCAGGAGGTGCTGGAACTTCCTTGCGTCGCGCCGACTGTCCGTGTTCCTGTTCCTGGGTGCAGTCGCGCTGCTGTTGCTGGGCATCTTCGTGCCTCAGCCAGCTCCGCCCCCACTCCCGGGCGGCGGGATAGCCCAGACGGAGCTCGCTCCATCCAGAGATTCCCGTTTCCTCCACTGGGTGGGTGCTGCACGAGCCGCCGCCCTCCAGGGCGTCGCGGCGGCACTCCTTCTGAACGGATTCGTGTGTACGGTCGATCGTGCCGGGCGGGTGTGGCGCACGGTCACACGTGCCGTTCCCAGGCGGCTCCCGGATGAGGCCTACGAGCGCGCTCCGGCGCGCCTGGGGGGCGTACACCCCGAGCGCTTGCCACATCTCTTCCGGGGCCTGCACAACGTCGGAAGTTCTCCCGAGGGAGCCAGGTTCTTCTACGGCGAACGAGGACGCTGGACACCTCTGGGGACACTGTTCACCCACCTTGGCCTGCTTTTCCTCCTGGCAGCTGCGATCGCTCACGGCACCACCAGCAGCAGCACACACGTGGTGCTGGAGCCAGGTTCCCCGACGGCTCTCCCCACCCGATCCAAGTGCCTCCTTACGCTCACGGGGATGGCCGGAGATAGCCCGGGTGAAGGGGTACGGATCGAGGTCGACTCGGGCAACCGGCTCGGGCGTCTCCTGCTTACGCCGGCTCGTTCGAGGAGCGCCTGTGGCGTGCGGCTTTACGTTTCCACCTACGGGCTGGCGTGGCAGGCCACAGCGGCTTCTGCACAAGGACTCGAGCTACCGGTCCACTATCCGGAAGCCGCCGAGTGGCTTCACTTCACCGAAGGACAGACCGCGGGGACGTTTGCCCTTCCCGCACAGGGGATCACGGGCACGGTGATCCCCTCGCCGGACGCGCTGAGCGGGCGGCCGGCCGAGCCGCTCCGCCTCCGGCTGGAGCGCGCGGGCGGGGCAGTGCTCTTCGACAGCACCGTTGAGCCTAGCGGAGAGCGAGAAGTGGGGGGAATCCGCCTGGCCTGGCAGACTGGCGTGTTCGTTCAGCTAAAGGCCGTCACGGACCCCGGTTTCCCGTGGCTCGTCGCGGGAGGCGGCAGCCTTGTGCTCGGCGCATGCCTCGTGCTCTGGTGGCGACCGAGGCGCGTCTGGGCACGGTGGACACCGGATGGCGTGCTCGCTGTGCGGACGGACCGCGGTCCGCTCCCGCAATGAGGGAATCGAGCAGGATGGAGCAGCTTCTGGACGACACATCCCTGGCCACCGCGGCAGCGCTACTGCTCGCAGCCGGCACCATCGTGGCCTCGTTGCAGTTGCTCCGGAGCCGCGCTGGGGAGAACCCGAGGGCAAACCCGGATGGGCCACAGTGGTTGCTCGGAGCCGGCGGGTACCTCCTGTTGCTTGCGCTCGCAGCGCGAGGTCTTACGATCCGCGGTTGGCCGCTCGCGCGGCGCTACGAGATCCTGCTTTTGAGCGCGGCTTCGCTGGCACTGTTCTACGCTTTCGGCTTTCACGGGGAACACAGCGCCCTCGCGGGCGTCTGTGCTGGGCTCGTGGCCACGCCGATGCTTGTGCTGAACCTGCTCTTCACGCCGAGTGGGGTGCGCGAGCCGCAGCCGCTGCCCCCGCTGCTGGGGGGCACCTGGTTCCCGGTGCACGTGCTCGCAACCGTTGTCAGCTATGGGGGGCTCCTCCTTGCCGGGAGCGCGGGGATCCTCGGGCTTGTATCGGGGGGTTCCGCAGAATCGTCCGGTATTCCGAGGCAGCTGGACGAGGTGGCGTACATCGGCCTCTCCTGGGGATATCCGTGGTTGACGCTCGGGATGATCGCCGGGGCGGTCTGGAGCTGGGAATCCTGGGGAGTGTTCTGGAGCTGGAACAGCAAGGAAGTCCTGTCCCTTTCCACGTGGGCGCTCTGCGCCCTCGCGTTCCACACGCGCCGCCTCAAAGGCTGGCGGGGCCGGCCGCATCGCGTCGTCCTGGGACTGGTCCTGCTCGTACTCCTCCTTACGCTGCTGGTCTCTCAGCGCCTGGCGCAGCAGGCCGTGCCCGGGATCGAGTATGTATTCTGAGCGGGCGGGCCGCCCCGCAGGAGGTCAGCGATGCGTCGGTTGACGCGGCGTGAGTTCCTCAAGGGTGGGGTGCTCCTGGGACTGGGCGCGCTCGGAGTGGCTACCGTCTGGAGGAACTGGCGCCTCACAGGAGCGGTCCGTACGACGGAGCACCTTCCCTTCTATGCCCGACCAGCGCGCTACTTCGTGCCAGTGAGCGGAGGCGCCCGTTGTGGGGACTGCCACAGCGCGCCTGCGCCCGACCATCCCAGTTACTGCCACACCGAGCATTCGCAGACATATGTCAAGTGCAGGTTGTGCCCAAAGGGGTGTCTGATCTCCGACGGCAAGCGCGGGGACTGCCGCGTGCGGGAGAACCGCGGGGGCACCCTGTACACGATGGCCTACGGCAATCCGTGCGCACTCGGGGTCGATCCGATCGAGAAGAAGCCGTTCTACCATTTCCTCCCCGGCACGACCGCCTTTTCCCTGTCTACGGCAGGCTGCAACCTGCACTGTCTCTACTGCCAGAACTGGCAAATCTCCCAGACCACTCCGGAGCGCACCGACTTCATCCGGTTGCTGCCGGAGGATGTGGTTGCCGCCACGAAGCAAGCCGGAAGCCCCACGATCGCGTACACCTATGCGGAGCCGACGGTCTTCTTCGAGTACATGGTCGATATCGCGCGGCTCGCGCGTGCGCAGGGGCTGCGGAGCGTGGTCATCAGCGCCGGGTACATGAATCCGGAGCCGCTCGCAGAACTGTGCGCCCTGGTGGACGCGATCAAGATCGACCTGAAAGGGATCAACGAGGCCTTCTACCGGGATGTCTGCTCCGCCACTCTGGGCCCGGTACTGGACACGATCCGCCGGATCGCGCGGAGCGGCGTGCACCTGGAGATCGTCAACCTGGTGGTGCCAGGACGGAACGATGCGCCGGAGGATATGCGGAAACTGGCGCGCTGGGTGCTGACGGAGGTGGGACCGGATGTCCCGCTCCATTTCACACGCTTCTATCCCCAGTACCGGTTGCTCGACGTTCCGCCGACACCGGTGGAGACCCTGGAACAGGCGCGCACGATCGCCCTCGAAGAAGGCCTGCGTTATGTCTACGTCGGTAATGTGCCCGGCCACCCGGGGAACCATACCTACTGTCCCGGCTGCGGGCAGGTGGTGATCCGGCGCAGCGGGTTCAGCGTACTCGAGATGGCACTACAGGACGGACATTGCTCCTATTGCGGGCGTGCGATCCCCGGGGTGTGGCGCTGACGGCCGCGACGCAAGGCGCCCCAGGGACTCGGTGAGCGGAGGAGAAGCAATGCCACAGATGAGAATGGTTGTGCTCTTGTGTGTCGGAGCCATCCTGCTGGGGGCGTGTAGGCCCACTGGCTCGCCGACCGCCGCGCCCACAACGGTCTCGACCCGGGTGCGTCCGCCTGCTGTCGCGGGTATGTTTTATCCGGCGGATCCCCAGGAATTGGCAGCCATGGTGGACGGATTTCTATCCGCCTGGTCCGCTACGCCCGGGCGTCCGCTTGCCCTGGTCGTTCCCCACGCGGGCTACCCGTATTCCGGCCGGACCGCCGCGGCCGCTTACGCCGAGCTCCGCGGACAACACTACGAGGCAGTCATCCTGGTCGGCCAGAACCACTTCCTGGCCGATTTCGACGGGGTCGACATCTATGCGCAGGGGTCGTTCGCGACGCCGCTCGGTGAGGTGCCCGTACACACGGAACTCGCGCAGGCGATCCTGCGCGCACAGCCCGCGTTCACCGACAATCCTGCGTTCCAGGCTCAAGAGCACGCGCTCGAGGTGCAGCTGCCCTTCCTGCAGCGGGTGCTTCCGGGCACACCGATCGTTCCCATCCTGATCGGACGGCCTACCCCACAAAACCTGGAGCGCCTCGAGGAGGCGTTGGTGCGGACCCTCAGGGGACGCGAAGTGGTGCTCATCGCGAGTTCGGACCTGTCCCACTATCCTGCCTACCAGGATGCAGTCCGCGTGGACCACGCGGTGCTGGAGGCGATCGTTTCGCTGGACGCGCAGCGCCTCCAGGATACGATCGCGCGCCAGATGGCCCAGGGAGTGCCCAACCTGTACACGCCCTGTTGCAGCGAGGGAGCGGTCATTGTCGTGCTGGAGGTTGCCCGGCAACTGGGCGCCGATCGCGCGCAACTGCTCGACTATACAAACTCGGGTGACGTCCCCGGTGGAGATCGCGATCGGGTTGTCGGGTACGGGGCGGTAAAGATCTGGAAGCAGTAGATCTTCAGGCTTGCGGCCCGAGGAAAAGGAGGTAGTGATGTCCTTACGGAAAGCCAAACGCTGGTGTCAGGCGTTCGCCCTGACCGCAGTTCTGGTCGTGCTGGCCGCCTGTCGAAGCGAGCCCGGCGGCCACGCTGCTGCCTCCGAGGAGGACACCCTGACAGCCCAGGAGCGGGAACAGCTCCTCCGTCTGGCACGAAGCACCATCGAGGGCTATCTGAAAGACCGCCGCATCCCGTCGTACAGCACCGATAACCCCCGCTTCCTGCGCCCAGGGGGCGCGTTCGTTACGCTCAAGAAGCACGGGGACCTGCGCGGCTGCATCGGATACATCTACTCCGAGCGACCCCTGTACGAAACGATCCAGCAGGCAGCGGTGGCCGCGGCGACCCAGGATCCCCGGTTTCCTCCGGTACGGCTGGCGGAAATGGCCGAAATCACGATCGAGATCTCGCTTCTTTCCCCGCTGGAAAGGGTGCGGGATGTGAACGATATCGTGGTCGGGAAACACGGGCTCCTGATCCGGCGTGGATACTACCAGGGCCTGCTGCTCCCTCAAGTTGCGCCCGAGCAAGGGTGGAACCGCGAGCAGTTCCTCGAGGGAGTCTGCTACAAGGCCGGCCTTCCCTCCGATGCCTGGAAGGACCCCGCGACCGAGCTCTATTCGTTTACCGCGGAGGTGTTCTCCGAAGGGGAATAAGCCGCGTGGAGCCGCTCGAAGAAGGCTACCGTTAGCGTGATCGCCCGGTCGCTGACCGCGTGCGCTACCCCAGGGATCACCTCGAATTCCACAGGGTAGCCCGCCTCGCGCAAAGCGCGCGCGAACTGCTCCGCGAGCGCCACGCGGTCCGGGTCCAGGCAATCGTCGCTGCCGACGGTCACCAGGAAGGGCACGTGCGTCCCAGCGACCGGGGGCGGGTCGTACTGGCCGGCCGACATCGCGGAAACGCCGAGCACACGCTCAGGGTGGCGAAAGGCGAAACGGTGCACGAACTGCGCTCCGCCCGAAAAGCCGACCAGGAAGACCCGCTCTTCGATCGGGATCTCGTCGGCCAGCTCGTTGAGGATCGCGAGCAACCGTTCGTCTTCCTTTCCTTCCAGCCGGTTGTAGCCGGGCCCGAAGGTGGGCGATACGATCACAAACCCTTCCTCGTCCGCGTAGCGCATCCAGGTGAGCAGCATGCTCCGGCCATCGCCGTCCGAAGGATGCACACTGACCCATACCGGCCAGCGCCGGGCTGGGGAAAAGCCATCCGGCAAATAGAGGTAATAGACCTGGTCCGGGTAAGTGCGCGATGTCCGCATCTCGGCTCCATAGGTCCCGGCTTCCCCGGCACTCCCGCAACCGGAAAGGGAAAGCGAGAGGGCAAGGATCGAGCACCAAAGATGGACGAGCGGCCTCCTCATCTCTCGGTGTATCCATCCTGGAGACGCATCTCCAGCACCCGGTCCAGGCGGAACGTTCGCTGCTCGCCGCGCAGGAGACAGCGTGCGACCAGATAGACCGTGCCCTGGTACATCCCCACGCGCAACGGTTCCACGGCCCGTTCGGTTACAAGGCCCGAGGAGGAACAGTAGCGAAGGAAGAGCAACCGGCGGCGTTCCAGCGCCTCGACGAGCACCTCCGGAAGCTCATTGAGGTCCGGTCCCTCGGGCCACCGGATAGGACCGCCCTGCAGGTGCACGAGCTGTCCTACCGTCCCGATCCCGCGTCTCAGTTGAAGATCGCGGCAGAAGAACTCCAGGATCTTCCAGGTTGTCCACGCATCGTCGCGGGCCCGATGGCGGGCTTCCCGGGCGATGCCGAGGTCGGCCGCGATGGCATAGAGGCTATTGCTGGGGAACCCGTAGCAATTGCGGGCAATGGCCAGAGTGTCCAACACAGGGTTGTTGGGGATGGGCCGGGGGACCTCCTGCAAGGCCGCCACAAGGAAAGAAAGGTCGAACGGCGCGTTGTGCGCCACCAGCACAGCCCCGCGCAGTTCGGCCAGCACCCGATCCGCTACCTGGGCGAACGTAGGCGCACCCCGAAGCATGTCCTCAGTGATCCGGTTGACCGCGTACGCCTCCGGGCTAATCGGACGCCCGGGGTCGATCAGCGTGTGATACGAGCGATGCACGCGTCCTTCCTGTACACGCAGGACGGCGATCTCACAGATCGCGTCGCCCAAAGCAGCGCGCAGTCCCGTGGTTTCAAGGTCGATCACCGCGTACGGAGCCCTGTACAGCGGCAACGAAAGCAGCGGATCGGACAAAGTGCTCCTCCATATCTTGCTACTGGCATTATATCACAGCGCCGTGTCCCTGGACGGGTTTGTTTCGCTTCGAGAAATCCGTCATTGTAGTGCGCGTCACAGCAAACTGGACCCTTGCGCGCATAGACTGGGTTCCAACTGGAGAAAGGAGGATGCAGGATGAGCCAGGGCATCGACGCCGCGCTGCGCGCGCTTCACCAGGGGATCCAAACCGAACTGCAGGGAAAGGCCTTCTACGCCAAGGCGTCCTCGCTCACGAGGGACGAGCTGGGTCGGCACGCCTTCCAGAGCCTGATGCGGGAGGAGGAACAACACCTGAGGCTTCTCAAGGCACAATACGGCAGCCTGGTCAGCGAAGGCCGATGGCTGGAACTGGAGCAAGCTCGCACACTGGAGGTGGGCAGGGAGGTCGAATCGATCTTTCCCACGGACGACCAGAGCCTGGCCGCCCTTCTCCCCGAGGAAGCAGACGACCTCCGAGCGCTGGAGATCGCCCTCGAGTTCGAAAGGAAGGGCTACACGACCTACCGCCACAACGCCACAGAGGCCGACAACCCTGAGGCCCGAAGACTCTACGAGTTCCTCGCGGCACAGGAGCAGCGCCACTTCGAGTTCATCCAGCGCGCCCACGAGTACCTGAAGACCCGCGGCGCGTGGTACTACGACGAGCGGGAACTCCCGATGTTCGAAGGCTGAGCGCGCTCACCTCAGGAAGTAGGCACGCACGAGGTCGTCCACGGGCCGTTCGCTTTCTTGGTAGAGAAGGGAGAAAAAGTCCGTCCGGGTCACGCGCTGCCAGGCATAGTGCCGGTAGTACGACTGCAGGAAGGCGAAGAAGGCGGAATCGCCCAGGCGGTCCCGCAGGTCCTGTATCCAGTGTGCGGCGCGCCCGTACACGTTGTGCACATAGGTGCGAGTATCCTGGTAATCGTAGATCGTGGCGTCCACCGGGCCGGCCGGTGCCCACTGGTCGACCCGGTTCTGCCACCACCAGGAAACCGCATCCGGGTAGATAGCCTCGTAGTAAACCAGTTCGCTGTAGCGCGCAAGCGCTTCGTCCAGCCACGGCTCGTACACCTGGTCGTTCCCGACCACGCCGTACCACCACTGATGGGCCAATTCGTGGACCACCAGCGACGGCAGGATAGCCTGTGCGCTCCCGTCGTACCCTTCGTAGAAGGGAGAGCCGACCAGCACCATGGCACCGTATTCCATACCTCCGTTCATTTCCCCCTCTACGACAACAAAGGTGGAATAGGGATATGGCCCGTACCGCTCGCGGAAGAGCGCGATGCCGCGTTTCGCCTCTTCGAGCACGCCCTGACAGGCGGATGCATGCTCCTGTCGGCAAGCAGAGACCACCTCCACGCCGTCCACACGGTCGGACAGCTCGAAATACCCCCGCGCGATCAGAAGCGCCATATCGCGCGCCGCTGCCAGCTCGAAGCGCCAGACGCCGGATTCCGCCCAGCGCGTTCCTCCTCCCACGACCCGGTAGTCCGCGGGCACTGTTACCCACACGGAGTAGTCGGCGAGATCCGCAACAAAGGGATCGCCCACCGGATGGTACTCCCAGACCATCCAACCCTTGCCCCGCACGAATGGTACGATCTGCGGATACCAGTGTCCCAGCTGGAAGATCCGGCCGTCCTGCGTGTGACCCAAGTTCCCTTCGGGGGGCCAGGCCAGTGGATCCAGCAGCGGAGGCGCAAGCCGGTAGGAGAGCGTAAGCGTCAGCGTATCCCCCGGCCGCACTGGATAGGGCAGGAACAGCCGAAGCCAGGCATCGTTCAGCGTGTAGGACGGCGCGAAGCGACGGCCTCCGTGCTCCCCCTCCACAGAGTCGAGCGAAAACGCGCCGGGATAAACGTTCGGGAACACCTGCAAAGGGATCTCCTCGAGAAAGAGACCGGTCGAGTTGACGAACGCGACTTCCTGCGCGACCTTCACTGTGGCCGCTTCAGGGTCGAGTGAGACGTGAAAACGGTAGTGTGGTCTGGGTCCGGGCGGTGGGGGCAACGGTTCGGAAACCTCCGCAAACAGGGTCCGCCATACCGGCGCCCCGTCTGCTGCAGCGAGCGGGCGCGGCTGCACGTCGTGCACGATCCGCGTGGGGATCCAGATCGCCTGGGCAACGCCTTCCCTTGTCAGCACGACCCACAGCGCCGCGCCGTCGCGCGCGGCATCGACGATGTCGATATCGAATACCGTATCTCCCAAGCCGTAGGCAATGAACCCATCCGCGAACCGCTCGGTCGGCTGGGTTACGTGGGTGTGGTGCCCAACCACGAGGTCAGCCCCGGCAAGTACCGCTGCGCGCGCCAGGCGCATCTGCTCCTCGGTCGGCTCCGGGGCGTACTCCGCGCCAGCGTGGAGCAGCACCACCACAAGGTCTGCCCTTTGCCTGGCCTCGCGCACAGCTGTGGCAATCTCCTCCTCCGATCCGGCCCACGCAATCCCCGGTTGAGGCACCCCGACTGCGTTCCTGGCAAGGAACGCGACCCGGATCCCCCGTACCGTCACGACCACCGGAGACGCCGCCTGGACACCCCCACCCACCGGGCGAATGCCCTGTCGCTGCAGGGCGGCGACCGTCTCCTGCAGTCCCTCGGTCCCGTAGTCGAAGGCGTGGTTGTTGGCGAGCGAGACGAGATCGAAGCCGGCCGTAGCAAGGCCCGCCGCCAGCTCCGGATGGCCCCGGAAGGTGTACCCTTTCTCCAGGGGATCCCCCCTCTGAGAAAGGACGCACTCGAGGTTGCCCACCGCGATATCCGCCTGCTGCACGAGTGGGGCGATGGCGCGGAAGGGGTAGTCCGGGCCGTATCCGCGCATGCGTTCTTCGATGCTCCGAGAGAGCATCAGATCGCCCACTGCGAGCAAGGAAATGCGTCCCTCGGGAAGCGGCGGCAAAGGAGAGGGCTCGGGCCAGCGTGCGAGGGTCGGCACGGCCGGCGCCGGTTCGCCCTCGTCCCCTTCTGGGGCCGTCCGGAAGGCGTAGACAAAGTCGCCCGAGCGTGCGACGATCTCCGGGGAACCGTCCCCGTCCAGGTCGACCGGCAACAGCCCGTGGATGCGGGAAGGAAGACGGAGGCTTCCCCGGAGCTGGCCCCACCGGTTGACGAGCAGAAGGTCTCCACCATCGGTCCCTGCGGCCAGCACCGCTCCATCCGGCTGCTCGAGAACGGAGAAGGACCAGGCCGCCGAATCCGTAGGGAGCTCCCAGCGAACCGCCCCACGCTCCGCATCGAGCGCCAGTATGGCCCCAGCACGGCCGACAAGCAGGAGATCTCCATCCGCTCCCGGCCAATATGCCATAGATACCAGAGGGCCTTCGAAGCGCTGTGCCCAGCGCGGCGCGCCATCTGCCGCGATGGCTGCCACGAGCCCCTCCCGACTGATTGCCCAGAGCGTTCCTCCGGTCGCCGGCCGGGGAGCATAGAGGATGCCGCGCAGGGGTCCCTCGAGCGTGTGCTCCCAAACAAGGGTCCCGTTGCCCCGCAACGCCTGCAAGCGGCCTTCTTCCGTGCCATAGAGCAGTTCCGCTGCGCCGTCCGCGTCCAGGTCGACGGTCATCAGCGCGCTTGGGGTGCCCCCGGGCGCGATCGTCGACCGGAGCGTCGCGCTGTCGTCCAGGATGGCCATCACGCCGTCCCAGCTCGCGGCGATGAGCTCGTCCGCGCGGTCCCCGTCGACGTCAGCCACCGCCAGGTGGGTCACCCGTCCGGTCGCCGCGTACGTTCCGAGAAGGTTGCCGTCCGCATCCAGGGCGTAAACGCGGTTGTCATCCCCACCGAGGAAAAACTCCGGCCGGCCGTCGCGGTTCGCGTCCGCCGATACCGCTGCATACAGGGGTGCTGCGGCACGGAATGTCCAGCGCACCGTTCCGTCACCGGAAAAAAGGTAAAACTCGTGGTCGTAGGACGCGGCCCACACTTCGAGTGATCCATCCGGCTCCACGTCTGCTGTTCCGAGTGTCCAAACGGTATCCTGTGTGGGCGCACGCCAGAGGCGCACGAGCCCCAGGGGCGGCGGGGGCGGGAGCGTTGGCGAAGGCGTCGGCGCAGGGCCCGTGGGTCGGGCCGTAGCCGTTGCGGTAGGAAAGGGAAGCGAAGTTATCGGGGGTGTCGGAGAAGGGGCACATCCCGCAAGGACGAACCATAGGCAGCCGATGGCAAGCCAGCGGATAGCGGTGCCCACAGCACCTCCTACTGCAGCAGCGGGAGCAGCACGTTCAGCCGCTCTGGGTCTTCGGCCAGCAGACGAACGAGTTCGCGCCCGGCGTCGATCAGGTAGCCGGAGCCCGGCTCCCGGGCGGCGGCGGCCGTCCGAAGGCAGGCGGAAACCAGGTCGTTCGACGCCTGGCCGGCCATCAGCAACCGCAGGAAGCCCAGGCTCGAGGTGAACGCGAGGATCTCCGATTCATTGCAGGTATATACAAACCCGTGGATCCGGGGCGGTTGCGGAGGAAGGGTGTGAACGATCCGATCCCCATCGCGATAGCCGACGACCAGCGCGGAAAACCAGGTGCGCAAAAGGTGCTGGAAGTGAGGATTCTGCTGGTAAACCGTCTCTTCGTTCGCCAGTCCGGCGCCCCGTGCCACCACCGGCCGGGAAGCGTCGATCGGTCCCGTGCAGATCTCGCTCACGACGGCATAGATCTCGATACCGGGCGCGGCGCTCGCCACCCGGACGAAGGAGCCAAAGCAAGGCGCGGCATACAGATCGTAGCATTGAGCATCGAACTTGCGGATGCTCACAGCGATCGTCTCAGCGACCTTCATCCCCGGCCTCCATTCGGGCAATCCAGCGTTCCGGCCGCTCCAACTCCGGCAGGGTGGGAAGGTTCTCCGGGCGCTCCCAGGCACGGTTGAGAAAGGCAAGGCCACGGCGGCTCGCCACCGCTTCCGCAAACCGTTCTCCCTGAATGTACTGCTCCATCTTCAGCTCGAGTCCCGTAAGCCGGGCAAACAGCTTCTCCGCAGGGGTCCGTTGCGCGCGGCGTCTGGCTACTTGCGCCTCGATCCATGCGAAGGTGGGAAGGATCCGCTGGCCGACCCGTTTCATCACCAGGTTGCCGTAGCCTTCGATCAGGCACATAAACGCCTGCATCCGGTCGAACAGTTCTCGCTGGCGCGGGGTCAAAGCCCACAGCATCCACGGCTCTCCGCGGCCGATACGCTCCAGGAGCTCCGGAAGCCTGGAGGGAGAGAGCTGCTGGCCGATCAGATCCACTTCCGGTTCCAGCTCGTCGAGGTAAGCGCGCAGCAACCCGTTCAGGTAAGAACGCAGCCAAGGAAAGCTCTGGAACTGGAACGCGTGCGTGCTTTCGTGGAGGGCGACCCACATGGGGAAATCGTCCCCTGCCAGCCCGAGCTCTGCCTGGGTCGCTCGAATATTCGGCTCGACGAAGTACAACTGGCCATCCTGCAAAGGTTCCCTGCCCAGGAGCGCCATATCGTACTGCCCCAGCACACGCTGCCCCAGATAGCCGAGCATCAGCCCCACCTGGTGGCTGAGCAGGGAGCAGATCGGCTCGCCGAAGAAGAGGGTGACGGGGTTGCGTGCCGATGCCGTGCGGCGGTAAAGATCGTCCACCGGCTGTAGCACGGCCCGGAACGCGTCGAGGTTCGCATGTAACCACTGGCGCCGGTCGAGGACACGCACCGTGAATGCCGACTGCGGGACGGGCAGGCCGGTGTAAGCGGCGACCTCCTGAGCACCCCGCGTCACCAGCGCAGCGTAATAAGCAGCGTGTTGCGGCTGTACCCCGCCCTCCGGACAGTAGCGCGCGGCAATCTCCCATACGCGGGCCCAGTCCAGCAAGCCTGGGGCCCCGTGGCGCGTGATCTGTTCCATCCGCCGCTGCGTCCAGACCAGACCGACCGCCGCGCCGAGCAGGAAGCCGAGTCCGAGCCACCTTGTACGGTTCAAGCTGCACCTCCCCCGGGATGCGATCCCCAGGCAGGCCCATCATACCCGTAGAGCGGACAGATGTCAAACTCCATTTGTTGGGACCGAAAAAGTGTGGTATTCTAAACCGCGGTTTCGACCGGCGCGCCTGCCAGGGGACCGGTGATCAGGAGGTTGCGATGCCGTGGAACAAGAAGGAGCTGCTTCGCCAGCTGCGGGAAGCCTATCGCAGGAAGCTT
>JBDOIE010000164.1:0-2110 GCA_041082245.1 Chloroflexia bacterium
GCCGGCTCGCGCTGCGCGCCGTGCATGCGGTAGATCCGGCTTACCCGCTCCAGTACGTCGGCGCGCGGGTTGTAGACGGTATCTCCCACCCGCAGGGCGCCGGAGAAGACGCGCACCCATGTCAGCCGGCCGACATACGGGTCCGCCACGATCTTGAAGGCCGTCGCGCAAAGCGGCGCCTCAGGATCGTCGGGCCGCTCCACGATCTCGCCACCGTCACCCGGTACGGTGCCCATCACCGGAGGGAGGTCCGCTGGGGCCGGGAGGTACTGGACGATCGCGTCGAGCAAAGGCTGCACGCCGATCCCCTGTCGGGAAGCTCCACACAGTACGGGGACCAACCGGCCGGCGATCGTCGCTCTGCGCAGCGCGGCCCGGAGCTCCACCGGATCGCATTGCAGGCCTTCCAGCCTCTGCTCAAGCAACGCGTCGTCGGTTTCGCAGATGGCATCCAGAAGCGCTTCACGGGCTGCAGCGACCGCTTCCCGCAGTTCCGCCGGCACCGGCTCCTCCACGGGGTCATCGGCTCCGCGTGGCCAGACCAGCGCCACCTCGCGGATCAGGTCTACCACACCCCGGAACGACGACTCGCTCCCCAAAGGCAACTGGAGCGGCACAGCGTGGGGGGTGAGACGTTCGCGGATCTCGCCGAGCACTCGATCGAAATCTGCTCCAGCCCGGTCGAGTTTGTTCACAAAGAGCAGCCGGGGGAGACGCTCCTCGTTGGCTCGCACCCACACGGCTTCTGTCTGAGGCTCTACGCCTCCTACCCCGCACAGGATCACCACGGCGCCGTCGATCACACGGATCGAACGAACGACTTCGGCGGTAAAGTCGATGTGCCCGGGCGTATCGATGAGGTTGATGCGGTGACCTTGCCAGTGGCATGCGGTCGCCGCGGCGGTGATCGTGATGCCGCGCTCGCGCTCCTGCGCCATCCAGTCCAGCAGGGTATTTCCCTCGTCGACGCTCCCCAGCCGGTGGATGCGGCCGGTATCGTACAGGATCGCCTCGGAGGTAGTGGTCTTACCGGCATCCACGTGCGCAAAGATGCCGATGATGCGCACACGATCGATGGGTACTTCCTTTGCCATTCCGTTCCTCTCTGCGAGGCAAAAAAAGGCGCCTCGCGGCCATTGTTGCTGCCCGAGGCGCAGGACGTGCCTCTTCTCGCAACCAAACTGCGTCCAGATTATACTCGAACGCTCGCACTCTGTCAAATTGCCGTGCTATAATGGGCTGAACAAAGATCTAACGTGAGGAGGAACATATGGTCCGCTTCCCTCGGCGCAGCGGCATCCTGCTCCACCCGACCTCGCTTCCCGGGCCGTTCGGTATCGGCGATCTGGGCGACGCTGCCTACGCTTTCGTGGATTGGCTCAAGGATGCCGCCCAGACGTACTGGCAGCTGCTGCCCTTGAGCCCGACGGGCTATGGAGATTCTCCCTATCAGGGGCTATCGGCCTTCGCCGGAAACCCGCTCCTCATCAGCCCGCAGAAGCTCGTCCAGGCGGGGCACCTGATCCCTGAGGACCTGGAGGACTGTCCCTGTTTTCCGGAAGAGCGCGTGGACTATGGCCCGGTGATCCGCTACAAAGGGCGAGTGCTCGAGCGCGCGGAAGCGCGCTTCCGCCAGGCTCCACCGGAGGAAAGGGACGCCTTTGCGGAGTTCTGCGCGGAAGAAGCCGCCTGGCTGGACGACTTTGCCCTTTTCATGGCCCTGAAGCGCGCGCTGGGATATCGGCCCTGGAACGAGTGGGAGCGGGGCCTCGCGCGGCGAGAGCCCGATGCGCTCACGCGGGCGCGCAGGGAACTCGCGACGCAGATCGAAAGCGAGAAATACCGTCAGTGGATCTTCTTCCGCCAGTGGCAGGAGCTAAAACATTATGCGAACGAGCGTGGCATCCGGATCATCGGGGATATCCCGATCTTTGTTTCGTTGGACTGCGCCGATGTTTGGGCCCATCCCGAACTTTTCCACCTGGACGCGGATCTTCGGCCTGCGGTTGTGTCCGGCGTTCCCCCGGATTATTTCAGCGCGGAAGGACAGCTGTGGGGCCACCCGCTGTACCGCTGGGAGCGGATGGCGGAGGATGGCTATGCGTGGTGG
>JBDOIE010000170.1:0-1363 GCA_041082245.1 Chloroflexia bacterium
CCGATCCGTCCATACCTTCCCAATGCCCCGCTCACCCAGCCACAACGCCCGGCACCTGCTTCGTGCACTGTTTTCCGGTCAGCCTTTCCTGATCGCCCGCGACCACGTCCCGGCGATGATCCAGCTGCTGCGCCGCCTCGTGCAGGAAGCTGCAGCTGCCGGCCGCCCGTTCGATGCCGTCCACGCGGACCAGTTGTGGATGGCTCCCTACGCCCTAGCAGCTGCAGCGGCTGTTCGCACCTCCACCCGTCCACGCCTGGTGCTGGACCAGCACAACGCCGTCTTTCTCATACCCCGGAGGCTGACGCAGCACGAAAAGAACCCGCTCAGGAAATTGCTCCTCCAGCGCGAGGAACGGTTTATGCGCGCCTTCGAGGTCGCCGCTTGTCGGCAGTTCGATCACGTGGTCTGGGTCACAGCGCAGGACCGTGCTGCTGTGGAGCAGGCCGCTGAGCCGGACACGTTGCCCCCCTCAACCGTGATCCCGATCTGCGTGGACGTGCAGGTCAAGCGTCCTATTGCACGCCACCCGGGCGCGCACCGGGTGACCTTCCTGGGCGGACTGCACTGGCCGCCGAACTTGGCGGGCCTGCAGTGGTTCTTCCGGCGGGTCTGGCCAGAAGTGCACAGACAGGTGCCCGATGCGGTGCTGACCGTGATCGGGCGCGATCCGCCGCCCGAACTCGCCGCGGCCCCGCGTGAGGACCTGGATATTACCGGATACGTGGACGACCCCACGCCTTATCTCCGAGATACAGCCGCTTTCATCGTGCCGCTGCACGCAGGTGGCGGGATGCGCGTCAAGATCGTCGATGCCTGGGCCTGGGGAGTGCCTGTGGTCAGTACGACGATCGGGGCAGAAGGGCTGGCTTACCGGGCGGGGGAAAACCTGCTCATAGAGGATAGCGAAACGGGATTTGCCGCGGCCGTCGTGCGCCTGCTGCAGGACGTGGAACTGCAAAGGCGGCTCGCCGCGGCCGGCCGGCAGACGGCGGAACAACACTATGACTGGCACACGGTGTACCCGGCCTGGGACCAAGTCTATGCCACCAATGAGGAGCAGGCATGATGGGCGTTCTCTTCCCCTGCTGGCAGCTACCGCGGTTCCCGGGATACGACTACACCGGCGTTTGGGCCTAGCTCGCTCCCTTGTGTGCGCAAGACGGGGATCCTCTATGAAGTCGGGTCGTGGCCGGCGAGACGTTTTTACCCCTGGCAATACAAGCCCGAGAACTTCGCTTACATTTTCCTGCTCGGACGAAATCGGGTTCGACGATGCTCCGCATCCTGACCATCTTCGGCACGCGGCCCGAGGCCATTAAACTTGCCCCCGTCCTTCGGGAACTGGCCCGTTACCCGGACC
>JBDOIE010000187.1:0-1464 GCA_041082245.1 Chloroflexia bacterium
CGTTCCGGTGGGTGGCGCTTTCGGGCGACCCGAAGGACCTGTACACGACGGACGAGACGATCCTCGAACTGTTCCCGGAGGACCAGGCGCTCGCGCGCTGGATCCGCATGGCGCAGAAGAAGGTGCGCTTCCAGGGCCTGCCGGCGCGCATCTGCTGGCTCGGGTATGGCGAGCGAGCGAAGGCGGGGCTGGCGTTCAACGAACTCGTGCGCAGCGGCCGGGTGAGCGCGCCGATCGTGATCGGGCGGGACCATCTGGATTCCGGGTCCGTGGCCTCGCCGAACCGTGAGACGGAGGGGATGCGGGATGGCTCGGACGCGATCGGCGACTGGCCGGTGCTGAACGCGCTGCTGAACTGTGCCTCCGGGGCGACGTGGGTTTCTTTCCACCACGGAGGTGGGGTGGGAATCGGGTACTCGCTCCATGCGGGCATGGTGATCGTCGCCGACGGCACGCGCGAATCGGACGGGAAGCTGGAGCGGGTGCTCACGAACGACCCGGGGATCGGCGTCGCGCGGCATGCGGATGCGGGGTATGAGGAGGCGATCGCGGTGGCACGCAGCCGGGGGATCAAGATCCCGATGTTGCGGGAGTGACAGCCGATGCCCGAAGGACGACCTTCCCCGGAGGGAAGGGACGGAAAAGGCAGTCCTGGCCCCTTGTGTGGGCGCCCCACAGTGGCCGACGTAGCGAAGCGCCTGGGGGTTCTGCGATATGTGGTCAGCCACGCCCTGACCACGCCGCTGCCGGACGACCTTGCCGAATGGACGAAGGGATGGCCGGCAGAACAGGTGCAGGCGTTGTGGGCCCGCTTCGACGAGCGTCGTGACGAGATCTGTGCATCGGTTCGCTCCGTGGGTCTTTGGGATGTCCTGACCCCTCAGGAGCGGGCTTTTCTGTCCACACGGCGCACAAGATGCCGCTTCAGCCCTTGCTCGACGGGATGTGGCGGATAGAAGCCGCCACATGCCTGATGTGGGCGCTCGGACTGGTGCCCGAGATCCCCCCTTACGACAGACAGGCCGATCCCGAAGACCTGCTGAGCCGGATCCCATATGATAACCCCCTGGAGTTCGCGCGGATTGCGCAGCTGCGGCCGGCGGAGGAAATCGATCGCGCCAGGGAGATCGCGGAACTCTGACACTGGCGCAGCCGCACGCGCGAGCTACAGGAACAGGGGATCGCCGTATACACAGGAGAAGGCGGTGGCCTTGCTCCGGTCGTCCGCCTGGTAGCGCTGAAAGCATTCGAGAAGGGGGACCTGCCAGAAATCATCGATGGGGACTTGCGTTCGGAAAGGCGTACCGCGCCCTCAGCCAGGAGGAATGGTGGATGGTCCGGTCGATCGCCATGGAACGGCACTATGCCTTGAACTGGCTTTGCGGGTACGCCCCGGGAAACCGCTGGGAGTTGACGCCGACAGACACATAGCGGTGGGCATAACGTTCGGCGGCGGTACGGCGA
>JBDOIE010000188.1:0-1100 GCA_041082245.1 Chloroflexia bacterium
GGTCCGGCGATTCCCGAAAGCACGCGGGTGGTCGTGCGCTCCAGGTCTCGCATGCCGGAGAGGATGTCCCGCACCCCGGCGCGGCGGGCGGTGTCGCGCACAAAGAACTCCACAGCGTCCAGGCGCGCTTCGATGGCCGGGATCTCCAGCAGCGGCTGGCTGATCCAGCGCCGCAACAGGCGGGCGCCCATCGGGGTGCGCGTCTGGTCGAGCACCCAGAGGAGCGAATGTTCGACTTCGCCCGTCAGGGTGTTGGCGAGCAACTCCAGGTTGCGCCGCGTCTGGGGGTCGAGCGCCATGTAGTTCGCCGTGGAGTAGGTGCGGAGGGCGCGGATCTGGCGCAGCATCTCCTGTTGCGTCTCCTGCAAGTATTGCAGGAGCGCACCGGCCGCACGGATGGCATACGGTTTCCCCTCGCAGCCGAACCCCTCCAGCCGTTCTACAGCGAAATAGTCGCGCAGCGTCTGGCGGGCAGTTTCCTCTTCCCAGTGCCAGGCCGGATAGCGGGTGAGCGCGGTCCCTTTTTCCATCGGGAGGTCGTTTCCCGGCGGGACACCCTCGGGCAGGAGGATCTCGGCCGGCAGGAGCCGGCTCAGCTCGCGGCGTACCTCTACAGCGACATCGTCTCCCCGCAGTTCCGTCGTGGCGAACTCGCCCGTGCTCACATCCGCATATGCCAGGCCAGCGCGTTCCCCCTCCAGGAGGACGGCGGCGATGTAGTTGTTGCGGCCCGTGGGGAGCATCTCCGGCTCGACCACCGTACCGGGGGTGACCACGCGGATCACGTCGCGTTCCACGAGGCCCCGGCCCGGCTCGCTCAGCTGCTCGCAGATGGCGACCTTGTACCCGGCGGCGAGCAGTTTTGCCATATAGTGCTCGACCGCGTGGTACGGGACACCTGCCATCGGCACCCGTTGATGCTTGGAGACGGGCCGCGAGGTGAGCACGATGTCGCACACCTGGGAGACGATGCGCGCATCGTCGTCAAAGGTCTCGTAAAAGTCCCCCAGGCGGAAGAGCAGGATCACGTCCGGGTACCGGCGTTTGATCCGCAGGTACTGATGCCGCAACGGGGTAAGCGTCATCCGCGCGCTCCCAAG
>JBDOIE010000195.1:0-26377 GCA_041082245.1 Chloroflexia bacterium
GGATGCATGTTTCTAGATGGGCAAGGCGAAATTGGTAGGCTCCTGTTATAATCGGGGCAAAACGGCGTCGCGAGGAGGCCCCGATGAGCAAGAAGAGGAAGCAGACCCGAGAGATCGAGATCACCATTCGGTTGCGTGTTCCGGAAGGCATTTCCTTCGCCGAGCTGGAGCGGTTAATTGACGAGGCAGGAGAGCAGGCCAAGCGCGAAGCCCTGGAGGGGGCAGTGCGCGAGGAGGAGCCGGAGCAGCCGCATGCGTGTCAGGCTTGCGGGTACCGTGGGGCGCTTCGCAGCAAGGGCCGGACCTATCTGCGTTTCCATGCGTTGTTTGGGGAGATGCGGATCAAGCAGCCACGCTATCGTTGCCCGGTATGTGGTGCGGAATCCTATCCTCTGGAGGAATGGCTGAAGCTGCTTTCTCCGGGGCCGGTCACGCCAGGGGTCTATCGGCTGGCGGTATTACACGGTATCGAGGAAGACTACGAGCAAGCGGCGCGCACCTTGGCCGAGAGTACGCGGGGGCAAGTCTGTCTGACGGCGAAGGAGGTGCACGGTCTGACCCAGCGTGCGGGCCAGGCATACCTGGAGCAACAAGAGTGGGAGGCAGCGGCACTCATCCAGAATCCCGACGGGTATCGGCAAGTAGGGGGAAGACCGAATAGTCTGTTCTGTGTGCAGGCAGATGGGGGCTACGTGCCAACGCGCGAGGGGCAGGACGGGATAGAAGGGAAAATAGCCAAGATGTGGTGGGACCATTATCGCAAGAAACAAGGCGAGCGCCCGGTGATTATCGAGAAGGGCTATGTGGCGACCTTCCAGGGAGCGGAGAAGTTAGGGGAACTCGCCTTGGCGCTGAGCATAGCGATGGGGGTGACAGAGGAGACAAAGGTGCTGCTGCTTGGAGATGGGGCCGAGTGGATTCGCAAGGTGCTTTGGGAAGTCCACTTTCCGTGGGCCGCCTACCGCCTGGATTGGCGTCACTTGTGCGACTATGTCTGGCGCGCGGTGCGGGTCATGTGGACGGAGCGGGAGCGTCAGCGGGAGCGGGGTCGGCGTTGGGTGCAGTGGCTCTGGGAAGGACGCACGGACGAGTTTCTGGCCGAGGTCCGCCGAGTACCACTGCGTCGCCCGGCAGCCCGTGAGGCCCGGAACAACCTGGTGAAGTATGTGGAGGACAACTACGAGGGAATGGGCTGTTACCGTCTGTGGTATGAGCAGGGGGAGATCATCTCCTCCAGCGTCGTGGAGAAAGCGGTTGACGAAGTGATCGTGCGGCGACAGAAGAAGCGGGGCATGGTGTGGAGCCGCAGCGGGGCAGATGTGATCGCGGCGTTGCGCTCACTCTGGCTGACCGGACAGGGGCTGTGGGAACGCTTCTGGCGAGGGCAGCCGCTTTTGGTCCGCCAGAACGCTTGGTTGCCCATCTAGAGACATGCATCCTGAGCGCTGGGTGGCGTTGCAGGGGAAGGGGGGTTGTAGTATAATGCGCGCGCTTGCTCCGGTCAGGGGCGTTGTTGAGGAGGTGTCGCCGTGAAGCTTGTGCTGGCCGTGCTTTCCAATGCGCAAGCGGACGAAACGGTGGAAGCGCTCCTGGAAAAGGGGCATCGAGTGACCCGGGTGTCAAGCACGGGCGGGTTGCTCCGCCAGGGGAATACCACGCTCTTGATCGGGGCACAGGACGCGGATGTGGATGCAATCCGTGAGGTCGTGCAGCAGCACGCCCCGGGGGCGCTGTGGATCGTGCTGCCGCTGGAGCGGTACGAGCGGTTCTGACGCCCCCGCAGGGCTGCGATCATTCGGTTGCGGAGTTGAGGGACGATGGAAACGGAACTGACGCTCAAGGTACAACGGCGGGAGATTATCGGGAAGAAGGTACGCCAGCTGCGGCGCGCCGGATGGCTTCCGGCCGTCCTTTACGGCGCAGGGGTCGAAAGCGTAGCGGTCCAGATCCCCTACAATGAGGCGGTCGAAGTGTACCGCCGCGCAGGGACGAGCACTATGGTGGGCGTGCTGATGGAGCGGCAGCGTGTGCCCCGGCCGGCGTTCATCCGCGAGGTCCAGCAGGACCCGCTCAGCTTGCAGTTCCTGCATATGGACCTGGAGCTGGTGGATCCCCGGCGCCCGATCACCGTGAGCGTGCCGCTGGTGTTCGTGGGCGAATCGCCGGCCGTGCGCCAGGGGATCGGGGTGCTCACCCACGGCATCGAGGAGATCGAGGTGCACTGCCTGCCGGCCGATGTACCCCCGCACATCGAGGTGGACATCTCGGTGCTCGAACGCCCGGACGATGCGATCCGCGTGGCGGACCTGAAGCTGCCGCCGGAGGTCGAAGTGCGCACCGACCCGGACACGGTCATCGCCTACATCGCCGCCATGCGCGGTGTGGAGGTCGAGGAAGCGGCTGAGGAAGCGGGCGCGGAGAAGGAAGAAGAAAAGTAAACGGGGCGGATTCGAGGATCGGGGCCTGCCGGTATGGCAGGCCCTCTCCTTTGTCCACCTGGAGGCGCGGGGAGGGCCATATGGCCACACTTCTACTTCAGCATGCCGATCTTCTGGTCACGATGGATGCCGAGCTTCGGGTCCTTGCGGACGGTGCCCTCTGGATCGAGGACGGTGTGATCCGGGCTGTGGGCCCCACGCCGGAGCTTCCCCACACGGCTGAGCGCGTCATCGATGCCCGTGGGATGGTTGTGCTGCCCGGGCTCGTCAACACCCACCACCACCTCTATCAGACCCTGACCCGCGCCCTACCCGCCGTGCAGGATGCCGAGCTGTTCGAGTGGCTGACGCGCTTGTACCGCGTTTGGGGAGAACTCAACGCGGAGGCGGTCGACGTCAGCACCCGCCTTGGGATCGCAGAGCTCCTGCTCTCGGGCTGCACGACGACAAGCGACCTCTACTACGTCTTCCCCCGGGGCAGCGACGTCTCGATCGACGCGGAGATCGCGGCGGCACGCGAGATGGGCATCCGGTTCCATGCCGGCCGGGGTTGTATGTCACGCGGACGGTCCTCCGGGGGGCTCCCTCCGGACGAGGTCGTGCAGGAGGAAGAGGAGATCCTCGCCGACAGCGAACGCCTGATCCGCACCTACCACGACCCGCAACCGTACGCGATGCTCCGTATCGACCTGGCCCCCTGCTCCCCGTTTTCGGTCAGCCGCCGGGCGATGGAGGAGATGCGCGACCTCGGACGACGCTCCGGGGTACGCCTCCACACCCACCTGGCAGAGACGCTGGATGAGGAGCGGTACTGCCTGGAGGTGTACGGGAAGCGGCCCCTTGCGCTGATGGAGGAGCTCGGGTGGCTGGGGCCCGACGTCTGGTTCGCCCACGCGGTGCACCTGGATGCGGCCGAGATCGCCCGGTTGGCCGAGACCGGAACCGGGATAGCCCACTGCCCCACTTCGAACATGCGTCTGGGGTCGGGGATCGCTCCCGTGGTGCCGATGCTGCGTGCGGGTGTCCCCGTGGGACTGGCGGTAGACGGCAGCGCGAGCAACGATTCCTCCCATATGCTCGCGGAAGCCCGGTGCTGTCTGCTCCTGCAGCGGGTGCGGTACGGTGCGAGCGCCCTTTCGGTGCTGCAGGCGCTGGAGCTGGCCACGCTGGGCGGGGCACGTGTCCTGGGGCGGGAGGACATCGGTTGTCTGGCGGTGGGCAGGGCGGCCGACCTGATCGGGATCCGCCGGGAGCGGCTGGAATACGCGGGCGCGCAGCACGATCCGGTTGCGGCGCTCCTCCTCTGTAGCCCCGTGAACGTGGACCTGTCCATCGTGGGCGGCCAGGTGCGGGTGCAGGACGGGAAGATCGTGGCCCTCGACCTCCCTGCGCTCGTCCGGCGGCACAACGCCCTGGCCGCGGAGATGGTCGCACGGGCCGAGGCGCGCTTCGGCGAGAACCTCTGTCGCCGCCTCTGGCGGACGGCCAGCCCGGGGTGCGGGAAATAAGCGGTGGTATAATGAAAGAGCGGGCTGCACGCAGGTGACGGAGGCCGGAGTGGAGACCGAGGCCCCATGGGTCGAGCGTCTGTGGCAGGGCTTTCTGGATCTGCTCTTCCCTCCGCGTTGCGTGGCATGCC
Source organism: Chloroflexia bacterium (assembly GCA_041082245.1). Lineage (GTDB taxonomy): Bacteria > Chloroflexota > Chloroflexia > DTKN01 > DTKN01 > DAOTVY01. The sequence goes on from JBDOIE010000195.1 coordinate 4,078, forward strand.
GGAGGCCGGGTTCCTGGCTCTGCTCGGAGTGCCTATCGCGGGTGGGGCGCGTCGACGGGCCGGTCTGCGAGCGGTGCGGCCGGCCACTTTCCCGTCCAGGCGTGTGCCCTTCCTGCCGGGCGGATGGGCTGGCCCTGGAGTGCGTGCGCGCTCCATTCTTCTTCGAGGGGGCGCTGCAACGGGCTGTGCACGAACTGAAATACCGGGGCCGGCGGGTGTTGGCCGGGCCGCTGGGCGAGCTGCTGGGGGGATATATTGCCTCCCTGGGCTGGCCCGATTCGACCGTTGTCCCGGTGCCGCTCCATAAGGAGCGGGAACGGGCCCGGGGTTACAATCAGGCAGCCCTTGTGGCTCGCGAGGCCGCCAGGCGGTTGGGCTGGCCGCTTCTGGAACGGGGCCTGGTGCGCGTGCGCAACACGCGTCCCCAGGTCGGGCTCGACCGACAGGCTCGCCAGGAGAACGTCGCTCAGGCCTTCCGCTGGGAAGGCCGTGATCCGCCTCCGCGTGTGGTGCTGGTCGACGACGTCTACACTACGGGAGCGACCATGGAAGCCTGCGCGCAGGCGCTGCGGCAGGCGGGGGTGGGCGAGGTGCGTGGGATCGCGCTGGCCCGACCGCGCTTCGACCCTCCCGGGAGGGTACCGTGAAGGAAGCTTTCCTCTACGAGAAGCTGGAAGAGGGCCGCGTCCGCTGCAACCTGTGTGCGCACCGTTGCGTGATCGCCGATGGGCATCGCGGGGTGTGCGGCGTGCGCGAGAACCGCGGGGGCGTGCTCTACAGCCTGGTGTACGGCCGGCCAGTCTCCATGGCTGTGGATCCTGTGGAAAAAAAGCCGCTCTTCCACTTTTATCCTGGAAGCACAGCCTTTTCCCTCGCCACGGTGGGGTGCAACTTCCGCTGTCGCTTCTGCCAGAACGCCGACATCTCCCAGTGGCCACGGGAACGAAAGACGATCGTTGGGGATACCGTACCACCGGAACGCGTGGTGGCAGAGGCGCGTCGGTACGGTTCCCGGAGCATCGCCTACACCTACACCGAGCCGACCGTCTTTGCCGAGTACACGTACGATATCGCGGTACTCGCCCATCAGGCCGGGATCGCGAACGTCTACGTGACGAACGGCTATATGACCCCGGAGATGCTGGACACCTTTCACCCTTATCTCGATGCGGCGAACGTCGACCTGAAATCGTTCCGCGACACTTTCTACAAGGAACAGTGCGGGGCGCGCCTCCAGCCAGTGCTGGATAGCCTCAAGAAGATGGTGCAACAGGGCGTATGGGTGGAGGTGACCACGCTCATCATCCCCGGATTGAACGATGGGGACGAGGAACTGCGGGAGATCGCCACTTTCATCGCCCAGGAACTCGGCCCACAGTACCCCTGGCACATCAGTCGCTTTATCCCGCACTACCAGATGCTCGACCGGCCGGTCACCCCCGTGGCCACGCTGCACCGCGCCCGCGACATCGGCTACGAGGTGGGGTTGCGGTACGTGTACGAGGGAAATGTCCCCGGGGCAGGAGGGGAAGATACGCTTTGCCCGGGCTGCCACCGGCCGGTGATCCGCCGTTTCGGCTTCCAGGTGCTGGAGCGCGCCCTGCAGGACGGCCGTTGCCGATTCTGCGGTACCGCGATCGACGGGGTGGGTCTCTGAGCTGCTATTCCGGGCGCACCCCCACGTGCAGCGCGACGCTTCCCATCATCAGGCGCCGGAAGCGTACCGGGTGCAACCCCACGCGTTCCATGGTTGCCGCCAGCGCCTCCGGCGTGAGGAACGTCTCCGCCGAACGCGGAAGGTACCGGTAGGGGTCCACGTCGCCCGTGAGCAGACGGCCCACCAGGGGCATACCGACGGCGAAGTAGAACCGCGCCAGCGGGTGCCGGGGCCAGACCATCTCCAGGCAGACGACCCGTCCTCCGGGCCGGACGACGCGCGCCTGTTCCCGAAACGCTCCTTCGACGTCCGTCACGTTCCGCATCATGAAGGCGCTCAATACGGCATCGAACGAGCCGTCCGGGAACGGCAGGCGCAGGGCATCCCCCTCGACCCACCGGATGGAGCATCCTGGCGAGCGCGCGCGGCCCTGCAGCAACATCGCCCGCGTGAGGTCGAGCCCGACGACGGTCACACCCGGCCACCGCCTCAGGAGGGCACGGGCGAGTTCGCCATCGCCCGTGGCCACATCGAGCGCACAGCCTCCCGGCGGGAGGTCCGCTTCCGCCGCTGCTGCCTGCCTCCAGGCCCGGATCTGGCCCAGGGAGAGCACCCGGTTGACCCGTTCGTAGTGGGGTGCCAGCCGGGTAAAGACGGTGCGCACGTAGGCCCGCTTTTCTTCCGGGGAAGCGAACGTCATCCCAGCAACCCCTGCAGCAGGTAGCCGGCGGCCATCAGCAGCCCGGTCGCGAGGTGGATACGGATGGTCAGCGCGTTCGCCGGGGTCAGCTCCCGCGGATGGTCGTAATGCATGCGGGCGACACGGTAGGCCATCCAGGCCCAGGGGACGGCCAGCAGTCCGAGCAGGGCGTAGGGCGTGACGCGCCCCAGGAGGACGCTCGCAAGGAGGCTCACGAACGTCAGGGCGAGCAGGACGCCGTACACGGCCGCGGCACGTCTGCGCCCCATCCGCACGACGAGGTGGTTCTTGCCCACGGCGGCGTCGGCAGGGGCGTCCTGGAACTCGTTGATCCAGAGCACGAGCGCGATGAGGATCCCGACCGGCAGGCCGGCGATCGCCGGTTCCCAGTCCGGGTGCCCCGTCTGCACGATGTAGGCGCCCAGGACCATCAGGGGTCCGAAGGAAAGCCCTACCGCGAGTTCTCCGATACCGGTGCGGGCCAGGCGAACAGGCGGCGCGGTGTAGAAGAAACCGCAGAACACCCCCACGATTCCCAGCCAGAGGATGGCCCAGCTGCGCGTATAGGCCAGCACCAGGCCGATCAGGGAACCGGCGACGAAGAAAGCCACCCCCTGCCAGAGCATCTCCTTCGGCGGGACGAGCCCCAGCTGGATCACGCGGCTTCCGCCGGTGAAGGGGTTGGCGAATTCCCGATTCACTTCGTCCGATCCCCAGGTGTGGTCGAAGTAGTCGTTCGTCATGTTCGTGCCGGCATTCAGGCAGATGGCGCCGATGAGCGTGAGCAGGAAGGCCCACAGATGGAACACCCCTGTGCGGGCCCAGGCAAGAACGGTACCCAGCACGACCGGGACGAGGTCCGCAGTGAAGAAAGGAGCGCGCAGTTTGACCACCCACAGGGGAGGCATATGGCGCGGTGTAGCATTTTCAGCCATCAGCGCTACCTCCGTCGGTTGGTGAAAGCGGCGGGGATTGTACCACGGCCGGCGAGGGTTCGCAAACGGGGCATCGTGGCATTCCGGCTATGTTGCAACGCACGGGGTGAGCGAAGGCGTTACCTTCGCCCACCCCCCAAAGAGCCAAACTTCATGCGATGCGTTGTTACCGGGTGCACGGGTACTGTTTCCCGTCGGGGGCAATCACCCAGGGAATGTCGTCCTTCAGGTACCAGGGGTACCCTCGCAGGTCGGGTCTGAGCTCGGAAAGGAGGCGCTCTGCCTTCCAGTGGGAGAGATGGAAAGAGGGCCAGGGCCGCGGCGGGTCGCTTCGCAGCTGCAAACGGCAGACGAGAGCCGTTCCCACCGATCCCCGGATTTCGGCCGGCAGCGTCGGGGAACGGAAGGCGCTTGCCAGAGCGGGAAGGGCGTCATCGGAGAGGGTGGCCAGGTAGCCCACATCCAGCTCCTGGCCGGCCATCGCGCGGGCAATGTTCGCACGGACGATAAACCCGTCGACGTTCATCGCACCCAGGGTGCCGGCAAAGCCGAGCGCGGCCAGGAGGGCGGCCAGGGCGAATGCCCGCTCGCGCCGCACGATCGCCAGGACTGCGACACTGACGAGCAACAGCCCTAGCCAGACCATGAAGACGTGCGTGTAGGTCCGCAGGCGGGTAAAGCCGTAGGCGGCCTCGTACAGGAGAAGCCTTCGGTACGCCGAGACCAGGATCACGAGCACCAGAGCGACCAGCGCGATCGCCAGCCCCGAGAAGGCCCGGCGCTGGGAAACGGTCTCTCGGCGTGCGAAGAGGTTGAGCGCCTGCAGGAGCAGCAGGCTGAAGAAGGCCACGGTGACCAGCTCTCCGAACCCCCGCCGGGCGTACTCGGCGTACGTGAATCCGCCCACGCGGATGTTCGCCTGGCCCCCGAAGAAGTACTGGAACTGGACGACGACAAAAGACGCGAAAAGGAACTCGACGCTGGCCAGGACGATCGTGGACTCGACAAAGCCCAGGAAAGGCCGGATCAGCGGCCCCCCTCCGTTGACCAGCCTTTCCTCCCGGCTCCGGGTAGCCGCGTGCAGGATGATCCCGGCCAGAAGGTAGGCGGCAAACAGGATGTACGCGCCTCGCAACAGATACTCCGGCCATCTCTCTAGCCACAGGAAGGCCGTCCAATCGCGCAGCCGCTGGGCAAAGATCGGATCGGCAGAAGCGAGCAGTACGGCGAATACGAGGACAATGGGGGCGGCGATCAGGATCCCCCGCAGGATCGGGCCGGCCCTGCGCAGGAGAAGCCGCGGCTGCTCCCGGCCCTGTCTCCGAGCAGCGGCCAGCGACACCCCACCGCGCGAAAGCGCGCTGCCGAGCAGGTTGCAGAGCTGCACCAGATAGTCCGGCAGGCTGTACTCCACCCAGCGTCCGCCACAGAAGGTCACGCTGAAGATCCCGAGGAGGAGAAGTGTGAGGAAACAGGCGAGCCCCACGCTCATCGGTTCCGCGCGGAGGAAGGTGAGTACGGTGAAGAAAGCGGTGGGCAGGAGCAGCCAGAGGCTTCGTCGGGCCGGGCGGATGCCCTCGAAGTGCAGCAACACCATTCCGGCGCCCAGGCACACGGCGATGTAGAGGGCAAAGTTGATCCCCGGGGCCTTTTTCCAGAAGAGGAAATCGAGCAGCCAGCCGAGCGCCAGGGCCACCGGCCACAGGCGAGACGGACGCAGTTCCATCGTGTACTCCCCGGTCAGCGCGCTTCGCGCGCTGCCTGCGCGAACGCCCGGAAGAGCGCGCGTTGTTCCGGTCGGTCGAGCATCCGCTCCGGATGCCACTGGACAGCGAGCAGGAAGCGCGCCTCCTCGGCTTCCAGGGCCTCGGTCACACCGTCCGGGGCCCACGCCACCGGTCGGAGTCCCTTTCCGGGCCGGCCGGCCGCCTGGTGGTGCGAGGAGTTGACCTCGAGCTTTTCCGCCCCCAGGATCGCGAAAAGACGCGACGAAGGGTCCAGGCGGATCGAGTGAGAGGTCCCGGAATGTGTCACCGCTGTTCCCACAAGGTCTGGGATGTCCTGGATCAGGTCGCCGCCCAGGACGACGTTCAGGAGCTGGCAGCCCATGCAGATCCCCAACACCGGCAAGCCCCTTTTCACCGCCGCTTCGGCCAGACGGCGGCTTGCCTCCAGGCGTTGGGGATGGGCCAGCGTGGTACGTGGATGCGGTTCCTGTCCGTACCATTCGGGGGGCAGGTCGTATCCCCCTGTGAGGAGCACACCGTCCAGGCGGTCCAGCGCTTCCTGCAGGGCGTCTTCGTCCAGTACCGGCGGGACGATCAGGGGAATCGCGCCGGCGTCCTCGAGCGCTTCCAGGTAACTTGCGTAGACGCCATGGACCGTGCTCCCTTCCAGGGAAAAGACGTTTCCGTCCAGAGCGATAAGAGGCCGACGAAGCATCCGGCGACCCTTTCTCTTCAAGAAAGTACCCGTCAGGGCTGTCGTGCCCCGCACTCCGGGCAGAACCTGGCCCCGGCGGGGATTTTTTCGCCGCACGAGACGCAGAACCTGTCGGCCTGCAGGGGAGCGCCACATTCTGGGCAGAACTTGGCCGGCGCATCCAGGGCGGCGCCGCACTGTGGGCAGGTCGCGCGCAGTTTCTGGGTGGTCAGGCGTTCCCGGTCGGCCTCGGTGATGTACGTACCGGCCGCGACCGCTTCGCGCCCCTGGGCGATCGTAGCCTCCACCTGGGCGGCGGCCAGCTCGACCTCGACATCCGGCGCGCACTCCTTGCAGAGGCCGCGTTCCGCGTTCCAGCACGAGGCCCGGCAGACCCACTGGGTGCAGCGTGGGCAGCGCACAAAGTTCGGGCGCGCTTCTTCGACCGCCCGGGCAAAGGCCTTGTCGTGCGCCTTTTCCCAGGCGGCGCTGTGCACGCGGTCGCCGATGCGTGACGCGGTGCCGAACAACCCGCCGAAGATTTCACCGGCGGTCTCGAGTGCCTCTCCCGCGATCCCGGTCGCGGAAGGCTGGAAAGTTGTGCGGAAGCCATCTCCGCAGCGATCGCAGTAGAACTCGAACTGGAACCCACGGTCGGTGCTCAGGTCGCTGTGGTTGCGCACGAACGGAATGAGGGCCATCATCCACCTCCTGGGGGAAGCCCACGCGATGCGGCCATTGTACCAGACAAGGGGGCAAACTTCAAACCGGTTTTCATCCCACGCTAGCGAGCCAAGGATCGCGATCCTTCCGAGTTGCCTGGTTGTCCTGGCCACTCTATAATTCGAATAGCCTATCCAGCCGAGGGTGAGGTGGCAGTAGCCGAGTTGAGAGAATGGAGGATGTGGGATGAGCCGGAGGGTGAACAGGGAAACAGGGGCCGTCCATCGGACTGTAAGGTCCGCCCGCCCGGGCCGAATCACCCTGAGCATTGTCATCCCTACCCTGAACGAGACTGGCTATCTGCCCCACTTGCTCGACGCGCTGGCCGCGCAGACCCGGCCGGCCGATGAGATTATCGTCGCGGATGCCGGCTCGACCGATGGCACGGCCGAACTGGCCCGAGAGCGCGGAGCCCGCGTGGTGCGCGGCGGTAGCCCGGCTGTGGGACGGAATGCCGGCGCGCGGGCTGCCACAGGCGACCTTCTCTTCTTCTTGGATGCCGATGTGCTTCCGCCCCCTGACTTCCTCGAGCGCGCGGTACAGGAATTCCTGCAGAAAGGGTACGACGTGGCCACGGCATGGATGGTCACCTGGGATGGCAACCTGCTCGAAGAAGCCGTCTATGGAGCGGCCAGCCTCTATTTCTTTCTCATGCAGCCTTTTCGTCCCTATGCCCCCGGCTTCTGTATCCTGGTGCGGCGGGAATTGCACGAAAGGATCGGTGGCTTTGACGAAACGCTACGCCTGAGCGAAGACGTGGATTACGTTCGGCGGGCAGCACAGCACGGCCGCTTCGGTGTCCTGACCAGCACCCGGATCGCGGCCTCGGTACGGAGAATCCGGAAGGAGGGGATGCTCCGGCTGGGCATGAAGTATCTCTGGTGCGAAGGGAACCTCTTGATGGGCCGGCCCGTCCGGGAGATTCCTTTCGAATATGAATTCGGTTCCTTCCCTACGCCGGAGCGCCGGAGGAGGGTGGCCATCTCCCCATCCTTCTACTACCCGTCGCTCTTGCCGAGTTTCCGACGGCAAATCGAGGGGCTCCAAAGGCTGCTCGGCCGGCCGTTGCCCAACTATGCCTCGCTTTCCTTTCGGGGAGCCTCGCTTCAGCGGTTTTTCCGGTCCGTGCCCCGGCGGTTTTTCATCCATCTCGAGCTCGAGCGTCTGAGGGAGGTCTTGTTCTCTCACCTTCTGCCCTCCTCTTCCAAGGGCCAGGGGAAAACCTTCACCCCCTGGGAGGAACAGGACAGTCCTCATAGACCTGCGAACTCTGCTTGAGCACGAGCAGATGAATCGGCGGCATGCGGTTCAGGGAGCGTCCAAGCACGTCGTGCGGTTGCGACGTGAATTTCGACCGTGCAACTTCGGCTGAAGGTTTGCTCGGGGAATGCCTGCGCACCCGACGATTGCCGGGGTACCCGTTCCGCCGCCCACTGTAATGGGCGAACAGATCGTTACCCGCATCTGGACTACTGGCCAGTATCAGATCGGTGCTGATCGCGTCCCGAGGCAGCGGCGGGAAAGCGGCGATGCCTTTGGGCCAGTACACCCTGAGCGCTTGAGGACCGCTAGCGCCGGAGCCGCAACCATTCCCTTCGCGTAATGGTAACGATGTCCTGGCGCAAGAACCCCATTCGGTTGCATAAGCGCGAGGGGTGTAGTAGAATATTTCGTAAAGAACCTTTGCACACGAGGAGGTGAGCAGACACAATGCCGGGAACCGAGCGACAGGCTGCAGAAGCGCTGGAAGGCCTTTTGAAGCGTTTTCGCCGCGAACTGTCGCAGAGTGGACAGCTACAGCAGTACCGTCGCAAGCAGCGGTATGCTTCCAAGAGCGAGATCCGCCGGGAAAAGATCCGTAAGGCGCTACGGCGGCTGCGACGGAAGGAGCGAAGAGCCCAGAAACGCAGCGCACAACGCTACGGCGGCGAATAAGCAGGGAGTTCGATGGACAAGCCTGGTGGGCCCGACGTGGCCGTTTTCGTCGATTTCGAAAACATCTACATCTCTACGCGCGACAAGTACGGCACCAACCCGAACTTTGAGTACATCATGGACCGCTGCAAGCAGTACGGGCGGGTCGTGCTCGCCCGTGCCTATGCAGACTGGTACCAGTTTTCCCGGGTGACGAACGCCCTCTACGCGAACGGGATCGAGCCGCGCTACGTCCCGACCTACTACTACGGCCAGGAGGGGGCAGGAAACGGGGAAGCCATCAAGAACAGCGTCGACATCCATATGGTCATCGACGCAATGCGCACCCTCTACGATTACCCGAACATCCAGACCTACATCCTGGTGACGGGGGACCGCGATTTCATCCCTCTGGTGAACACGATCCGCCAGCACGGCAAGCACGTCATTGTCATCGGGGTGGCGGAGTCAACCTCCTCCCACCTGGCCCAGAGCGCCGACGAGTTCATCTTCTACCACCAGCTCGCCGATGAGATCGGGCCCTCGGAGCCCGAAACAAAGGACATCTACGACGTGCTGGTCGAAGCGCTGCACCTGGCCCGCAAGCGGAAGAACGCCTGCACGCTGGCTACCCTGAAGCTGCTTATGAAGGAGATCTTGGGGGACTTTGACGAGCGGCACTATGCCGATTCCCAGGGGCGTCACTTCACCCGCTTCATCGATTTCGTTCGGGAGGCGGAGCGGCGGGGAAAGGTACAGCTACTGACCACCGGCACGGTGACCGAGGTCTTTCTCCCCGGGGAAAACCCCTACGAATTGAGCGCTTTCGCACTGCCGCCCCTGGAGCCCGCAAAGGAGGAAAGCGCGCCGCGCGAGGAGAAACGGCGCCCGCGGCGACGGCGCCGCGCTCCGGCGGAGGGCACGGGGCGCTGAGGAGCCGGCCTTTCCGGACGGCCTGGCTCTCCCCGGACGCGATGGCGCTTGCACAGCACCCCACAGAAGTCGGCAACAACCCGTTCGGAGGCGTATGCGCGGCGAAGCGAAACCTGGTGGATGTGTCCAGACACTCGCCATCGCGGGAAGCTTTTTTTGGCTTCTTCTCCTTCCCTTCTGCCTGATCGCGGCGTGCGGGACGGGCACTGGCGGTCGGTTGTTAGCGCTCGGCCTGGACCTGGTCCTGGGAACGGCGCCTTTGCTGCTCCTTGCCGGAGAGGCTTCCCGCTTCCCCCGCTGGATGGCCTTTGCCGCCACCGCTGCTTTCCTGGGCGCGCTCGGCGGCGCCTGGGCGATCGATGGCGTGCTTGCGCTCCTGTTCCCTGGGGATGTAAGCCTTTCCCTGCTGGCACGGAGCGTCGGCCTGCTCCTCTACCTGCCCTTCGTCGCCTGGGGCATCCCCCGCCTCCTGAGAACCGCTCCGGTTCCGCTCGCGGAATGGTTCGGGTTGGAGCGTTTCCGCGCGGTGCCGTTCTTTCTCGGGCTGGCTTCAGCCGCTGTTGTCACCCTGCCCTGGCCACTTACCGGCGCGTTGGGTGACCGCTGGACGAGCCTCGAGCTCGCCCTCCGATCCCTAGGATTCACGCTGCCCATGCTGCCCCTCGTCTGGGGCATCGGATTCCTGCTCCTGCACCGTGCCTACAGGCACCGCTGGGCTGCGGCACTGGCAAGCCTGATCGGGTACGGGGTCTTCCTGGCCGGACGGACGCGTTTCGCGCCGGGCGTCGCGCCGTCTCCGGACCTGGACCTCGCGCTGTTGCTCCCTGCGGGCCTTCTCCTGACCGAGCTTCGTGCGCGCCGGAGCGGGCTCTACCCGCTTTTCCCCCTCGCCTGGGCCGCCCACGCGCTTCCTTTGCTGTTCGTCGATCCGCGCGACCTGGAACTTGGGAACCCCGCGGTGTCGCACGTCCTGGCGTATCTCGCCGGGGCGGTGTTGGGGATCGTTCTTGGGCTGCTTTTGTGGGCGGGACGTCAGCTGCTCCAGTGGTACGCCCGTCGCCAGAAGAAACCCTCTTCCCCACGCGCCTCCCTTTGGCCGGCCCTGCTGGTCGCGCTGCTCGCCCTGGCCGCATGGGGCGGCGTCTACGTTGCCCTGGGCGAGCCCGGCTTTTCTGATGATGGCTTCCTGATCGTCCTGCAGGCGCAGGCTGACCTTTCCCCTGCTTATGCGATTCCGGACCGGCAGGAGCGGCTCCAGTTTGTCTACGACCGGCTGCGCGAGACCGCGTTGCGCACCCAGGGGCCGCTGCGCGCCGAACTGGAGGCACTCGGCCTTCCCTACCGTCCCTACTACCTCGTGAACATGATCCGGGTGGATGGGCACCATCGCTGGATGGCTTATTTCCGCAGATGGCCGGGCGTGGCCGAGGTCCGGCGGAACCCGAACGTGCGGCGTTATCCCCGCCTCCTTACGCTTTCTTCCCTGATCCCGCAAGAAGACCCGCCGACCGGTATCACCCCTAACCTGAAGGCGATTCACGCGGACCTTGCCTGGGAGCTCGGTGTGACGGGAGAAGGAATCGTGGTCGCGGGGCAGGACACCGGCTACGATTGGCAGCATCCTCTCCTGCGCCCGCACTACCGCGGCTGGGACGGCCGGACGGCGCACCACGACTACAACTGGCACGATGCCTGGGATGGAAGCCCGGAGCCGGTCGACGACGATATGCACGGCACACATACTATGGGGATCATCCTGGGTGAGGACGGGGCGGGGCACCGCACCGGGATCGCCCCAGGCGCGCGCTGGATCGGCTGCCGGAACATGCGCCGTGGTCTGGGGAATCCGGGCGCGTACATCGAGTGCCTGGAGTTCTTCCTCGCTCCTTACCCGATCGGCGGGGACCCGTTCCGCGACGGCGACGTGGCCTACGCGCCGCACCTGGTAAACAACTCCTGGGGATGCCCGCCGCTCGAGGGATGTGACCCCGAGACGCTCCGCACGGCCGTGGAAGCAATGCGGGCAGCCGGGATCCTGCTCGTGGTCAGCGCCGGCAATGACGGCCCCGCCTGCGGTACGGTGCACACGCCACCGGCGAACTACGAAGGCGTGCTGACGGTGGGGGCGACGGACAACCAGGCGGAAATCGCCGAGTTCAGCAGCCGCGGTCCGGCCGGCCCTTCCCTCAAGCCGGACATCGTCGCCCCCGGGATGGATATCCTCTCCACGGTCCCCGGGGGTGGGTACAAGAGCGCGAGCGGCACCTCTATGGCCGGGCCCCACGTGGCCGGCGCGGTGGCGTTGCTCTGGTCCGCGGACCCGCAGCTCATCGGGCAGTTCGAAGCGACCCGCGCGCTTCTCTGCCGCACCGCACGCCCGATCCCGGTCGATCGGGAATGCCAGGGCGAGGATTCCGTTTGCGCCTGCGGAGGCACCACCGGGGTGCCGAACAACGTCTACGGCTGCGGGTTCCTGGATATCGGCGCTGCGGTGCAGGCAGCCCTGGAGTGAACGTCGGGCGCGCGGCACAGGCCGGCCGGCTTCGGTTACCGTGTGCTTTCCCACTCGGGTGTGAGGGAGCTGGAGGTCCGTTTTCCCACGTGTAGGAGCTGGCCCGCGCGGAAAGAGGCTCTGCGAGCGAGGATGGGATGGGCAAACGGTCCCTCTACGTCCTCTACGCTGTTTACTGCCTCGGAAACTCCCTGGGGTACTATACGACGCTTGTCGCTATGGAAGCCGTTCCGGAGGCGGAACGGGGGCGCGCGGTGGGTTTGCTCAATACCTGTATGCAGGGCGGAGCAGCCTTGGGGGAATCTGCCGGAGGAGCCCTGTGGCTGATGCTCGGGGCACGCGCTTCTTACGCCCAGGCCGCACTGGGGTCGGTGGCCGGTGCGCGCTCCTGGTTCGCGTGCGGGTACAGGCCTTACCTGCGGGCCCTACGCAGCCGCAGCTGCCGCGAGAGCAGCACCACACCTCCCAGGAGCATGCCGATCACGGGCAAGCCGGAGCCGGTGTACGGCATCTGGCCGCCGGTCGCTCCAGGGCCGGCCGTCGGGAGTATCTCCGGGCCGATGCCTCCTACCCCAGGCGTGGCCGGCGCCCGGGTCGCCTCCGGGATGGGCGTGCCTTCCCCGAGCACCTCGAACCACAGCAGGTTCGAGCGCACGACGACACCCCCGGCAGCCTGTGCTACGGCCTGGACCGGGATGCGGGTCCCGGGCTGCGCCCCGGGGCGTACCAGTGCATCCACCTGCAACGGCAGCGCCTGTCCGGCCGCCAGACGGCGCACCTGGAGGGTCACCTCCTGCCCCTTCACCCGGGGCACCCCGAGCGGGCTGAAGGCCCCCTGGAGCTCCAGGCTATCGCTGAAGGTACAGGTGACCACGATCTCGTCCAGCGACCTGGCTTCGCGCCAGTTGTGCAGGGTGAGGCGGAAACGCACGCCCTCTCCAGGCTGCGCGCCCCCCGGCTCGGCCTCCGCCTCGAGCGTCACATCCGCGGCAAACGGAGGCTGCGTCGCCTCTCCCGGCGTGCTGACGGTTACCGTGGGCGCGACCGTTACTTCCGTCGGCGCAGGCAAAGCGGTGGCTTCTGGGGTGGCACCGGGGCAGAGGTCGACCTGCACCCGGCTATCGCAGTTCGGCAGGGTCACCACGCGGCTCCGCCCCTGGGCTTCGACGGTGTAAGTGCCCGCCGTAAGTGCGGCAAAGGCAAAGCGGCCCTGGGCGTCGCTTGTGGTCGTGGCGCTCCACGGCGGACAGCAGGAGGAAATGCGCACCACAACTCCTGGCGCGCAGACCCGCCCGCTCACCACAGCGCGCGCGCAGAGCGGCGTCGGGGTGGGGGAGGCTCCGGGGCGCGGGGTATGCGGGCGGGGTGTGGGTGCGGGGGTCCCCGGCCCGGCGGTGGGTGTCGGGGTTGCCGAGGGGCCTGGGGAGGGGGTCCAGGTGGGGGTTGCGGTGGGCCCAGCGGTCGGGGTCCAGGTGGGCGTAGCCGTAGGCCCGGGTGTGGGCGGCCAGGTGGGCGTTGCAGTGGGGGCAGGAGGAGATGTCGGGACTGGGGTGAACGTGGGCAGCCCGGTAGGCCAGGGGGTGGGCGTTAAGGTCGGTCCCGCATAGAGAAACACCGGCTGGCTGCTCGCGCTCCCGCTCCCCACGCCGGAGGCGGACCAGTCCGCGCGGTTGACCACGCTGCAGTTGCATCCTTCGAGTACCTGGGTGCCGACGACGATCTGGCAGGATTGGCCCGCGGGTACGCCCAGGTCGCGGGCAATGAACCGCCCGGGCGACGGGTACTCGATCGAGCCACCGCTGCAGGTATGCCACACGCTCTGGAGCGCCAGTTGCCCCGGTACTGTATCATCGACCGTGACCGATACGGGCGCACCGCCGCTGTTGCTCAACCCGATGCTAAAGACCACCGGGTCGCCCGGGTATGCGCTCTCACGATCCGCCACCTTGCTCACCGTGAGCTGCACCGGGGCCGGTGTCGTGGGGACAGGCGTGGGCCCCGGGGTGGGCGTTTCGGTAGGGATCGGCGTGGGGCCGGGGGTCGGCGTCTCTGTCGGGGGAAGGGTCGGCCCCGGGGTCGGGGTCTCGGTCGGCGTGGGCGTCGGCGACGGAGCGGGGGTATCCGTCGGCGGGAGCGTAGGCCCGCTTGTGGGTGTGGGGACGCTGGTGGGGGTCGGGGCAAAGGCCGGTGCCCGTGCCGGGAAGAGGAACGAATAGGCCAGGGAAAGGAGAGGAGCGGCCACCAGAAGCGCGCTGACGAGGAGTCCCAGGATCTCGAGGGTCGTCCAGCGCCGTACGGCCGGCTGCCTGGCCTCCGGTACGTGCTCTTCGGAGCGGTCTTGTTCGCGCATCGATCCCTCCCGACAAAGCAGCCCTGCGCCCGAAAGCCCTGGCGGGCCGTTGCCGCACCGTGCGGCGGGCCCAAGGCAAGCGCTTTTTCTGGCTCAAGGCGTAGTTGCCGTGCCGCCTGGCATTTCCCTGTCCAGGCGCGCTACCACGACGAGCCGTTGTGTATCGTAGGCCGTGCAGGTGATCAGCGTAAGCGTCGGCACGGGCGTCTGGGCCATAACCTCGACCTGATGCGGCCAGACGCTCTTTTTCTCGACCACCAGGTACCGGAACAGCCGTGGGCCGGCGTAAAGAAAGATCTCGTCGCCCGGCATCAGTTCGTCCAGCCGGAGAAAGACCGCTCCGTAGAGCCCTTTATGCCCCGAGATCACGGTGTTCCCCAGGGTACCCGGACGTGCGCTGCCGCGGTGGTACCCGGCGGCATATTCTGCGACCTGCCACACGCCGTTCTCGATCGTGACCTCGACCACGGGGGTATCGAGCTGGATGCGCGGGATCAGGAGGCGCGTAGGGTTCTCCAGCCCCGGGGCAGGGGTAGGAGGGGGAACGTCGCGCGGCTGGAGGGTGACCGTGGTGCTGTACGGGACGAAGGGGAGCGGCGCCGAACTCAGATCTTCCACCGGTGGTGCCAGGCGGCCCTGCCAGACCCATGTCGTCCCCTGCGCGCGGACGACGGAAGAGCCCGAGCGATGCAGCAGCCGGCCGATGTAGGTGTCGTAGAGCGTGAAACCCAGCGCGATCACGAAAAGGATGAGCGCGAGCACGATCAGGCCATCGATGATGCTCGCCAACCCCTTCTTCAGCGCCACGAGCGCGCGCGGGGTCGGGCGGCGCCGGCGGCGCGGGGGCAGGGGACGCAGGCGCGCCGTCGGGCTGCGCAACCACGGCTCCCAGGCCCTGGAGAACGGTTCGGCCAGCAGATCTACCGCCGGACGTGGGGGTGCGGGACGGATCCTCCGGAGGGGAATCGCCTGGGGCCGGGCCAGCCCGGCCGGGGCCGGTGCTCTGTGCGTGCCCGGGGGTGGTTCTTCTATCCGCGGCAAGGCAACACGCCGGAGCCCGGTCACGGCTTCCATCCGCCTGCGCTGCAGGAGCAGCCGCTCCAGTTCGTCGAGCGAGAGCAGACTGGATTCATCTACCGGGCGACCCGGATCCCCTGTTTCGCCCATCCGCGTTACGTCTCCAGGTAGTCGCGCAGTTTCTTGCTGCGCGTGGGGTGGCGCAGCTTGCGCAACGCCTTCACCTCGATCTGCCGGATCCGCTCGCGGGTGACGCCAAACGCCTGCCCGACCTCTTCGAGCGTGTGGCTGTGTCCGTCCTCCAGGCCAAAGCGCATCGCGAGCACCTCGCGTTCCCGCTCGCTGAGCGAGTCGAGCACCTGGCGCAGCTGCTCCCGGAGCAGGCTGCGGGAGGCCTCGTCGGCCGGTTCGCGGATCTTGTGGTCCTCGATGAAATCGCCCAGGTGGCTGTCTTCTTCCTGTCCGACGGGCATTTCCAGCGAGACCGGCTCCATCGAAGTTTTGAGCACCGAGAGCACTTTTTCCAGCGGAAGGCCGATCTCGTCCGCCAGTTCCTGGGGGGTGGGATCGCGACCCAGTTCTTGTTGCAACCGGCGGGAGGCGCGCGAGATGCGGTTGATCATTTCCACCATATGGACCGGGATCCGGATCGTACGGGCCTGGTCGGCCAGGGCACGGGTGATCGCCTGGCGGATCCACCAGGTGGCGTAAGTGCTGAACTTGTACCCCTTCGTGTGGTCGAACTTTTCCACCGCGCGCAACAAGCCCACGTTCCCCTCCTGGATCAGGTCCAGGAGGGACATCCCGCGCCCGATGTATCGTTTGGCCACGCTGACCACCAGACGGAGGTTGGCCTCGGTTAGCCTCCGGCGGGCGTCTTCGCCGCGCTGCACGAGTGCCTCCAGCTCCTTGCGACTCAGCACACGGTCCCCACCGAGCTTTCGCATCGCGCGCTCGCCCATCCGCACCAGCGCTTCCCGGTTCTTGCGATCCTCTGGCTTCATCTTCTCTTCCGGCGGGGCGAGCTCATCTGCCTGAAGTGCTTCGCGTGCCTCCATGCCGAGCAGTGCCTCGCTGGCGAGGTTTGCTCGCGCGATCTCGCGTGCCAGCTCCGCTTCCGCCTCCGGCGTGAGGAGCGGGACGCGCCCGATCTCCTGGAGGTACAGCCGTACCGGGTCGTCGACACCGACCCGCTCCGGTTCGGCGGGCGCGCGCCGTACCGGTACGGCCGGTACAGCTTCCGCCGCCGGCGGTTCGTCGACCACCTCGATCCCGGCCTCGAACAGCTCCGCGTAGATCTCGTCGAGCTGCCCGAGTTCCTCTTCCGGCCGCGGAATGGCCTTGAGGATCTCGTCGGTCGTCACGTAACCCCGCGAACGGCCGAGCTCGAGGAGCTGCTGTACCCGGCTCGAAGCGCGCGTAGGCGGGGCCGGGGTGGCCTGCTCGAGCTGGGCCAGTTCTTCGGGGCTCGGTTCCTGCTCCGAATTTGTACCCACCATCGTATTCCTCAGGAACGAGACGACAGGATCGCGTCCGTCTCGTCGCCCAGGTGGCGCCGCAGGTCAGGCCAGATTCGGCTCGGGGGCGCGATCTGCATCCCCTGCAAGCGCTGACTCAGCTCCGACTTGAGCCGGAGCATCTCCCAGGCGAGGTCGCGATTGCCGTCCTCTTCGGCCTGGGTGAGCATATAGGAGCATTCCCGCAGCTGCCGTTCCAGGGCCAGGTATTCCAGCCGCTGCAAGCATTGCTTCAATACTTCCGGTGCCCGTTCTTCGTCCAGTTCTACCCGAAAGCGCTCGAACAGCTCTTCCAGGTAGGCCTGGAGCGCCTCAGGGATCTCTCCCTCGCCCCTTTCACCGCCGGGGCGCATCTCCCACAGCGCCCGGTGCTCTTCCCGCGAGAGCATCGCGGGCACATCGGGGGGGAGGAACTCTGCAAGATAGGGAAAGCGGTAAACCAGCGCGATGAGGCAAGCTTCTACCGATTCCGTCCGTCCCACCACGCTGGGCATCTCGGCTTCCGGAGCCGTCTGCGGCCGTCGGCCGGCCGGACGCCGCTGCCGAAGCCGGGCCTGGATCGCGCGGTCGTCCACCTGCACCAGATGGGCCAGGCGCTGCACATAGTGGCCCTGCTGGACAGGGTCGTGGACCTCGGCCAGGAGCGGCAACGCCTGCTCCACGGCTTCCGCCTTACCGCGCGCGGTGCTCAGGTCGGCTTCCTGCGTCAGCCGTTCCAGCACGTAATCGAGCACCGGCACGGCCTCGGCCAGCCGCTTTGCCCAATCGTCCGGGTCCGCCCGGATCACCTCGTCCGGATCGCGCCCCGGGGGCAACACGACGATGCGCACTTCCCCGTCCAGCGCCCGTTCCAGACGCACGAGGCCCTGCGCGGTGGGCACGGGGACGGCCTGCTCGCCCATCGCTTCCCGGATCACTTCCATCCCGCGGAGCGTGGCCATAGCCCCTGCGCTGTCCGCATCCATCGCCAGGTAGAGGGAACGGGTCAGGCGGCGCAACAGGTGCACCTGGTTTTCGGTCAACGCTGTGCCCATCGGCGCCACCACGTTCTCGTACCCCGCCTGGTGGGCCATCAGCACGTCGAAGTACCCTTCTACCAGGATCGCGCGTCCCGCCCGCCGGATGGCCGGCGCCGCCCGGTCGATGCCGTAGAGCGCCGAGCCTTTGTCGAAGAGCACCGTCTGGGGCGAGTTCAGGTACTTCGGCACCTGGGCTTCGTCGAGCGCCCGACCTCCGAAACCGATGACGTGCCCCTGGAGGTCACGGATCGGGAAGATGAGCCGGTGCCGGAAGCGATCGTACACGCCGCCCCCTTCCCGTTCGACGGCCAGCCCGGCGCGCACGATCTCCGCAAGTGCGTAGCCGCGCTCCCGGAGGTATCCCAGGAGGGCGTCCCAGCGGTCGGGGGCGTAGCCGAGGAGGAAAGTCTCGACCGTTTCCGGACCAATGCCGCGTGCCTCCAGGTAGGCCCGTGCGCCGGCTGCGGCATCGCTAAAGCGCAGCTCCCGGTGGAAAAAGTGGGCCGCGGCCAGGTTCAGTTCCTGTAGGCGGCGCCTTTCCCGATCTTCTTCCTCTTCCTGGAGGGTAGGGGGGCGCAGCAGCACACCGGCGCGCTGGGCGAGCAGTTGCAGTGCTTCCGGAAAGGTGCGGTTTTCCATCCGCATCACGAACCCGAAGATGTCGCCGCTGGCGCCGCAGCCGAAGCAGTGAAAGTGCTGCGAGTCCGGAAAGACGATGAAGGACGGCGTCCGCTCCTGATGGAAGGGGCAGAGCGCCTTGTAGTTACGCCCGGCCTTCCTCAGGGGGACGTACTCGCCGATCAGCTCCACCAGGTCCAGACGCGCTTTGATCTCTTCGATCGCGCTCATCGCCGTTCACAGCCCGGATCGCCTTCCGACGACCCTTGCGTATGGGGAGCGGCCACCTTGCGCCTCTCCAGGCTCGCTGCAAGGGCGAGCGCCGTTCCGCCGACGGCCTGCAGCGGGACCAGCGTGCGCCAGTAGTTCCAGGCCGGGAAAAAGGTGACCAGGCGCGCCGCGGCGAACGCGGAGAGCAGGTAAAGCCCCAGGCAGGCCCAGACGACCGTGGCGATGTCCTGCCGACCGCTTCCCAGTGCCCACCCCAGGCCGCACCCGATCGGTATGAGCACGGTACAGAGGATGGCCGGCCGCAGGTCCGCGGCCCGTGGGATCGCCCACCACGCGAGCGCGGCAGCGACCGCCGTGCCCGCAGCCACCCCACCGAGTACCGATAGGAAACGGGACGGACAGAACCGACTTCCCATGAGGCGCTCCGGCCGGGCCTGGAGGAAGAGGCACCTTGCCCTGAAATCCCGGCACACCCGGAATTCTAAGCGAAACGGTAGCCGGTGTCAAGCCGCGTTGCGGTTTTGGGCCGGTGATGGTAGAATAGCAGTCCCGACGGCCGGAAGCGATACCGGCATACCGAGGAGAAAGGTCCAGATGCCACCGTTGCGTCTGTTTTCGGGCGACGCGAACCTGCCGCTGGCGGAGGAAGTGGCGGAGATCCTCCAGATCCCGCTGGGGAAGCTCCGCATCACCCATCTCCCCGACTCGGAAATCCACGTCCAGATCGACGAGTGCGTGCGTGGGGTCGACATCTTTATCCTCCAATCATGCTCCGAGCCGGTCAACGAGAACACGATGGAGCTCTTCCTGCTCGTCGATGCCTTCCGCCGTGCCTCCGCCGCGTCGATCACCGCCGTCGTCCCCTACTTCCCCTATACCCGTCAGGAGCGGATGGCGCGGGGCCGGGAAGCGATCAGCGCCCGCGTGGTCTCGACCATCCTGGAAGCGCTCGGGGTCAACCGGGTCATCTACGTCGACGTGCACAGCCCCGCGATCCAGGGCTTTTTCCAGATCCCGGTCGATCCGCTTTCGGCCGTTCCTACGCTCGCCGAGTATTTCCAGGACGACGACCGGTTCCGGGATGCGGCGATCGTCGCCCCGGACACCGGTCGGGCGAAGCTCGCGGCCAAGTATGCCGAGATCCTCGACCTTCCCCTGGTGGTGATGGAGAAGCGGCGCGAGGGCTCCCAGGTGCGGGTCACGCACATCGTGGGCGACATCCGGGACCGTGTGCCGATCGTCATCGACGACGTGATCGCGAGCGGCAGCGTCCTGGACGAGATCCCGGCCCTGCTCGATGCCGGTGCCCGGCCTGAGGTCTATCTTTCCATCACCCATCCCGTGCTTGTGGGCCGGTCGCTCGAGAAGCTGCAGAACCCTGTAATCCGCGAACTGGTGGTCAGCAACACGATCTATGTGCCGCCGGAAAAGCGCTCGGAGAAACTGCGCATCATCTCGATCGCACCGTTGCTCGCCGAAGTCATCCAGCGCATCCACGACGGGCGGACGATCAGCCCGCTCCTGCGTCTCGTCTGAATCGTGGGCCCGATCGTCCGCCGCGCGCTTCCACGGACGACGAAGGAGGTTTCACAATGGACCTGGGGTTGAGAGGCCGTGTGGCTCTGGTCGCAGGGGCCAGCCGGGGACTTGGTAAGGCGGTGGCACAGGAATTGGCCCGCGAAGGGGCCGATGTCGCCATCTGCGCCCGTGGCAAAGAGCAACTTCGCCGGACAGCGGAGGAAATCGCCACAGAAACCGGAGCGCGCCTGCTGGCGATTGCCGCCGACGTCACGGTAGCCCGCGACGTGACGAACCTGGTCACGACCGTTGTGGAGCAGTTCGGACGGCTGGACATCCTGGTGAACAATGCCGGCGGTCCTCCTCCCGGTCCCTTCTTGAGCTTCTCGGACGACGACTGGCGGCGCGCGGTCGAGCTGAACCTGATCAGCACGGTGCGGCTGACGCGGGCTGCGGTCCCGATCATGCGGGCGAACCACTGGGGAAGGATCATCAATATCACCTCCGTGGCGGTCAAGCAACCGATCCCGGACCTGGTGCTCTCCAACGCGGTGCGCAGCGCGGTAATCGGCCTGGCGAAAACGCTCGCGCTCGAACTGGCCCCGGATGGGATCACGGTGAACAGCGTCTGCCCCGGATTCACCCTGACCGAGCGGGTGCAGCAGCTTGCAGAGTCGCTCGCGGAGCGGGAAGGCAAGACGGTGGCCGAAGTGCTGGCCGGCTACGAGCGACAGATCCCGATGGGCCGTATGGGCCGGCCGGAAGAGCTGGCCGCCCTCGTGGCATTCCTCGCCTCCGAACGGGCCGCCTACATCACGGGCACGGCGATCCAGGTGGACGGCGGCTACGTGCGGGGGGTCTTCTAGCGCAACCGCCGAACCGCCGGGGAACCGGCGCGGCGAGGTCGCCCATGCGAGATTGGGAAACGCTTTCCTCCACGGTGGTGCTGGACAGCCCCTGGTTCCGGGTACGCCGGGATGTCTGCCGGTTGCCGAACGGCCTGGTGCTCGACGATTACTACCTGTGGGAAGGGCGGGACTGGGTGGCCGTCTTTGCCCTGACCACAGAAGGCACGGTGCTCCTGGTGCGGCAATACCGGCAGGCGATCGGTCAGGCGATGTGGGAGCTTCCGGGAGGCCTGATCGACCAGGGCGAGGACGTCGTCTCCGCTGGCCTGCGGGAACTGCGCGAGGAAACCGGGTACGTAGCCTCCTCGGCGGAGCCGCTGGGCCGTATGGCGGTCGATCCTCCCAAAGCGACCTTCAGCAACTACCTCCTGCTGGCGCAGGGCTGTCGGCGGGCAGGCCAGCCGGCTTTGGACCGCACGGAGGAGATCGAGCTGTGTGCGCTGCCGCCGGCGGCCCTCCTCTCCTGGATACGGGAAGGGCGCATCTGGGCGCAGAGCAGCGTGGCCTGCATCTACCGCGCCCTCGACCATCTCTCCCTTCTCCAGTCCGGAGCAGCGATCCCCTGAAAGACCGTGCGAGGTAGCGTGCCATGGGGGAAGCACTACGCCTGTACCTGTACCGCCTGCGCCGGCTGCAGGGGAACGCCCGCCTGTTCCTGTTGAACGCCGTGCTGGCCGGCTTTGCTACGAGCATCTCCGGGCTCTTTTTCAACCTCTATATCGACAGCCTGGGGATGTCGCGCGATTTCCTGGGAACCCTCCAGGCGCTTTCCCCGCTCGTAACCCTTTTCCTTGCGTTGCCCTCCGGCCTCCTGGCCGACCGCATCGGCCGGAAACCTGCCCTGCTCCTCGGGCGTGCCGGGAGCGCCTGTGTGCTGATCCTGTTCACCCTGACCGTTTCCCCCGTGGCGATGGTCGGGCTGCACCTCGTGCGCGCGATCTTTGACTTCCTCTACCAGGTGACTGCCGGGGCGTTCATGGTGGAGAGCAGCAGCGCCGAGGAGCGGATGACGCTCTTCAGCGCCGGCTACGGGTTGCCCGCGCTCGTCGGGGCAGTCGGGTACTTCGTGGGCGGCTACCTCCCGGGGCTCTTTTCGCTTCTGCTCGGGTTGGGGCGCGTTTCCGCGTACCGGGCGACGCTCTGGACGGTAGCGGCGCTGGAACTCCTGTGCCTGCTCCCACTAGGGGCGCTGGCCGGCCGGCCAAGGGCGGAAACCGGTGGTCGGGAAGCTCTCCCGGAAGCGCCGCGCGCGGTGCGGCAAGAACTCCGCGCGCAGGCGCCCTTCCTCCGCCGGTACCTCGCGACGATCGCGATCGCCTACCTGGGG
>JBDOIE010000201.1:0-8098 GCA_041082245.1 Chloroflexia bacterium
ACCGTCTACAATTCTTAGGGCAGTTCGTACACCACGACCACGCTGATGCTGACCGAGAACGAGCCCGAAGGCATCGGCACTGGAGCAGCCATCTCGGCGGCTCCGCCCCCCTTGCCGTAGTAGTAGGGTCCCGGGACCCACCCGCCGGATTCGCTCACCGAGACCACCTTGCCCAGGGTGACCCCGAGGGCCGAGGCCATCTCCTGGGCCCGCTTCTGCGCATCGGCAATTGCCCTGGTGCGGGCCTGGGCAACGAGCGTCTCCGGCTCGGCAACGCTGAACGAGACCTCGCTGATCGAGTTGGCGCCCGCTTCCACCGCTCCTGCCAGCACCTGGCCGACGCGGCCCAGGTCGTGCACCGTCGCGCGCACGGTATGGACGATGTGGTAGTCGAACGCTCCCGTCGGTTGGCCGGTCTGCGGGTCATAGCGCTGTTCGACCCACAGGTTGTAGGCGACCGTATGGATCTCTTCCTCGGCAATGCCGGCAGATTTCAGTGCGTTCAGGATGGCTTCCATCTTGCGCGTAGCTTCCGCCACGATCGCAGCGGCATCTTCGCCCTTCAGGTCCACTCCCAGGCTGATATAAGCCACGTCCGGCTGGGCTTCCACGGTGCCAGTCCCCACGACCGTCAGCCCTGGGGTGTAGCTGTTGTACACCGGCGGCACGCTCATGGCAGCCTCTCCTCCCCGCAGCCCTCCGCCGCCGGTAGCGCCCGTCGTTTGGGTCGTGGCCCCGCAGGCCCCCAGGACCAGCGCGACCAGCAACAGCCCGATTCCGTACATCATCCGCTTGCGCATGCTGTACCTCCTTCAACAAGGTTGAGCGGGCTTACCCGCTCCGCTTTCGGCGCCGCTGGCGCCACACGATGATGAAGACGATCAGCCCGACCGGCAACGCCACGAGCGCCAGCACGGGCAGGAGCACCACCACCAGCCAGATCAGGGCCTTATACAGCCACTGCAATACGGCGACCAGGGTGCGCGCGGCGGCGCGCAGCGTCCGGCTGGGACGGAAGCCTTCTTCGACCACCGGTTGCTCGACTTTCGGTTCGTAAGGGCGGAGTTCGACGGTGATCGTGGCCATCGCGGACATCTTTTCCAGGTACTGCATCTGGCCCTGGATCTGTTCGATCTCGCTGCGCACGGTGGTCAACTGGTTGTAGATGGAAAGGATCGCCTGGGCCTTCTGCTCCGCGTTGCCCTCGCTTTCGCGGACCTCACGGAGCAGGGCGAGGAGCTCTTCTTCTGTGGCGCGCAGCGCCTTCAGGCGGGCCCGGAGGTCGACGTACTGGTCGGTCACGTCCTCGCCCGAGAGCGACTCGGCCTCCACTTTGCGGGCCATCTCGCGGAGCCGGGTCAGCGCCTCCTGGTAACGCTCGGCCGGCACGCGGATGGTGATGGTCGCCGCCAGGCGGTCGGTGGCGGTACGGTAGGAAGAAGAGCTGACGATGTAACCGTTCATCTGGACGGCCAGCGCCTGGATCTCGGGGAGCGTTTGTTCGACCTCGTCGACGATGAGGGTCAACTGGGCGGTCGAGATGACCATCCGTTCTTCGACCACCTGGTAGGCCTCCGGGACGAGGTAGGCCCGCATCCCCTCAGCGGCCGCGGTGTCTCGGGCGGGGGCAAGCGGTGCCGCCGTGGGCATAGGCACCGGTTGTTCGGGCGGTGTGGCAGTCCTGGCTGCACGCAAAGCCGGGCCGCAGGCGATCAGCGTCAGAAGCAAGGGAATCGCGATCAGCAACCAGAGCCGTTTCGTTCCCATCCTGTTCCTCCTCCGTAAGGGAGTCTACCAGCAGCCCGTGTTCCGGGCGCATTCGTGCTGGATAGACGCCGGACGCCCACGGAGGTTACTTTTCGGACGCGATCAGCCGGTCGAGCGCGTCGAGGGGAAGAGCCTCCAGTGAAGGTACGACGCGATCTGCGAGCTTAAGGGTGTGCGGTGGGTGGGTGGTCGAGAGGGCGATGGAGCGCATACCGGCGCGGTGTGCGGCCTCGATCCCGGCGGGGGCGTCTTCGACGACGATGCAGCGCTGGGGCGGCATCCCCAGCCGCTGTGCCGCAAGGAGGAAAGCACCGGGGTCCGGTTTTCCGCGCGCAACGTCCTCTGCAGAGACGATGGCCTGAAAAAAGTGCTCCCAGTGCAGCGCTTTCAGCACGGCCTCGACGTTGGCGCGGGGGGCCGAGGAAGCGACGGCCTGGGGGATGCCGCGCTCGTGGAGCCGCTGCAGCCAGGATCGTGCTCCGGGGAGGGGTGTGATGCCCTCGAGGGCGATCAGGGCGCGATAGCGAGCCTCCTTCGCGTCGCCGAGGGCGGCGACCCGTTCGGGTGGAACGTCGGGCCCGAGGACGTCTGCGATGATCGTGTCGTTGCGCTGGCCGAAGGTGCGGCGGAAGGCCGCTTCGTCGAACGTTACCCCTTCCGTGGCGAAGGTTTCCTTCCAGGCGCGGAAGTGGTAGGGAGCCGAATCGACGAGCACCCCGTCCATATCCCAGAGGACGGCAAACGGGGCCGGCATGGCACCTCCTTGTACGAAGAGGGGCGCAGATGCCTGCGCCCCTCGCAACCGCATCTGACGGACGCTACACCTCGCGGTATTCTCCCTCGACCGTCCCTTCGCCCGAAGGTCCGGGGCCGGGAGGCGGACCGCCCGCGGGGCCGGAGGGGCCGGTGCCGTAGACGGCCTGGCCGATGCGCTGGGCAGCCATCGCGAGGTCGTTCATCGCGGAGCGGACCCGGTCGATGCTCCCGCCCTGGAGGGCGCTGCGGAGTGCGGCGATCTTGGCCTCGACATCCTGCCGGATGTCGGCAGGGATCTTATCGCCCAGTTCGCGCAACGAGCGTTCCGTCTGGTAGGCCAGGTTATCGGCCTGGTTGCGGGTCTCCGCCTCCTCGCGGCGACGGCGGTCCTCTTCGGCGTGGGCCTCGGCCTCCTTGATCATGCGCTGGATCTCCTCCTCGGTGAGGCCGCTGGAGGCCTTGATGGTGATCGCCTGTTCGCGCCCGGTGGCCTTGTCGACGGCGGAGACGTGGAGGATGCCGTTCGCGTCGATGTCGAAGGTGACCTCGATCTGGGGGACGCCACGCGGCGCGGGCGGGATGCCATCCAGGATGAAGCGGCCGAGCGTCTTGTTGTCGGCGGCCATAGGCCGCTCGCCCTGGAGGACGTGGATCTCGACGCTGGGCTGGCCGTCGGTGGCGGTGGAGAAGATCTGGCTCTTGCGCACCGGGATGGTCGTGTTGCGCGGGATGATCGGGGTCATCACGCCGCCGAGAGTCTCCACGCCGAGGGTGAGGGGAGTGACGTCCAGGAGGAGGATGTCCTTCACCTCGCCGCCGAGCACGCCCGCCTGGATCGCGGCTCCGATGGCGACGACCTCATCCGGGTTGATCCCCTTGTGGGGTTCGCGGCCGAAGTAATCGCGCACCAGTTGCTGAACAAGCGGCATACGGGTCTGGCCGCCGACCAGGATGACCTCGTCGATCTGGGAGGGCCGGAGGCCAGCGTCGGCGAGCGCCTGCTCGACGGGACCGAGCGTCTTTTCCACCAGGTCACGCACGAGCTGTTCCAGCTTGGCGCGGGTCAGTTTGTACTGGAGGTGCTTGGGGCCGGAGGCGTCTGCCGTGATGAAGGGGAGGTTGATTTCGGTCTCCAGGAGCGTGGAGAGCTCGATCTTGGCCTTCTCCGCTGCCTCCTTCAGCCGCTGGAGCGCCATCCGGTCCTGGGAAAGGTCGATCCCATAGTCCTTGCGGAACTCCTCGACCAGCCAGTTGATGATGCGCTGGTCAAAGTCGTCGCCGCCGAGGTGGGTATCGCCGTTGGTGGATTTCACCTCGAAGACACCGTCGCCCAGTTCCAGGATGGAGATGTCGAAGGTCCCGCCCCCCAGGTCGTAGACGGCGATGATCTCGTTCTGCTTCTTGTCCAGGCCGTAGGCGAGGGCGGAGGCGGTGGGCTCGTTGATGATGCGCAGCACCTCCAGGCCGGCGATGCGGCCGGCGTCCTTGGTGGCCTGGCGCTGGCTGTCGTTGAAGTAGGCGGGGACGGTGATCACGGCCTTGGTGACCGGTTCGCCCAGGTAGGCCTCGGCGTCCTGCTTCATCTTCTGCAGGATCATCGCCGAGATCTCGGGCGGCGAATATTCCCGGCCGCCCAGCACGACGCGCACATCGCCGTTCGGGGCAGCGGTGAGGCGGTAAGGGACGATCTTGCGGTCATACTGGACGGAGGGATCCTCGAGCTTCCGTCCCATGAAGCGCTTGATGGAAAAAATCGTGTTCTCCGGGTTGGTGATGGCCTGTCGTTTGGCGATGCGGCCGACCATGCGTTCACCGGTCTTGGGGTTGATCGCGACGACGGAGGGGGTGAGCCGTTCCCCTTCCGCGTTCGGGATAACCACCGGCTCGCCGCCTTCCATGACGGCCATCACAGAGTTGGTCGTACCCAGGTCAATGCCAATCACTCGCGGCATGGCGCTGCTCCTCCTTGCGCATTCTCCTTCTCGGGCTCGGACCCGGCTTCCGGTGAGGTAGAGGGCTCCGGCGGTGCAGAGGGCTCCGACGGAGTTTCCGGAGCGCGCCCCACCTTGACCAGGGTCGGGCGCAGGACGCGGTCGTAGATTTTGTACCCTTTCTGCAGTTCGCTCAACACGAGCTGATCCTGTTCCGGAGGAACTTCTTCGAACAGGACTGCCTCGTGGAAATACGGGTCGAACGGTTTGCCGACGGCTTCGATGGGGCGCAGGCCGTGCTGCTCGAGGACGGCCTGAAGCCGGCGGTAGATCAGCAGGATTCCCTCGATCCAGCTGAAGCGCAACAGTTTCTCGTCGGGCAGGACGGCAAAGGCGCGCTCCAGGTCGTCGAGGATGGGGAGGAGGCGGGAGATGAGCTCCGCGTTGGCCTCTCGCGAGAGCTGTTCCCGTTCCTGCTCCACACGCTTCTTATAGTTACGGAGCTCGGCGACGGAGCGCAAGTAGCTATCGTAGTGTTCTGCCGCCTTCCGTTGTTCCTCCTGGAGCTGCTGGCGGAGCGCTTCCAGCTCCGCCTGAAGGTCGACCTGCACGCTTTCCGTGGCCTGCGTGGTGACCTCCTCCGGGGCGGCAGAAGCCTGTTCGCTCGGTCGCTGCTCGTTTTCCGCCATCGGGCCAGTTCCTCCTTTCGGCATGGTTATTCGGGCAGTTGTCCCAGCAAATCGTTCATCACGTGGGCGACAAAGTGTACGGCCGAGATGGAACGGGGGTAGGGCATCCGGGTGGGGCCGAGGATGCCCAGGACCCCTTCCATCCGGCCGGCCAGGCCGTAGCGAGAGACGACCAGGCTGTAGTCACGCATCTGTTCGCGCTGGCTTTCCGCACCGATGATCACCTGCACCCCGGAGCGGCGCATCGCCTCGTTCAGGAGTTCCAGCAGGAGGTACCCCTGCTCGAGGATCTCCAGGAACTGGCGGGCGCGCTCGATCTCTGCGAACTCGGGCTGGCTGAGCGCCTCGAGCACGCCGTCCATGGCGACCTCTTCCCACTCCCAGCGGTCGCGCTGCTGCATGGTGGCCAGAAGCAGCTCGGTCACCTCACGTTCCAGGGGAGTCCAGCCTTCCTGGGGCAACCCGGCGATCTCGGATGCGGACAGGCCGGCCAGCCGTTCGTTCAGGCGGTTAGAGGTGCGGCTGAGCTCCTCCTGCGGGACCACCTCGTTCAGGGTCAGCATATGCTGGCGGATCGTCCCGTCCTGGAGGACGATGACCAGGAGCACGCGGGTGTCGTAGACAGAGAGCAGCTCCAGGTGCTTGAAGCAGCAGTACGGCGCGCGTGGCGGGGAGACGATGGCCGCGGTACGGGAAAGGCGGGCCAGGGTAGCCGCCCCCAGCCGGGCCCACTCCTCCATCTGGGTGCGCACCTGGAAGAACTGGTGGCGGATGGTGCGCCGTTCCTCCGAGGGGAGGGGGGTCCATTCCATCAGCTGCTCCACAAAGCACCGGTACCCCCGGTCGGTGGGGACACGGCCGGCCGAGGTGTGTGGGTGGGTGAGCAGGCCGAGTTCCTCCAGGGCCGCCAGTTCGTTGCGCACGGTGGCGGGGCTCACCGGAAGGCCGTACTTCTGCACGAGCACCTCCGAGGGCACCGGCTGCGCCGTGTGCACGTACTCCTGGATCACGAGCTTCAGGATCTCCTTACGCCGCTCGGTCAGTTCCGGTATACCGGTGCTGCGTACCATCGGTCCCTCTCCTGTGTTAGCACTCTCAACGGAAGAGTGCTAACACCCGGCAGACAGTTTAGCATGTTCGAGGCGCTTTGTCAAGGGGGGGTCAGAGGATGTAACCGCGGCGGGAGGCGATCTCCTCCTTGGTCTTACGGAAGAGGATATCGCGTTCCGTGCCCACGATGGGGCGGGAGTAGGAGGCCAGGATGCGTTCGACCTCGGCATCGATCTCCTCCTCGATGCGCAGGTCGGCGATAATAAGGTCGCGGATGGCGGCGACGAGGGCGGCGCGGCCGGCGCGGCCTGGGTTCGAGAGGGTGATAGCGCCTTTTTCCAGGAGCGCATCGACGATCCGTTCCGCAATCCGCCCGATCTTTTCAGGGGAAAGGCGCATCGTTCCTCGCTCCGGCTAAAGGATCAGACCGCGTTCCCGCACGAGTTTCGCCTTGATGCGGTTGAACATCGTGTTGTAACTCACACCGCCGCGTCGCATTTCGTGCTCGTAGGGCAGGAGCATACGGCGGATCTCTTCATCCAGGCGATCCTCGACCGTAAGTTCGTCGACCATCGTCTGTCGCACAAGCACGCGCAGGCGTGCAGGAGGAAGCCTGGGCTGCAGGTCTTCCCGTTGCAGGAGCAGGCGGACGATCTCCTCGGTCAGAGCATCCACTTTTGCTTCGGAGAGCTTCATGCTGTCCCTCCGGAAACGCGCTTACCCGGAATTATTGTACTGCAACAGCGGCATAGTGGCAAGTTGCGCAGGGGCGAGGGGTGTAGTACAATCCGCAAGGTTGAGGCAGGGCGGGGAGGGAAGGAATCCAGTGAGGGGAAACGATGCGCTGTGCGGTGATTTCGGACATCCACGCGAATCTGGCTGCGCTGGACGCGGTGCTGGCCGATCTCGGAGAGCAGGCCGAGGCGATCTGGTGCCTGGGGGATGTCGTCGGATACGGGCCCGACCCGAACGAATGTGTGGCGCGGCTGGTGGAGCGAGGGGTTGTATCCATCGCGGGGAACCACGACTGGGCCTGTTTGGGGAAGCTGGACCTGGATGACTTTAACCCTGATGCCCGTCAGGCCTGCCTTTGGACGGCAGAGCATCTCAGCGACGAAAGCCGCGCTTTCCTTGAGGGACTGCCCGTCTCGCGCGTTCTTGCGGATATAACGCTCGTCCACGGCAGCCCTCGTGCGCCGATCTGGGAATACCTGATGAGCGCCGAGACCGCGCTGGAGAACCTGGCTTTCTTCGAGACGCGGATCTGCCTGGTGGGCCACACGCACGTCCCGCTCGCCTTTCACATTCCCGATGAGGAAGCGCGGATCTGTCGCAGGCGGTGGCTACAGGACGGGGACACCTTTTCGCTGCGCTCCGGCCGCTGGATCGTCAACCCTGGAGGCATCGGGCAACCCCGTGACGGCGACCCCCGGGCAGCTTACCTGCTGCTGGACACGGAGACGCTCGAGGCTCAGATACGGCGCGTCCCGTACGCGGTGGAGACCACGCAGCGGCGGATGCTCGAGGCCGGCCTCCCCGGCAACCTGATCCAGCGGCTTGCCTTCGGCTGGTAGGGGCGTGCTTCCTGGCGGTAGCTTCGCTCTCGCGCTAGTGGCGGTATTCCTGCAGCAAACGGCGGTGTTCCCCCACGCGGGAGACACCCCATTCCACCATAAACTGCCCTTCGGAACGGGCCACGCCGTCCAGGCCCGCGGCAAGGATCATTTTCTGGCCGGCAAAGACAAAGCGGTAGCCTTCCAGCAGGTTCTCGTGTGCCTCGCGCAGCTCGGGCGGTGGTGTGATGTCCAGCAGGAGGTGGTAGGTCTGCGTAATCGCCCGCGGGTTCGCGTAGGGAAGGATCGCCTGGATTTCAGGGCTGGAAAACCGCTCCGTTTGCTCGATGTA
>JBDOIE010000233.1:0-1940 GCA_041082245.1 Chloroflexia bacterium
AAGAGCCAGTTGTCCCCTTTCGGGCGGGGTTTGTGGCCCTGGTGGGCCGGCCCAACACCGGCAAGTCCACCCTGCTGAACGCCTACCTTGGGCAGAAAGTAGCCATCGTGAGCCCGAAGCCGCAGACGACGCGCACCATCATCCGCGGGGCGATCACGCTGCCGCACGCGCAGGTGATCTTCCTGGATACGCCGGGGATGCACCGGCCGCTCCACCGGCTGGGGGAGTATATGGTCGCCGCTGCGCGTCGCTCGATCGAGGACGCGGACGTGGTCGTGTGGCTGGTGGACCTCACCGTCCCGCCGAACGAGGAAGACCGCCTCATGGCGGAGGTGCTCGCGGAAAAGTGCCGTGTGCCGTTGCTGCTAGCGCTGAACAAGGCGGATGCTGTACGGGACCCGGAGGAGGCCGGCCGGCCCTACCGGGAGATCGCCACGAGGAACGGGCAACCGCTCTACGAGGAGGCGATCGCGCTGTCCGCGCTCCAGGGCCCGGGGCGGCAGGAACTGCTGGATGCGATCATCGCGCGCCTCCCTGAATCGCCCCCCTACTACCCGGAAGATTTCCTCACCGACCAGCCGTTGCGCGTGATCGCGGCGGAATGGATCCGCGAGCAGGTGCTGCACTTCACCCGCCAGGAAGTGCCGCACGGGGTGGCGGTCGTGGTCGAGGAGTACAAAGAGCGCAGCGCGGACCTGACCTACATCGCCGCCACGATCTATGTGGAAAAAGAGACGCACAAGGAGATCCTCCTGGGCAAGGGCGGGCAGATGCTGAAGCGGATCGGACAGGCGGCCCGGGAAGCGCTCGAGGCGTACCTGGGGACGCGCGTCTACCTGGACCTGTGGGTGAAGGTGCGCAAGAACTGGCGCAAGCACCGCCAGGCGGTCAAGTGGATGGGGTACGATATCACGGCGCTCTGATTTGCACGTTGCGGGGAAGTCTGGTATACTATAGGGTGAAAGCCGGCGTAGCTCAGTGGTAGAGCAGCTGTTTCGTAAACAGCGGGCCGGGGGTTCGAATCCCTTCGCCGGCTTTTTGTTATGGGTTTGTGCCTCCACTGTCCTTGTAGTTCTGCGGCAGTGCTTTCTCCCCGCCGGAGGTAGAGGATGAACCCCCTGGTGCGACGGGCTACGTGGAAAAGGTGGCTCTGGCTTGCCGTTCTCCCCCTCGTCCTGCTGATTTTGGCAGGCGCGGTGTTCGTGGGGCTGCGGGCACCACAGGCGGGCCTGAGGACGTCTCTAACCCGCCTGCTCATCTCGATCGGCGAGCCGGCGGTCCCCATCCTTGCCCAGGTGGCCGAGGACCCCACGCTGAGGTCTCTGCCCGGACAGGGGCGATCATGGCGCTGGGGGAGGTCGGCGGAGAGCGCGCGATCGCCTGCCTGGTGGGAGCGCTGCGCGACCCCTCGGTTGGCGGGGCTGCGGTCCAGGCGCTGATTCGAGTCGGACGCGCGGCGGTTCCTGCGCTGCTCGGGGCACTGGACGACTCCACAAGCCGCCAGCCAGCAGTAGATGCGCTTGTAGGGATCGCCGCGTCGGATCCGGACGGGGTAGACCTCTCAGGAATGGACCTGAGCGGGTGCGATCTGAGTGGACGCCAGCTCTCCAGGATGCGCCTTTCTAGAGCCAACCTGAACGATGCACAGCTAGAAGGAGCTGACCTTTCCGGCGCCGATATGCGGGGCGCATCCCTCCGGGGGGCGAACCTGGCGCAGGCGCGGCTGGAGTGGGCCGACCTGAGTGGGGCGGACCTGACCGGAGCAAACCTCGCTGGGAGCGGGGTGACCGCCACGCAGCTGGCGAGCGCAGGCGGATTGCGGCAGGCAAACCTGCAGGGGAACGACCTCTGGAAGGCCTCCCTTCCCGGGATCGACCTCACAGAGGCAAACCTTTCGGGCGTTCGGCTTGCCGAGGCCGATCTTTCCTCCGCAGTCCTTA
>JBDOIE010000234.1:0-1305 GCA_041082245.1 Chloroflexia bacterium
GAGGAAGAAGCCGATGCGATCGCCCGGGCGATCGCTGGCCATCGCTTCCGCAACGACCGGGAACCGGAGACGGTCGAGGCTAAGGTGCTTTACGACGCGGACAAACTCGATGCGATCGGTGCGATCGGCATAGGACGCGCCTTTGCCTACGCCGGGTATACCGGCCAGCGCCTCTGGACGCCCGTTCCGCCCGACGCCGTCGCGACCCGCCCGATCGACCCCAGTCGTCACAGCCCGGTGATCGAGTTCGCGGTAAAACTCTCGCGCCTCGCGGACACGATGTACACGGCCACCGGCCGGGCGCTAGCCCGCGAGCGCCACGCCTTTATGGCCGCCTTCTTCGAACGGCTGGAAGCCGAGGTGCGGGGCGAACGGTAACGGCCCCGCCTCATTCCTCCACGCGGAATACCAGGCAGGTGTTCTTCAGGTAGGGCATCCCGAGCGCGATGCGCTCTTCCTCGCTGAGCGCCTCAAAGTACTCCCGCTCCGCCAGGCCTCGCTCCGCCTCCACCAGCACCGCTGCCGCCATCCGGGCCGCGGTCATCGCCAGTTCCACCAGGTGCATACACCCAGTGTTGTGTCCCAGTGCGTCGGCCAGCTTCTTGTTGATCCCCCGGGCGATGACCAACCCCGAGATCCGTTGCGTCAGCGGGATCGTCTCCCGGCACTTCCGGAACGGGACCCGGATCATCTGCGCGTTCGCTTCCACGATCGTGCTGTCACGGGTGCGCACCTTCATGGAGAAGCGGATGCTGTGATCCAGGTCCAGCAGGGAAGAGTGCACCAGGATGTGGTCGGTATCGGCCTTTTCCACGGTGACGTTGATATTGCGCTGATAGAGCTCCTTGAGTTCGGGCATCGGCGGCGTCCTTCGGTTCAGGCGTAGCGGAGCAGGGCTCCGATACGGCCCATCTCCCATAGGGTCTGGTTGGGAGCGACCCAGTGCACCTGTGCGCCCTGGGAAAAGCCCAGCTCCACGGCCTCATCGACCAGGTTATCGACGCGCTCGATCGTTCCGTGGCAGTAGCGGCAGCGGCCGGTCGAACGGATGCTCAGGCTTCCGCAGTCGGTGCACCGGCCTCCGGGGACTTCATACCCCTCCTCCACGATCAGGTGCTGGACCTTGCGGGCGTTCAGCGCGCGGATGGTGGGGGCCAGGCCGGCCACCGCCAGTCGCCCCTGCCCGACTTCTTCCTTGAGCCGGGCGATCCGCTCCTCGTCCAGCCGGGCTTCGACCTCTTCCATCGCCTTCAGGGTCGCCGCCAGCACCTCGGCGCCGCTCGCGTTCGTCGAGATGGGCAGGGT
>JBDOIE010000010.1:0-33190 GCA_041082245.1 Chloroflexia bacterium
CAGCAGGTTCTCGTGTGCCTCGCGCAGCTCGGGCGGTGGTGTGATGTCCAGCAGGAGGTGGTAGGTCTGCGTAATCGCCCGCGGGTTCGCGTAGGGAAGGATCGCCTGGATTTCAGGGCTGGAAAACCGCTCCGTTTGCTCGATGTAGCGGGCGATGGCCTGCCGGTGTTCCCGTTCCCTGCCGTACCAGCGCCACCCGGCGATACCGCCGCTGCCCAGGAGCAGCAACCCGACCAAAGCCAGGGTGACCCAGGCCAAGCGGCGTCCCATAGAAGCCTCCCGGGATTGCCCCGCGGGGAATCCGGTATCTGCGCCTGGGACCCCGGTCGGGCGGTCTCGGCTATCCCGGTTTCCCCAGCTGTTCGGCCACGGTATGCCGCTCCAGGAGGGTCCAGCGGCCAGCCTCTACCCGGTACACCGTTGACCGTTCCAGAGTAAGTGGGTGAAAGGATGCCAGGTCCGTGGCCGTGATGATCACCTGGCACCCTCCCTCCAGCAACCAGCCCTGGAGGTAGCCGCGACGTGCGGGGTCCAACTCCGAAAGCACATCGTCCAGCAGCACGACCGGCGTTTCCCCGCTCTGCCGGCGCAGCCACTCCACCTGGGCCAGCTTCAAAGCGATCGTTCCCGTGCGCTGCTGCCCCCGGCTGCCGTAGATCGCCAAGTCGATCCCATCGAGGAAAAAAGAGAGATCGTCGCGGTGGGGGCCGAGCAGGCTCTGGCCCAGCTGCAGTTCGCGTGGCCAGACGCTCGCCAGCGCTTGCCGATAGGAGAAGGCGATCCCGGCTTCGTCTGCATCGGGAGGGCAAGGGACCTGAGGTCGGTAGACGACACGGAGCTGCTCTGCGGTCCCGGAGAGCTGGCGATGGAGCCGTTCCAGCAGCGGCTCCAGGGCTGTCACGAAGCGGGCGCGAGCGGCGATGAGGTAAGCCCCGTGTTCTACCATTTCCCGGTTCCAGAAGGCGGCCTCCTCACGGGCTCCTGGGGGCGGACCCTCCTCGCGCCAGCGGCGGAGCAACTGGTTCCGGTGCAGCACCACCTGATGGTAGCGCTGCAGGGCCTGCCAGTAGCGGGGGTCTGCCTGCATCAGGGTGACGTCCAGGTAACGGCGGCGTCGCGCGGGGGATCCCGTGACCAGGTTCAGATCTTCCGGCTCGAACAGGACGACCTGCAGGCGGCCGGCAGCATCCCTCGCACGCACCGGCCGGCGGTTCATAAGGAAACGCTTCTTGCAGCGGGCGGCCGGCGCCTCCGGCCCGCCGGGCAAGCGCTGTACGACCATCTCGAGCGCCAGCGGCCCGTCGGTGCGTTCCACCCGTCCCACAACGCGCGCAAAGGGCGGGATGCCCAGCTCTTCCGTCGCGTCCCAGTGGATGACCTCGCGGTCGGCCCCGGCGCGCGGGGAATGGGTCGTGGCCAGCATAAAGACGGCTTCGAGGAAGGACGATTTGCCGGAGGCGTTGGCCCCCCAGAGCACCGTGGTTCCGCTCTCCAGCTCCACATCCAGCTGGCGGTAGAGGCGAAAATTCGTCAGGCGGACCTCTGTCAGGTGCATCGCGTGGGCTCCGGGCGCACGTCCGTGCGCGTCTACGGGCGCACATCCGTGCGCGCACATCCGTGCGCGCACATCCGTGCGCGTCTACGGGCGCACGTCCGTGCGCGTCCGTGCGCACATCCGTGCATCCGCGCGCACATCCGTGCGCGTATACGTGCGCACATCCGTGCGCGCACGTCCGTGCGCGTGTACGGGCGCACGTCCGCGCGCATCCGCGTGCACGTCCGTGCGCGCACATCCGTGCGCGTCTACGGGCGCACATCCGTGCGCGCACGTCCGTGCGCGTGTACGGGCGCATTGTACCACAGGGGGCGTGGAGGAACAATGCCAGGCGGATGCCGGTTTGACGCGCCCTATCCGCTATGTTATACTGCAACCGCCCTCGGTTGCGGGGGCCTATCGTTTCCAGGAGGGTTCGCTCGATGGCCAGGGAACGCGTCTTTTCCGGCATCCAGCCTACTGGTGTGCTGCATCTTGGAAACTACCTGGGCGCGATGAAGGGCATGCTCGAGCTGGTGGACCGGTACGAGTGCATCTACGGGATCGTCGATTACCACGCGATCACCGTTCCCTTCGACCCGCAGAGCATGCCCGAGAACAAGTTCAAGGTCGCAGTGGCCTTCCTGGCGGCCGGCCTCGACCCGAACAAGGCGACCCTGATCGTCCAGTCCGACGTGCCGGAACATACCGAGCTCGCCTGGCTCTTCTCATGCATTACCTCGGTGAACAAGCTCCAGGACCTGCCTACCCTGAAGGACAAGCTGAACCAGACCGGGGGGTTCCTGAGTTCCGGCCTGCTGAACTACCCGATCCTTCAGGCCGCCGACATTGTCATCTACAAGGCGACCGTCGTCCCGGTGGGAAAGGATCAGGAGGCGCACATCGAGTTCACCCGCGAGATCGTGCGCAAGTTTAACGCCACCTACGGGTACGTCTTCCCGGAGCCAGTCTCTTATCATACGCCGGCCATGGTGGTCCCCAGCCTCACCGGGGAAGGCAAGATGAGCAAGAGCGTCCCCGGGAGCTACATCGCGCTGACGGATCCGCCCGAAGTGATCTGGGAGAAACTCGCCCGCACCCTGACCGACCCGGCGCGCGTGCGGCGAACGGACCCCGGAGAGCCGGAGAAATGCCCGGTCATCTGGGCTTTGCACAAACTCTACACCCCGGCGGAAAAGCAGCAAGAGCTGGCCCAGGGGTGTCGCACAGCGGCGATCGGCTGTCTGGAATGTAAGCGCATCCTGGCGGACGAGATCGCCGCGGACCTGGCGCCGCTGCAGGCGCGGTGGCGAGAACTCGAGGCCCATCCGGACGATGTGCGCGACGTGCTGCGCGAGGGGGCCGCGCGCGTGCGGCCCATTGCCCAGGCTACCGTCGCCGAGGTGAAGGAGCGCATGGGATTGGGGCGGCTCTAGCGCGTTTCGGAGCCGGCCGCGGAGCGCAAAGAGCCCTCCGCGGTCGCTTTCTTTCCGGGACGCTTCGCTGGTCCAGGCGGGACGCAAGCCTCAACGCTCGATGATCCGTGCCTGGTGGGTTTCGCTGTCGTAGAGGGCGAAGGATGGGCGGCCGAAGAGGCCAAAGAGATCGCCCGGGTTTAGAAGCAGCGTATTGCCGAACCACTCCAGTCGTGCTTTGTGGGTGTGGCCGCAGCAGACGAGGTCGTACGCCCCGAGGGCGGCCAGCCCCTCGGCGAGCCGGGGGACATGGACGATCGCGATCCGCCGGCCGGCCAGCTCCACCTCCCCGAGGTCCCCGTACAGGGTAACCCGTCCCGATTCGCGGGCAACCTGGGCAAGGAGAAGGGGATCTCCAGCATTGTTCCCCAGTACGGCGTAGATGGGCCCGGGGAACCGTTTCAGCATCTCCCGCAGGGTAAACGGCGCGCAAAAGTCCCCGCAGAAAAGGAGCGCGGCGCACCCCTGCGCCTGTTCCAGTGCCCAGGCGAGGTTCGCCAGATGGTCATGGGTATCGGAAAGCACCGCGATCTGCATCTCGCACCTCCGCGAGGACCAATATACGGGATGGGGGAAACGATGTCAAGAAACGTTGATCGTTGATCGTTAATCGTTAATCGTTGATCGTTAATCGTTGGTCGTTGAATCGGGTTGTGAGAGGGGAGGAGGCACAGGAAGATGTGAGGGAGGGAAGCGGAGGAACTGCAACGGATGGAGCTCTGGCCGTGGCTCTAACACGTCATCGTCGACTCGCTGAGGGAACCAGTGGGGGCGAGAACGGATGGAAGCCCGGCGGTGATTGCGGCGAGAGCGGGACCATGGGTGGAGCCAGGGTTTTTTCCAGTGCTGCGATGGGGAAGATGGATGTCGATGGATCGGGATCCAGAGCGCGCCGCATGGAGGTCATGCGAGCGGCCCGCCGGATGCGCCGGCCTCTGGGTTTCGATACGCGGCTCTCTGCGCGCGCCGCAACCCTGGATCCGGGCTACTCAGGGCACCGCCCAACCGGCGGAGCCGGGCGGTGCCTTCGGGGCCTCGATACGGCCGCGGCGCGGCCTACTCGACCGCCGAAGGCACCGGTAGCAGGTAGGCTTCGGATGTGGATCGACCGACGTTCCGGTCCTCTGTTGGAGGACAGGAAAGCCTTGCGGGCGAGCGGAACGGCTTGACGCTCGTTTGGCAGCGTGCTACAATCCCGGTGGGTTGCCCGCGGAAACGTGCCTGCAAAGGAGAATCGTCCGTGCCTTCGCACGCCATTGTACTCGGCGGAAATCTGGCCGGCGTGCGGGCTGCGCGTCGGCTGGCGGCGGCCGGCCTCAGCGTTACCCTTCTGGAGCCTTCCCCCTTCCTGGGCCGCGAGGCCCTGCACAATGGTCCTTCCTGGATGGCGGCGGTCCCTGAGTTGCTCGAGGCCACGCACGACCCGCGCATCGCCGTGCTCACCCAGGCCGAGGTGCACGAGGTCCTCCGCCAGGGGGAGAGGTACCTCGTACGCGCGACGGTGCACCCGCGTTATGTGGATGCCGCCCGTTGCACGGGCTGCGGCGAGTGCGAGGCCGTCTGCCCCGTGCAGCGGGTGGCTTCGGGCAACGGGACGCTCCGCCGGGCGATCTACCGCGATCCACCCCTGCGCGCGGTGCCCAACCTCTACGCGATCGAGAAACGGGGCGCGGCGCCCTGTGCGGCCTCCTGCCCCGGTGGGATCCACGTGCAGGGGTTCGTCGCGTTGATCGCCCGGGGGCGTTTCCAGGAGGCGTACGACCTGATTGCCCAGGCCATTCCCTTCCCGGGCATCTGTGGGAGGGTATGCGATCACCCCTGCGAAGCGCAGTGCAGCCGGAGCGAACTGGACCGGCCGGTCGCCATCCGCGCACTGAAGCGGTTCGTGGCCGACCAGGTCGCTGCGGGGGGCAGGCCGTGCTGGGAGCGTGTGCCTCCGGATTCTGCCTTGCCTCCTGTAGCGGTGATCGGGGCTGGGCCGGCCGGCCTGACGGTCGCCTGGGAGCTCGCCCGTGCCGGCGTCCGGGTGACGGTGTTCGAGGCGCTGCCGGTGGCCGGTGGCATGATGGCCGTGGGGATCCCCGCTTACCGCCTCCCGCGGGAGGTGCTGCGGCGCGAGATCGCGGCGATCCAGGCCCTCGGGGTCGAGATCCGCCTGAACAGCCGGCTGGGGCCGGACCTGACGCTGGACGATCTGTTCTCGCAGGGGTACGGGGCGGTGTTCCTCGGAATGGGAGCCCATCGCAGCCGCGCACTCGATGTCCCCGGCGAGACGCTCGCCGGGGTGATCCATGCAACTGAGCTGCTCCGGAGCGTAGCATTGGCCCAGGAGGCCACGGGAAGCCACCGGAGCGCGCAGGCGGTCCGGTTGGGGCGGCGGGCGGTGGTGGTCGGCGGGGGCAACAGCGCGATCGATGCCGCACGGACACTGCTGCGCCTGGGGGTGGAAGAAGTATCCGTACTGTACCGGCGTTCCCGCCGGGAGATGCCTGCTTTGCCGGAGGAGGTGTCGGCGGCCGAAGAGGAAGGGGTGGTGGTGGAAGAACTTGTGGGCCCGGTGCGCCTGATTGGCTCGGAGGGGCGTGTGGTGGCGATCGAGTGCGTCCGAATGGAGCTCGGGGAACCGGATGCGAGCGGACGCGCGCGGCCGGTGCCGGTGCCCGGAAGCGAGTTCGTGGTGGAAACGGACACGGTGGTTGTTGCGGTCGGCCAGGAGCCGGACTTTGCGGGACTTCCGCCGGAGCTGACCGTGGATGGCCGGCTGCAGGTCGATCCGGCGACCGGCGCCACGCCGCGCCCGGGCGTTTTTGCCGGGGGGGATATGGTACGGCCCGCCACGGTGATCGAGGCGATCGGCGCGGGAAAGCGCGCGGCCCGGAGCATCCTGCGATACCTGCGAGGGGAAGCGTTCGTGCCGGAAGCGGAGCGCCGGCCCATTGCCCGGCCTTCGGCGGAGGAGCTGGGCGAACAGCCGCGGCTGGCCCGTCAGGAGCCGCCGACACTTCCAGCGCGGCGTCGTCGGCGGCTGTTCGAGGAGGTGGAGAAGGCGTTCACTCCGGAGCAGGCGGTGACGGAGGCTTCCCGTTGCCTTTCGTGTGCCGTGTGTTCGGAGTGTTTGGCGTGTGTGGCGGCATGTCGCGCGCACGCGATCGACCACGCCCTTTTCCCGCGCGATTTGCTGCTCCAGGCCGATCTGCTCGTGGATGCAGGCGGCTACCGGCTGGAGCTTCCGGAGGAGGCGCTTCAGGCGGCGGAAACGGGCGCAGAGGAAAAGGTCAGGGTGGCAACGGCGTCCCGGGGGGTAGCGGTCGAGGCCGGCGAAGCAGTTTCCCTTGTGGCGCAAAGGCCGGGAAAGATCGGTCTCTTCCTCTGCCGGTGCGGCGGGCAGATAGCGGAAGCGCTGGGGCTGGAAGCGCTTGCGGTGCGGTTTCGCGCCGAGCCGGGGATTTCGCACGTGGAGATCGTGGATCAGGCGTGCATTCCGGAAGGGCTGGCGCAGCTGCGCAGGGCGGCGGCCGGGCTGGACGCGGCAGTGCTCGGTGGCTGCTCCTGCTGCAACCTGGCGCAGGTCTGCTTTGCCTGTACGACGCAGCGCCTGCGGTGCCGCGAGGGGTTGGGCGTCTGGGAGTCCGTGGATGGAGTGCCTCCCCCCTGGGCGTGGGAATATGTGAACCTGCGGGAGCAGTGTGTCCGGGTGTACGGGCCTGAAGAGGCGTTCTCCGTCGCCTGCGAGCTGCTGGAGGCTGCGGTGGCGCGCCTGAGGAGCGGGCCTGTGGTGCCTGTGGTGGCGACGGTGGACCGGGGGCGGTGTCGTACCTGCGACACCTGTGTGGAGGTCTGTCGGGCGGGAGCACTGCGGCTCGAGGGCGAGGGAGAAGGCGGGCTTCGGCTCGTGGTCGAGGGAGAGCGCTGCCTGGCCTGCGGCACCTGTGCGGCGCATTGTCCGACGGGCGCGCTGGAGGCAGGGCGCGTGGGGGATCGGCAGCTCGAAGCGACCATCGAGGCGTTCCTTTCGGGGGGCGGAGGAAAGCGCCTGCTTGTGTTCCTCTGCAACTGGGGTGCCCAGAGCGGGCTCGAAGCGACCGGGCTCGCGCGGCAGGAGCTGCCCTCCGGGGTGCGGTTGGTGCGGGTACCGTGTCTCGGGCGGCTATCGCCGGGCCTGTTACTGCGCGCGCTGGAACGGGGTGCGGCGGGCATCCTCCTCGCCGGGTGCGTCGAGGGAGGGTGCCGCTACGAATTCGGGCGGGAGCGGGCCATGGAGGTGGTTTCCCGGGCGCAGGCGCTCGTGCGTCTGCTGGGGCTCGGCGAGCGGCTCGCGGTTGCCGGAGTGCATCCCGGGGACGGTGTGAAGTTCCACGAAGCCGTTGTGCGGGCTGCAGCGCGCTTTTGCGAAAGGTAGCCGATGGAAGCGCTGGTGTCCCTGATCGCTCGTACCGGTGCCGTGGCGTGTCTGGAGTGCGGCAAGTGCACCGCGGTCTGTCCGGTGGCGCGCGAGGATGCGGGGTTTTCGCCGCGCCGGTTGGTCGAGGAAGTCGTACAGGGTCGGTGGGAAGCGGTACTGGTCGGCGGTGCCCTGTGGTCCTGTCTCACCTGTCGGGCCTGCCACGAGCGCTGCCCGATGGGCGTGGACTATATCGGGTTTGTGCGGGGGTTGAGGGCGCTGGCGCGGGGGCGTGGGGTAGAAGTCCCCTGTTCGCACAGCGGGTTGCTCGAGACGCTGATGCGGCTGATGGCCCGGGTGGATGCCGTTCCGGAGCGTTTGGGCTGGCTGGACGGAGAACTGGGGGTTTCGTCGGAGGGCGAAACGCTCTATTTTGTGGGGTGTTTGCCGTTCTTCGAGGTGGTGTTTTCGGATCTCGGGTTTCCGGCGCTGGAGATCGCCCGGAGTACGGTACGGTTGTTGAATGCGGCCGGTGTCCGGCCGGTGATCCTGCCTGAGGAGCGGTGCTGCGGCCACGATCTGCTGTGGCAGGGAGATGTGGAGGGGTTCCGGAAGCTGGCTCAGGCGAACCAGGCGGCGATCCGGCGTGTGGGCGTGCGGAGGATCGTCACCGCCTGTGCCGAGTGCGCGCGGACGCTTGCGGTAGACTACCCGGCCTTCGGCTACGAACTGGGCGCCGAAGTGGTGCACCTTTCCCGATGGCTTGCGGAACAGGATCTTCGGTTTGCCCGTTCCGGGGCACGGCTTGCGTTCCAGGATCCGTGCCGGCTGGGCCGGCATCTGGAGGAATACGCCGCGCCGCGCACGGTGCTGGCGGCGCTGGGCGAGCCGGTGGAGATGCCCCACAGCGGCCGGCTGGCGCATTGTTGCGGCACGGGCGGATGGACCGTTTGCGGAGCGGTGCAGAAGCGGCTACAGCGGGCACGGCTGCGGGAGGCTCGGGCGGTCGGGGCGGATCTTCTGGTGACGGCCTGCCCGAAGTGTCAGATCCATCTGCGCTGTGCGGCAGACGACCCCGATGTCACGGAGCGCGTCCCGGTGCAGGACCTGGCGGTGCTGGCGGCGGGTGCGCTCCTGCGCTGAGCGCAGCGCGCTATGAGGTCGCTTCTCGAGCGATTTCCTGGGCGTAGGGAGTGGCCAGGCGCTCGATGCCGAGCTCGAGCAGCGGTGAAGCCTCTTCCCAGGAGCGGATGGGAGACAGGACCCCCAATTTGGTGCGCTCGGAGAGCAGTGCCTGGATGCGGCGCACCGTTCCGGGCGCCACGGGCCCGTTGCCGAAGGAGGCGAGCATCAGGAAGTGGCCCCCGTTCTCCTGCACCAGGCGGACGACTTCGCGCTGTTCCGCCTGGCTCAGGAGGTCCAGGTAGAGGAGCACCTTGACGATGGCGTCCGGGTTGACGAGGCGGCACTGTTTGAGCGTATAGGCCACATCCTGGGAGAACGTTTCGCGGTAACCGGTCTTGTAGGCGGCGAAGTTGGGGACGAAGGTGATCTCGGCGGCCCCTTCTTCCAGCGCGAGGCGTGCTTCGAGGCCTTTGACCGACGGCGTATGGGTGCCGAGCGGGTAGCCCACGAAGATGTCGAGGCGCACGGAGGAACCGGCCAGAGCAACGGCGGCGAAGCGGGCCCAGACGGGGGGGAGCCCAAGGGCGGCCAGGCGGCGGGTTTTTGCGCCGATACAGGCCAGGCGCACCTCTTCTTCCATGCTATCGGGGCGCAAGAAGGTTTGTTCGAGCCTGTCGGAGACCTCCATAGCCTTCCTCCTCTCAGGTGACGAGGGTCAGGCGAGGGTTCGGGCGGATGGGGAGGCCAGCTCTGGCGCAGGGCCGCCCGTCCACCTCTACGACGTCGGCGTAATACGCGAGGTCGCCGCGGAGCAGGTATTGGCCCACGGCATAGGCGTCGACGGGGACGTGGGCAGCTTCGAAGGCACGGATCTTGTCGGGGGTGAGATCGTCCGCGACGACGATCTTGACGAACTCGAAGCCGGCCGCATCGAGGGCGTGGCGCACCGCGTGGACGAGTTCGGGATTGACCCCGTGGAGAAAGAGCCCGCGTTCCTGCAGGGTGCGGTCGACAAGCAGTTCGTCGGTCCCCAGGCGGACGCCCCAGAGGCGCCGGCCGAGGCGTTGTGCGACGCGCAGCGCGGTGCCCACGCAATCGTTCTCAAAGTCGACGGAGACGATCAATGCCAGGGTGGGTTCGAGGTGCTGGGCGAACTTTTCTGCCGCGCGCGCGGTATCGCCCCCGTAGCAGGCGATGAGGGAGAGGGGCACGGTAGCGACGCCCGGCCGGCCCCACCAGGCGCCCTGAGCGTCG
The DNA here is from genome assembly GCA_041082245.1 of Chloroflexia bacterium. Lineage (GTDB taxonomy): Bacteria > Chloroflexota > Chloroflexia > DTKN01 > DTKN01 > DAOTVY01. The sequence goes on from JBDOIE010000010.1 coordinate 9,770, forward strand.
GTCCCTACCCCGAGGGCCCCGCTGATGTAGGCCGCGTAGCCGTCGCCGGTCTGTACCAGGTGGTGGTCAAAACGGGCGGGGAAGAAAAGGACGGGCTTGCCCCCGGCAGCTTCGACCACGGCAGCGGTGTTGGTGGCGACGCGCGTGCGGCGGGCGAGCACACCGAGGAAATCGGTCTCGAGCTGGGCAAAGAGCGCATAATCTCCCTCGATGGTCATCACCGGCTCGAAGGGGGAAGCGCGTTCGCCGTCGTACAGGCTGTGCACGCGCAACCGTTCCCAGCCCGGGACCCAGTTTCCCTGGGTGTCGAGGTAGCCGCTGCACAGCTTCAAGATGGCGATGGCTTCGTCCGTTCCGCAGACGATCACCTCCTGGCGCTGGTAGACCACGAGGCGGACGATGGGGTGGTGGCCGTCGCGCAGGAGCACCTGTTGGGCCCGCGGCAGGTCCTGATCGGCGTAGTAGCCGGTGCGCATCTTTTCCACCGGCAGGTTAAAGATGGACGGATCGAGCCGTTTCCGCACGAGCATGGACCACCTCCGGTAAGGTTATTATACCCCTGCCCGGCAATGGCTGGCAAGCCCTGCTTGACAAAATGGTACGCGCATCGTATACTTTGAATACTGAAATACTTACGCGATGAAATATCCCGCGACGGCCAGGAGGGGTCTATGGAGCCCAAGGAAGAGGAACTGGAGGCGTTGAGCGCGCTGATCCCGCGCCTGGCAGGGGCGATCCGTCGCTTCATGGCCCGGGACCTGGCCGGTTACGGGCTGACGGCGCCGCAATGCATGGCGCTCATGGTGCTGGACAGTGCGGAGGGATGCGCGCGGATGGGAATGCTGGCCGAGGGTGCGCGCCAGAGTTCGGCCGCCATGACCGGGATTGTGGATCGGCTGTGCGAGCGGGGGCTGGTGGAGCGGCAGCGGGACCCCAAGGACCGTCGTTCGGTGGTGGTGCGGCTGACGGATGCAGGAAAGGAGCTGCTGCGGCGCATCCGGGAGGAACAGCAGGAGCGGATGCGGGCCGTTTTCCTCCGGCTATCGCCGCAGGAGCGGCGGCAATTGCGGGCGGCGGTTGAGGCGCTGATCGCGGCGATCGAGGGGATGCGGTAAGAGTAGATGGTGCACCAGCAAAGGGCCATCGCCCGGCATCGGGCGGTGGCCCTTTTTGATGGGCGAGGAGGGATTCGAACCCTCACGCCTTGGGGGCCCATGCTCCTAAGGCATGTGTGTCTGCCGTTCCACCACTCGCCCGGCAGATATGATAACACAGAGGGGAGCGGCGTGCAACGCGCATTTGCGTGGCCGGGGATAGTGGTGTACAATAGCAGCGAGGGATCTGCGGGAGGCAGCCCTTCTGGAATGGAATGCCGGCCGGAGGCAGGCGGCATGGACACGTCGGTCCTGGTGCTGAATCAGAATTTCGAACCGTTGAACATCTGCGACCTCAGGAGAGCTCTCTGCCTGGTCTTTCTGGGCAAAGCAGAAATCCTTGTCCCAAACCATCGCCTGATTCGCACACCTTCCCAGGAGATCGAGTGTCCTTCGGTCATCCGCCTGCGGTACACGGTGCATCGGCCGTTGCCACAGGTTCGCCTGACCCGGCGGGAGGTTTTTCGCCGGGACGCTTATACCTGCCAGTACTGCGGGCAACAGGCGACCCATCTCACGCTGGACCATGTGATCCCCCGTCACCGGGGCGGGAAGCACTGCTGGGAGAACCTGGTGACGGCGTGTACCCGCTGCAACCATCGCAAGGGAGGGCGCACGCTGGAAGAGGCAGGGATGCACCTTCTGCGGCAGCCGACCCGTCCTCGTGCCTCGCCGTACTACTTCCTGGAGGGGCGCGTCCAATCGTCTCCCGAGGAATGGTGGCCCTTCCTGCCGAGCCAGCTGCGGCGCTAAACCCGCGGAGGAAAAACCGTTGGACCTGAGCCATCAGATCGAATCCGAGCAGCGACGCCTGCAGGAACGATCGCAGATCGCCCATCTGCAGGGCCAGGTGGACGACTTGCGGCACCGGCTGGAGCAACAGGCCGCGCGGGCTCAACTGGCCACGGAGCAGGCCCGCCAGGCACAGGATATGATCGGGCAACTGGAAGCCAGATTGCTTGCGCAGGTAGAAGAGTTCCGCCAGCAGGCGCAGGTGCAGCTCCGCGCCTTTCAGGGCGTGCAGAAGGAGATCGCGGAACTGCGGCTTCGGGTCGAGGAGCCGGCCCGCCAGGTCCTTTCCCTGATGGCGCAGGTGCAGGACGTCCAGGATGCGCTTCGCCAGCTGCGGGAAGAGCTGGGGGCGGCAAAGGAGGGGGACCAGCAGCTCGCACGGCAGCTGGAGGAAGAACGGGCGAAGGGCGTACTGCGCGAGGAGCGGCTGGCGCGGCTGGACAGCCAGATCGCTCGGCTGCTGGCGGGCGAGGAGGAACGGAACCTTGCGGTAGTGCGGCTCCGCGAGGAAGTCGAAGCGGAGCGGCAGAACCTTCGCCGGCAGATGGGGGAACTGGAACGGCTGGGCGTGGACCTGCGGGCCGAGACACAGGAATTCGTATCGCGGCTGAACCGGCTGGCCGAACTGCAGCGCCAGGGCAGCGCTGCGCTGGAGGGGTTAAGGGAGGAGATCAAGGCGCAGCTGGAGCGGCTGGAGCCGATGGCTGCGGACATGCAGCGCATCGAACGAGAGGCGATCGAGCGTTCGCTTCAGGAGCAGGAGCGGCTGGAAGATTTGCGTCTGGCGGTACAGCGGGACTGGGCGGAGCTGCGTCAGGCGGCAGAACGGCGCGAAGAGAGCGAGCGGGCGTGGTTGGCGCGCATCGAGGAGCTTTACCACAGTCTCGATGCGCGGTTCAAGCGGCGGGACGAGGAAATGCACCGCTTGCTGGTGCGGCTCGAAGAGCGGGTGGATGCGCTCGAAGGGTGGGGAGAGGGGTTGATCCGGGCCCTGTTGGGCGTCTTTCAGGAACAGATCGAGCAAGGCGCCCAGGTGCAGCTGCAGCGGACCGAACGGGCGGGGGACACGGATGCCCCTCGTTCCACGTGAAACCAGGTTTCACGTGAAACGGGCGCGATGTCCCTGGAGAGGCGAAGATGGTCGAAGCCGTGGTACGCAGCGTTCATGTCAGCCTGATCACCCAGCACCGCCTGGTGGTGCTGAAGGAGCGACGGGGCAAGCGCTACCTTCCGATCTGGATCAGCCCCGATGTTGCCGATGCCATCGCTCTCGAGATGCAGGGCGTGCAGATGGCGCGTCCTTTCACCCACGACCTCTTGCGCTCGGTCATCGAGACGCTGGGGGCGAAGGTGAGCCGCATCCTTGTCAACGACATCCGCGACAACACGTTCTATGCCCGTATCATCTTCGACATGGCCGGCCGTTACCTCGAAGTGGACTCGCGCCCGAGCGATGCCATCGCGCTGGCCGTGCGGGTCAAGTGCCCGATCTACATCGAGGAATCGGTGCTGGAACAGGCCGGCCTGACGCTGGAGGAAGAAGAAGAGGGCGCCCCTGCGCCAGCCGAGCAGCAGGACCTCGACGTCTTCCGGGAGTTCCTCAGCCAGCTGGAGATCGAGGAACCCCCCGAGGAAGAAGGCCCGGAGGAGGATGCAGGTATTCCTCCCGAGGAAACGCTATGAGCGAGCCCGAGAAATGGCTGCGTCAGATCCTGCTACAGGTGATCCCGGCTTGTCCGCACTGCCAGAGGCCGTTCGACGAGAAGGATGTCCGCTTCCTGGGCCGGCAGGAGCAGACCTGGATGCTCTCCTTGCATTGCCCGGGTTGCCACGTGCTTGCCCTGGTCGGCATCGGGGTTGCCGCTGACCTCGAGCCCCACGAGATCGTGCGCTTCCGCGAAGCGCCCCCGATCAGCGTCGACGAGGTGCTGGATATGCACCTCCTGCTCAGGGAATACCGCGGCGACCTCCGTCGCCTTATCGGAGGGAAGGTGGAAAAGCTACCACAATGACCGAGATGTTGTCCTCTCCTCCAGCGGCGTTGGCCCGCTCCACGAGACGATCGCACAGGAGTTGCGGTTCGCCGCCTTCGGCGAGGATCTGGGCGATCTCGTCGTCTTCGACGCATCCCCACAGGCCGTCCGTGCACAGGAGCAGGTAGCGGCATCCCTGAAGCGGGTAGGACGCGACATCGATCGCGAGATCTCTCCCTTGCCCCACGGACTGGTAGAGATAGTTGCGCTGGGGATGGTGGCGCGCTTCCTCCGGGCGGAGCTGCCCCAGTTCCAGCAACCTTCCCACGAGCGAGTGGTCACGGGTGCGGCAGCGCAGCCCCTCCGCATCGTACGTGTAGAGGCGCGAATCGCCCACGTGGGCGACGTGGAGATGGCCGCCCACGACGAGCGCCGCCGTGAGCGTCGTGCCCATATCGCTCTGCTGTTCCCGTGCTTCCTCCCAGACGCGTCGGTTGGCTTCCTCTACCGCCTCGCGGAGCACATCCTGCACCGCCTCCGGAGGCTCCCCCTCGAGTACCGGAAGCACAAGCCTCCGGAGCACCTGGGCCGCCACAAGCTCGACCGCGCGACGGCTGGCCACCTCCCCTCCGGCATGGCCGCCCATACCATCGGCGACCAGAAAGAGCCCCACGGGGTGGGCCTCCGTCGCTCCCGGCAGTACCGCGAGCAAGCCGAGCAGCTGGTCCTCGTTGTTCTCGCGCACCCGGCCGATGTCGCGGCGCAGGCCGAAGGCAAGCGTGCGACCGGCTCCTATTTCCGGTTTGCGGCGTCGCTTTCCGAAGGGCATCTCCAGCCATCCTTTGCCCGGCTTCAGGCCCGCAGGGCGTAAACCTTGTGGTCGAGCGAGCCGATGTAGACGACGTTTTCGACCACGGCAGGCGAGCCAGGGACGGCGGCACCGGTCGCAAACGACCAGCTTTCCCGACCCGTGTCGGCGTCCAGGCAGTAGACGCGCCCGTTGCCGGCCCCGAAGTACACCCTTCCGCCGCTCACCTGAGGGGAGGAAGTCACGAAACTCCCGGCGTCGAACTTCCAGAGCAAGCGACCGTTGCGCGCGTCCAGGCAGTAGAGGTTCCCGTCGGCAGAGCCGATGTATACGCGACCACCGTAGATGCAGGGAGAAGAGGTCACCCGGTTGCCCGTGCGGTACTTCCAGGTTATCCAGCCGCTGCGCTCATCGAGCGCATAGACGTGGCCGTCCCAGGAGCCCACGTAAACCAGCCCCTCGAAGACGGCCGGCGAGGAGACTACCGCCTGGCCGGTGCGGCATTTCCAGAGCTGCTCTCCGCGCAGCGCGTCGATCCCGTAGACATGCCCATCGCTGGAGCCGATGTACACGCTTCCGCCGCTCAGAGCCGCCGAGGAGCGCACCTGCCCCCACGTGCGGTACGCCCAGAGCACCTCGCCCCGCCGCAGGTCCACGGCATACACGTTCTGGTCGTCCGACCCCACATAGACGGTGTCCCGAAGCACCCGGGGCGAGGAGCGGATCGGCCCTGCCGTGCGCACTGTCCACTGCACCGCCCCCGACTGGGCGTTGAGCGCATAGAGCGTGCCGTCCTCCGAGCCGAATACGATCAGGCGCTCCCAAGCGCAGGCGCTCGAACAGATCCCCTTCTGTGTCGGGAATTTCCAGAGAAATTTGCCACTATTTGCATCCAGTGCGTACAAGTTATGATCATAGGCGCCGATGTACACGACCCCGTTATACACCAGCGGGGAGGCACGGACTTCTTCCTCGCACACAAAAGCCCACAGGACCCGTTCCCCGGCGTCGGCCCCCGGTGCCTGTCGGCGCTCGCCGCGCAGCCCTTGCAGGTCCAGATGCGCGAGGTCCAGCAGCGCGGCGCGCATCTCGGCTGCCGAAGACCAGCGCTGTCGTACGTCGTACTCGAGCGCTTTCATGATGACCGCTTCCAGCGCCGCGGATACCTTCGGGTTCAGCGCCCTTACCGGGCGTTCGTGGAAGGTAAAAGGGGTCTCCAGGCGGGGGTCGCACTTGGTCAGGAGGTGGTGCATGGTCGCCCCCAGCGCGTAGATATCGCCGCGCGGCTCGGCGATCCCGCGGTATTGCTCCGGCGGCGAGTAGCCTTCCGTGCCGATCATCGTGCCTTTGCGGTCCGCTTCGAAGATCCGGGCGATCCCAAAGTCGATGAGTACCACACGATCGTCGGGGGTAACCATCACGTTCGAGGGCTTCATATCGCGGAAGATGATCGGCTCCGGGCGGTGGTTGTGCAGGTAGGAAAGGACATCGCAGATCTGGATCGCCCAGCGTACGACCTGCTCCTCTTCGAGCGGCCCGGGCGAGGCCTCGAGGATATCCTCTAGGTTCTTCCCCTCGATGAATTCCAGCACGAGGTAGATGCGGCCGCCCTCGACGAAGTAGTCGTAGATCTTCGGGATGGCCGGGTGGTTCAGGGTAGCCAGCAGGCTGGCCTCGCGTTCGAAGTTCTTCCAGGTGATCGAGCGTGTCTGGGTATCGGGGGAACGGTCGATCATCTCCTTGATCGCGCAGGGGCGGTAGACGTTGCGGAAACGCAGGTCGCGGCCCTTGTAGACGACGCTCATTCCGCCGATTCCCAGGATCGTCTCGATCTCGTAGCGCTCCTGAAGGACGCTCCCGATCGGAAGGCTGGGAAGGCGCACCTCCTCGGCTGCAGCGGGGGGCGCAGCCGGCCCTGCTGCCGCCGTCGCAGGTTGCGCGGTCTCCTGCGCTTGTTCTCCGACCAGGCGCGTGGCCGCACCCTCTTCGCGCGGCGTGGGCGGCTGAGGCTCTTCTTCCGGACGGGGAGCTTGTCCCACCCCGATCTTCTTGATCAACCCCATCGCGTCACCCCTGAGGTCGTTCCGACGGCGCCACGAGTGCCGCGGCGGCGTATCCGACCACATAGCCATGCCGTTGTCCAGTGACATCTCCGGAGTTCGTCGCGTGCAGCACCAGCACTCGCTCCGCCCCCCATCGTCGGCCCAGGAGGAGCACGGTGGTGATCGCCCCGTATCCGCATGCTCCGTGGCTGCGCGCGGCCATCTCCCAGAACCGTCGGGCATCCCCGCTCTCCAGGGCAGCCAGGGTCTGGGCGTCGGTCGCCCTGACCCGTTCGTAGCTGTACTCGTGGCACAGGTCGGAACTGGCTACGAGCAGCGGCCGTTCAGCCCCGAGTACCTCGTCCAGCGCGGACGCAAGCAGCTGGCAATCTTCCCACGTTTGATCGCGCAGCATCACCGGCACGAGCAGGAATTCGCCCAGCACCCGCTGCAGGAAGGGGAGCTGGATCTCGAGCGAATGCTCGTGGTCCTCGCGAAGGCGCACGAGAGGCAGGTGCTCTGCAAGGCGCGCCACCGTCGCCTCGTCCACCTCGACCAGCCCAAGCGGGGTTCCGTAGTAGCGCTTGGCGGTGACCACGAAGCGTCCCGGGTAGTAGTCGTGGCACGGGCTGAGGACCACCACCCGGGGATACCGCTTTCCCTGGAGCAGGCGGTAGGCGTAGGCCGCGACCTGGCCCGAGTAGACGTACCCGGCGTGCGGCGCCACGAGCCCGACGAGGCGGCCCGGGAGCTCGCGCGAGGGCACGCGGGCGAGGAAATCGTCCACCATCGCCGCAAGGGAGGCAGCCGTCCCCGGGTACCAGGTGCCGGCGATGGCCGAAGGGCGAACATTGGCTTCCTTCATCTGAACCCTCCATCTCCCGGGGATTCCGGGACCCGCGGCCCGCTCACTTGAAGATCGACCGACGCAGGTAGATCTCGTGGCCGCACTGGATGCACTTTCCCTCCTCGATCCCGGCGATTTTGACGTAGTACTTTCCCTCGCGCCGGATCAGCGTCTGCCCGCAGGAAGGACAACGGGTGTGGCTCAGGCTCTCTTCCGTCCCGGTCTGTACGTAGACGTAAGCGAGTCCGGCGTCCCGGCCCAGCGTGCGTGCGTGCTCCAGCGCCTCCGCAGATGCCGGGGGAAGCCCCAGTCCCTCCTTTCGCCAGATATGCCAGGGGGTCTCCGGTCCCAGCTCTTCCAGGATCCAGTCCGCCAGACCGCGCAGCGTCCCCTCGTCGTCGTTCGTGCCGGGCAGGAGGGGCGTATGGATCTCGAGGTGGACCCGCCATCGCTCGCGGAGGTAGCGGGGGATCGCCGAAACCGTTGTCCACGCGTCCCGGCCGCAGGAACGTTCGTAGACGCTGCCGGATGCAGCGAGCAATTCCAAAGCGCAGGCATCCAGGTAGGGGCCCAGAAGGTCCACCGCCTCCTGGGCGATGAATCCTTTCGTGATCCAGAGCGTGAAGAGCCCGTTGGCCCGCGCCATCTTGGCGCAGTCCAGCACGTACTCCATCCAGACGGCCGGCTCGCGGTACCCCCAGGCCATGCCACGGCAGCGGTGTTCTACCGCGAACGAGGCCGCACGCTCCGGGTCGAGCAACCGCTTGGCCTCAGCCTCGGGGGGCATCTCGGCCGTGAGAGGGCGCGTCCCGCAGGGCAGGTTGTCTCCCCAGCTCCCCAGGGTCAGGATGATGCTCCCCGGGAAAAGGTGGTACAGTCCCCGGCGCTCGATCGGCTCCACTGCCGCAGCCGCCACCCGGCCGTAGTTCCGGCTGTAGAGCACCCCGCCCTGGTTTTCACGTACCCCGCAGCGTCCGGTTTCCCCAGGAGCCAGACGGCAGAACCACGGGCAAAGGCGGCACAGGACGTTTCCCCCCTCTTCCCGCTCGTAGAGCAGCGCTTCCTGCATCTCTGCCTCCGTCGATCCGTCCCGCGAAGTAGCGTGTTCCTCACCACGTCCGTTTGGCAACCCCTGCGGATTGTATTATAATGGCCTTACAAACGGCCGGTATGCGAGGGACAATGACCGAAGACCGCGATTCCATCCAGTTTCAGCCCGGTCCGGAGACGCCTTCGTCCCATGGGCAGGCTCCGGGCGCCCTGCTGCGCGAGATGCTGGAGACGCTCCTTTTTGCGTTGCTCATCTTCTTCCTGGTGCGCAGCCTGGTGCAGAACTTCAAGGTGGAAGGGAGCAGCATGGAGCCCAACCTTCACACCGGGCAGTACATCATCGTGAACCGTATCGTCTACTTCCACGTCGACCTGAACGCTTTTCGGCGCCTGCTTCCCGGGGGCCAGGACCTGGAGCCCCGGCTGGCCTACCTGTTCCGGATGCCGCGGCGCGGCGATATCGTGGTGTTCGAGTACCCCCGCGATACCAGCCGCGATTTCATCAAGCGCGTGATCGGCCTCCCCGGAGAAGTCGTAGAGATCCGCAACGGCCAGGTCTACATCAACGGGATTCCCCTTCAGGAGCCGTATCTGCCCGATACGGTCCGTGCCCACATGGCCGATATGCCGCCCACCGTTGTCCCCCCGAACGCCGTTTTTGTCATGGGAGACAACCGGGGCAACAGCAGCGACTCTCGCAGCTGGGGCCCGTTGCCGCTGAACCGTATCGTCGGCCAGGCCTGGTTCACCTACTGGCCGTCGCGCTACTGGGGCGCTATTCCCCGCGTGGAGCCGATCCTGGCCGCGCCATAGCGATGGTCCGGTCGACGAGCCCGTCGTGCCCCAGATGTGCCGTAGATGCTACCGGGGGCATTATAGCCGTTCGGCGCTTTTCCTGTCAAGGAGGACGGTTTGCACTCCAGCGAGCGCGCGCGGAAAGCAGGCGCCCCGGCCACGGATGAAAACCGGCTCGGAGGGGCGGTAACCACCGGGCAAAACGCATCGCCGGCCACGGAACGGCCGGCCGGGATCGCCGTGCTCTACCTGCTGGGCCTGATCGCGGCCATCGCCTGGGCCGCCTGGGGCTATTTCCTCTTCGTCTTCGATATCGGCTCGAGCGCGGCAAACGACCCCTGGCGGATCGCCTACTATGCCCTGATCCTCCTCGCGCCGGCGATTACCTTTACCCCTATTGCCCTTCGTTTCCGGTGGCCGTGGTTTGTCCCTTATGCCATCGTCGCCTGGGCCGCCTGGGGGTACTTGCTGGCCTTCGTGCGCCCGGCGCCGGAGATCCTGATGGGCGAACGCTCGCCGCTTTCTGTCTGGTACTTTTTCCTGGCGCTGTTCGCGGTGTGTGCAAGCGTGCTGGCGCCCCTCGCCCACTGGATCGGGCTCCGCTTCCTCGTATCCCGCGCCCACCGCCACGACTGGGTGCGGGCCTGGCGAGAAGCGCTGCTCCTTTCCCTTTACCTGGCGGGCCTGGCTCTGGGCCGGAGCCTGGGGTTGCTCACCTGGCCCATCGCCCTCCTGAGCCTGCTCCTCCTGGTGCTCCTGGAAGCGCTGTTCCTGGCCCGAAAAGGGTAACCTAAGGCCGCGGGAGCATTTCGCCCCGGCCGCGCAGTTCGTACGCCCCGCGCAGCATCTCCCGCAGGTCCTCGTCGGTGATCAGGAAGGTGTCGAACTGCGGCACAGGCCGTGGACGGCCGGTACGGGGAGAAGCGCGGCCCTGGAAGATTAGCCCTTCCTCCGTCTCCAGGATGCGGATGTCCTGATACTTGTGTTCGTCGATAAAGCGCCCCAGCGCTCGCAGCACGTCCTGGTAGTCGGTGGCGGACAACCCTTCGAAGAGCTTCATCTTGCCCCCTCCTCGGCCTTCTGGGCCAGCGGTATCCCCCGCAGCCGCTTTCGTTTCTGGATCGCCTCCGCCAGTTCGGCGAAGCTCCACGAATAGGTCACGTGTCGCCGGTAATAGCCCTCGGCGGTCTCTTCGGCCTCCAGTCCCTGCAGCACCAGCCCTCGATCGAACTCGATCACCGCGATCTCGTCCATATGTTCCTCGTCGCAGAACCGGCCGATCGCGCGTAGCAGGTTCTCGTAGCCAACCCGATGCTTCAGCAGCTGCGTGTTCTCCATCGGTCACCTCCCCTGAGATACCCCGGCTTCCTGCGGCGGTTCCCCAGGCATCCGGTCCCCTTGGTAACGTACACGCTCATCCCCGACCCGCCGCGTCAGCTTGCGCCGATCCATATCCTCGAGGAGCGCCAGCGCGAACTTGCGGCTCGTCTGGAAGAGGTCCCGCACCTGCGCGACGGTGACCGGGCCGGAGCGGTCGATTTCCTCCAGGACCCGGCGCACCATTTCCGCATACGTTTCGGAAAGAAAGATCACCTCCGGGGTCAGACGTACGATCCTTCCCTCCTCCACCAGGGCGTCGAGCACTGCGGGGTCGATCCCCCATTCCGGCCGCGGAGGCGGAGCATAGGGGTTACGGCGCAGCATCCGTTCCAGCCGGTCGATCTGGGCCTGCTGCTCCGGCGTAAAGGTACGTCGGAAGCCAGCGCGGCGCACGACGGCTCCGTCCACGACGAGCGTTCCCTGGGCCTCGGCCCAGGCGAGGAAATCGTTCATCGCGCGCGCCTCCAGCCGCAACTGGCTCTTGATCTCCTCCTTGGGCATCCCGCCCCGCAGCGGATAGCGCCGGTGGTAGTCATCCAGCAGGGCAAGGATCCGGCGGTGGAGCCGCTCGGCCTCCTCCTGGGTGAGGAGAAGGGTTGCCGGTGTCAGCTCCTCCGTGGGCGGCACGAGCGCCACGATGCGGCCCGCCCGGCGCAGTTCCTGCAGCGTAGCCAGCGCCTCTGCCTGGGGCAGGCCGGCCGCCTCGACGACCGCGGAGACGGGCCGTGCTGCGCCCTGGCAGGCCTGGTAGAGGAGGTCCTCCGGCCGGCCGCGCGCGAGCGCTTCCAGGGCGGCGATCGTCGCGGGGTGGAAGCGGCGCAACCGACCGGGATGCGTCTCCACCACCACCCCGCCGCCTACCGTCATCCCGGGCGAGGGCCAGCGCACGATGAACCGGTCTCCCCGCACCGCAGCAACCGGCTCTTCCAGCCGCAGGAGGGCCCAACCGACCTCGCCCGGCTCCAGCGCTTCTTTTTCGAGCACCGTCACCCGCACCCGGCGTTCCGCCGAGCCGAGAAAGAGGTCGAGCGTGCCGTCCTGCCGCACGGGGAAGGGCGCCCCGGGAAGGAGGCGCAGGCGCACCGCGAGCCGCGTTGTCGGCTCGAGCCATCCGGGGGTGGTCAGGACATCCCCGCGCTGGAGGTCGTCGACCGCGATCCCCGCCAGGTTCACCGCTGTGCGCCACCCAGGCGCCGCCACATCCACCTTCTTCTTGTGCGTCTGCAGCCCGCGGATGCGCCCGTGGAGCCCGCGCGGGAGGATCTCCACTTCCTGACCCACTTCGAGAGAACCGTCCTGCAGCGTGCCTGTGACCACGGTACCGAAGCCGGCGATGGTAAAGGCCCGGTCGATCGGAAGGCGCGGCCGGCCGTGGTCTGGCCGCGGGCGCGCCTCATCCAGCACCCGGTCCAGCGCCTCCACCAGGGCTTCCAGCCCCTGCCGGGTGCGGGCCGAGACTGGAACGACCGGCGCCCCTTCCAGGGAGGTGCCCTTCAGCCGCTCTCGGACCTCGTCCATCACGAGTTCGAGCCATTCGGGGTCGTTGACCAGGTCCACCTTGGTGATCGCCACCACGCCCCGGGGGATCTCCAGGAGTTCCAGGATGTCCAGGTGCTCACGCGTCTGGGGCATGATCCCCTCGTCGGCGGCGACGACGAGCAGCGCCGCATCGATCCCCCCGACGCCGGCCAGCATATTCTTGATAAAGCGCTCGTGCCCCGGGACGTCGACGATGCTCACCTCCCGTCCGCTGGGAAGCGTGAGCCAGGCGAACCCCAGGTCGATCGTCATCTCCCGCAGTTGCTCTTCGATCAGCCGGTCGGGGTTGATCCCGGTCAGGGCTTCCACGAGCGTCGATTTGCCGTGATCCACATGGCCGGCCGTACCGATGACGAACACGCTGTTCCCTCCGTCAGGGCTGCGAGGAAAGGCGTCCGGCCTGGTCGAGCACCTCGCGCACCTTCTGCGCCAGATCCCGCGGCGTGAACGGCTTCTGGATGAACGCAAGCCCCGGCTCCAGAATGCCGTGCTGCACGACCACGTTGTCCGTGTAGCCGGACATATAGAGCGTCTGCATGCCGGGGTAGATCTGTTGCAACGTTTCCGAAAGCTTTCGGCCGCTCATCTGCGGCATAACCACGTCCGTAAGGAGCAGGTGGATGTACCCTCCATATCCGCGGGCAAGTTCCAGCGCCTGTACGCTCTCTTTCGCTTCCAGCACCGTATACCCTTGTTCGCGCAACACGCGGCACGCCAGGGCCCGCACCATCTCGTTGTCTTCCACTACGAGGACCGTTTCGCTGCCCTCGGGCAGCTGTTCCGAGGGGGACTGTTCTTCCGGCGTTTCCACCGGCTCGTAGACCCGCGGGAGGTAGATCTTGAACGTGGTCCCGTGCCCGACCTCGGAATAGACCTGGATATGCCCGCCGGACTGCTTCACGATGCCGTAAACCGTCGCCAGCCCGAGGCCGGTGCCCTCGCCGAGCCCCTTCGTGGTGAAGAACGGTTCGAAAAGGTGCTCGCGCACCTCGGGGGGCATCCCGACGCCCGTATCGCTCACCGACAGAAGGACGTATTCTCCCGGACGGACGTACGGGTGCTCCTGGGCGTACGCTTCGTCCAGGAAGACGTTCATCGTCTCCAGCGTCAGCCGGCCGCCGGTCGGCATAGCGTCGCGCGCGTTCACCGCCAGGTTGACCACCACCTGTTCCATCTGGGAAGGGTCCACGCGCACATGCCCCAGGTGTGGCGATAGCTCCATCGCCATCTCGACATCTTCCCCGATGATCCGCCGCAGCATGCCTCCCAGGTCCTGCAGGATACGATTCAGGTCGACGACCTTCAGCTCCATCACCTGGCGTCGGCTGAAGGCCAGAAGCTGCCGGGTCAGGGTCCGCGCACGCTCGCTGGCCTTCAGGATGGCCTCCGCATCGTAGCGCAGAGGGTCCTCCGGCGGGAGACCGTTGAGGATAAACTCCGCATACCCGCTGATCGCTGTGAGCAGGTTGTTAAAATCGTGTGCCACACCCCCGGCGAGCCGGCCGATCGCCTCCATCTTCTGGGATTGGCGCAGTTGCTCTTCCAGCCGTTTGCGCGCCCCCAGATCGCGCGCGACGACCAGTACTGCCGGCCGGCCCTCGAGGATGAAGGGCCCCGCAGCCACCTCGACCTCTACCGTCGTGCCATCCCGTCGCAGGAAGCGTTCCTCCAGCGGCGGGGCTCTCCGCCCCTCCGTGAGCATGGCCCGGATCCGTTCCTGCGCCTTCTCCCGGTCGTCCGGGTGGACGAACTCGAGCACCGGTCGGCCCAGGAGTTCGCGCGGATCCTCGTAGCCGAGCAACGCCGCACCGGCCTGGTTGATCATCCGCAGGCGGCCGTCCTGGTGCACAGCCACCCCGTCCGGCATCAGGTCGATCAGCTTCCGGTAGCGGTCCTCCGATTCCGCGAGCGCGGCGACCGTCTGGCTCCGCTCGATGGCCTGTGCGATGTCGTTCGCCGCAGTGGCCAGCAGGGCGATCTCGGCCTCTTCCCACTGGCGAGCGTGTCCGCACACGTCGAAGCCGATGAACCCGTACAGGTTTCCCCGCACGCGCAGCGGCAACACCAGGATGGAGACGATCCCCTGGGCCTCCAGGATCGGTCGCTCCGGTTCCGGAAAGTCCGCTACGTTCCCGACGATCACTTCCCCCCGGCTCAGGACATCCACCCAGCGCTGAAATCCCCCTTCGATGAGCGGAAAGCCCTGAAGTGCTGGGTTTTCGATCTGCGGCTCGACTCCGGGCGCGCACCACTCGAAACGCTGGCTCGTGCGCAGGCAGCCATCGGCATCCACATAGTTCTCGAACAGGTAGACCCGGCTGACCTCCGCGGCCTCCCCCAGCCGGGCCAGCACATCCGGCAGCACGGTCTTGGGGTCTTCGGCCTGGAGCAACGCCCCCGCGACGGAGGAAAGGCACGTCAGGTACCGTTCCCGCCGGCGGAGCCCTTCTTCCGCCCGCTTGCGCGCGGTGATGTCCCGGAGGATGCCCTGGGTGGCGATCTCTCCCTCGTAAGGGATGTAGGAAACCGAGGCCTCCAGCTCGATCTTCTGTCCGTCCCTCCGGCGGGCGGTGAACTCGTAGCGCAGTGGTACCGGTTCCCCGCTCTGGATGCGTCGCCCGCGCTCCTCGATGATCGGGCGGCTCTCGGGAGCCACGAGCTCCATGAAGTCAAAGTCGGGCGCCGTCGCCTCCTCTGCGGTGACCCCGAGCAGCTCCTGGAACCGCCGGTTGACGAAACGAAACCGACGCCCGACCAGCAGGTAGATGGCGTCGTTCGACTGCTCCACAAGCGAGCGGTAGCGCGCCTCGCTCTCCTCGAGCGCCCGGAGAGCGCGCCGGCTTTCGGTGATGTCGCGGGCAGCCAGCAGCACGCCCGTGGGACGGCCGGCCTTGTCTAGAAGCCGCGACAGGCGCGCTTCGAACCAGATCTCCTTTCCCCCCAGAGTTGTGGCGTGTTCGACCGTCAGTACCGCGCCCGTCCGGAGCACCTGGGCGATCCCTTCCCGCAAGGCCATCGCCCCTTCGCGATGGGGCAAGATTTCGTACACGGAGCGGCCAACGGCGTCCGGCGGGATCAGGTCGCGCAGCACCGGGCGGGTGGGGACGACCTCCTGTACGATCCCGGCAGGATCCACAACGATCAGGAGGTCGCTCATCGCCTCCAGAATCTGGCGGTAGTGTGCGCCATCTGGCCGGGGGAGCGCACGTCGACCCGTCGCACCGCGCATTCGGAGGACCTCCTGGTTCCAAGCCGCGGCATCTATTCTACCACAAGGCCCCGGTTCGCCGCAATTGGGCGCACGGATACATCTCCAGCGCGGACTGGGATCAGCGTCCCGTCCGCACGGCGGACGAGGAGGGAGCCGTCGGGTGCGACGTCCACCGCTTCTCCCACAAACGGGCCTTCCGGCGTGGACACTTCTACCGTCCTTCCGAGCATCCCCAGCCGCGCGCGCCATGCAGCCCACAGCTCCTCATCCCTGCCGGCGCGGAGCGCGAAGTACCAGCTTTCCATCCGCTCCAGGCAGGCGACGAGCAGCGGCAGGCGGGGGAGGGGTCGACCGAGCTCCTGGGCGAGGCTGGTCGCGCGCTCCGCAAGGGGCCCCTCGAAGCGGAGGTTCACGTTCAACCCCCAACCGATGACGGCGTATGCGATGCGGTGTCCCTTTCCCTCCAGTTCCACAAGGATGCCGCAGCACTTGCGTCCGTTCACCAGCACGTCGTTCGGCCACTTCAACTCGCACCGGAGGCCCGTCTCCACCTCGACCGCCTCGGCAACCGCAAGCGAAGCCAGCGCGGAAAGGAGGAAGGCGCGCTCCGGGGAAAGGTAGGGGCGCAGCAGGAGCGAAACAAGGAGGCTCGAACCCCGAGGGGCCTCCCAACGTCGCCCCATACGGCCCCGGCCGGCCGTCTGTTCCTCGGCCCAGACGAGGAGCCCTTCCGGCACCCCCTGCGCGGCCAGCCTGCGGGCGACCTCGTTCGTCGAGCCGACGCGCGCAAAGTGGAGCATCTGCCGGCCGAACAGGCGCCTCCCCAGGGCCTGCCGGACAGCCTTGAGCGCCAGGGGGGCGGCTTCCGCCCCCGGAAAGAGGGAGAGCGACACCTTACGACTGCCTGCGCGGCATCGGGCACGCGTTCGTCAGGGTGATGACCATGACGGCACGGCCCCGTGCCGCAGCGCGGCGGAACCCCTCGCGCAGCGCCTCGAGCACCGTCTGGTCCTCCCCGTAGACCAGGGTGCTCATCGGGCCGGGCTGCGGCTGCAAACCGGCCTCTTCCAGGGCGTCCCAGACGTCCTGGATCCCCGGGAGGAGGTCCTCCTGTCCCAGCGGATAGAGGCTCACCTGCACGCCTACCACCATTTGCGGCTCCTTTTATCCAGCCGTTACCCGCGCGGCCAGGGCGATGAACGCCCCGCCTGGCAGCGGCCCGCCCTCCAGGGGGAGCCAGCGCGGCCACAGGGTCGTCCCCCAGCGGAGGGAGACGGGCCGCCCGGCGGTCTCCCGCACGAGGCGCTGGAGCTCCCCCGGGGCGTAAAAGCGTGCCGCGCGGTACACATCCGGGCGGAAATGCCCCACCATCCTCCGCCACCAGGCGATCGGACTCATCCGGTTCAACACCCCCAGAAGCAGGCCGCGCCGTGCGACGCGCCACGCCTCGCGCAGCCCTGCGCGCGCATCCGGGAGGAACTCCAGCACGGTGATCAGGGCCACCACGTCAAAGGCCCCGTCGGGGAACGGCAGCCGGAGCGCGTCCCCCAGGAGGAGCCGTTGTCCGCCGCGCGCCCGCGCTTCGGCGAGCATCGCCGGCGAGCAGTCCAACCCGACGGCGGTCCAGCCCCTTTCCTCCAGCCACCGGGTAAAGTGCCCCGTCCCGCATCCGACTTCGAGGAGACTTCCCGGCGGTTCGAGCTCCTCCAGTACCCCCGCCAGGAGCTGCTTCTCCAGGCAGTCCGCGCGCTTTCCTTCGGGCGTATCGAACCAGGCCTCGTAGAAAGGAGCGATCCGTTCGTCGAAGAGGAGCATCCCCATGGCGAAACTTCTCCTCAACGAGCAGTCGTCGGCACAGGGGTCACGCCGTTCCGGTGGTGCGGCACGGCCGGCAGGTACATCTGGGGCGTCACCGGCACCGGGGTAGGTGTGGGGCCGGGCGTCGGAGTCGGGGTGGCGGTGGGCACGAGAAAGGCCGCAGCCCGGCACATCACCGCCTGCCGCGCCGTCTCGGGGTAGATCGTTTCGAACGGGAAGGCCAGGTACAGCAGCCGGTAGAGTCCGCTGTACTGGATCCCGGCGTAGCCGCCGGCCCCTCCCTGGTAGGCGAGGTTGGGAGTCGCCCCGTAGAGCGGGAGGACGACGTCCGGGTAGTCGACATCGTACGCGCCGTGGGTGCTGTCGTCGAAAGCAAAGGACGAAAGCCCGGCGAAGATCCCTCCCGTAAGCGGAGCCACCTGGTAGGTCGCGGCGTCGTCGCTCTGGTAGTCGGCCCGCAGCCAGTTGTTGTAGAAGGTGCGGTCGATCGCGTCGCCACAGTAATCCAGGTCCCAGCCGATCTCGGCCCCGCTCACAAAGAGCCGCCCTCCGCCGGCCAGGAACTCGGTGATGATTGCCTGCTCCGTGTGGTCGAAGGTTTCGTTTGCCGTCGACTCTTCGCCCAGGATCCAGTCGACGGTTGCGTAATCCCGGAGGTTCACCGCGCCGGCGATCACGGCCTCGTTGCTCGCAAAGTCGAAGGGGACAGCGCAGGCGGCAAGTGCCTGACCGTGCTGGATCGCGTAATCGTAAGCGTTCATCCGTTCCAGGTACTCGCGCCCCACGGATCCGAGCCCGGGCAGGTCTTCGTAGATCAGCGCCCAGGCATCGATCCGGTCAAAGCCATCGACGAGGAGCAGAGGCGGCCGCCCGCCGCCATCGGTCGTGCGCACGGCGGCGGTCCCGCAGGCGAACGATTCCCCGCCCGCGTTCAGGGCGGTCACGCGGAAGAAATAGAGCGTGTTCGGGGAAAGCCCTTCGATCGTCGCCTGGGTCGTGTCCACGATGCGGCCGTTGTCGAAGGCGCGGGGGAAGGTGCCGACGTAGACCTTGTAGTGCTCCGCCGGGTCGCCGTAAGGCCCGCCGGAGGGGGGTACCTGCCACGAGAGCGTCACCCGCCCGGGCCCGCTGTTGCGCGCCACGACGCCACAGGGCGGTTCGGGCAGGAGGCGCACCGGGATGCCGTCGCGCGCGGCAAAGTACTTCACGATCCCCTGGTAGACCGCCCGGGCAGCGATCAGCCGAAAGTCCGGTTCTTTGAGCGCAGCGGCGTCGTAGGGGTCGTCGTGGAAGGCGATCTCCAGGAGGACGCCGGGCATCGTTTCCAGCTCCCGCACCTCGGCAAAGTCGGCGGTCTTCTTCCCCCGGTCGATCCAGGACGGATCCCAGAGCGTCCGGATGTCCTGGATCAGTTCGTCGTGCACGGCGTTCTGGAGCGCGACGCTTCCCGGCGGGGTGAGCGAGGTGTGGATGTAGCTTTCGGTGCCGTTCCCCGACTCGGGGTTACAGCCGCCGGTCAGCCCGTTCGAATGCCAGGAGATGTAGATGGCATCCTCACCGGGCTCTTTTTCCCACTCTGCATAGCGGGGCCGGCAGGTGGGATCGTTCGGGTAGACGTCCGGAGGCGCTCCCTGGAAGCGCGCCCAGGTCAGGCAGGCTTCCTCGTAACGGGGGCGGCCGCTCGTTCCACCCCCGTAGTCGATGCTGCCCATGCCGCCGCCGAAGCGCACCGCGTCGGCGATCACCACCTGCCCGGGCTGTGAGGAGAGGTTGCTCAGGACGACGCGTCCGGACGTGCCTGCTCGGAAGCGGTAGGTACCCAGGTAGTGCCAGGTCAGGCCGTGGATCTCCTGGTTCAGGCGCACTTCGGTGACACCGCCCGCGTGGTAGATGCGGTAGAGGGCATCCGTGACCCGGTTGCTCCCGTTCCGGTACCAGACGTAGACGGCGTAATCGCCGTCCTGGGGCAGGTTCGGCGTCCAGGAGGCGGTGGCCGTCTCGGTGCCGGCAGCGTACGCATAGCGGTAGGTGAGCCCGAGGTAACCGGTGAGCGCGCTCGTGTACCAGGTGCCGCTCTCCTGGTAGCCTGGGGCGCCGCCGTCGTTGTCCACGATCACCTCGGCGGTGTTGCGGTCCCGCTCGCGCACGGTCCAGACATCGGCGCCGGCGTTCCAGAGATAGCGCAGCAGGAAATCGTCCACCGCCTCGGCGTTGGAGAGGTCTTCGACCAGGTTGCAGTTGTTGACGCGCTGGGTGCGCCAGGTCGCGCCGTCCCAGTACCAGCCGTGGCCGGCACTGATAAAGACCGTCTTCCCGGTGAGCGCGCCCTGGGGCTGGCCCTGGCCGTAGGTGGGGGGCTGGCCGGCCACGGTATCACGCCGGGGCGACGCGGGATCTCCCTCGGGCAGAGGCGTCTTGACCGGCCGCGGGGACCGGCGCAGGAAAGAGGACAACGGCCGTGCGGAGCCCGTTTCCCATGGATCGGCGACCAGGAGGTGAAAGTGGAGGAACCCCAGCGGTTCCATCGTGCGCACGAACTGCCACACCATGGCATCGCTGCTCTCCGCGTTCAGCTCCTGCTCCAGGAAAGAAGCAGGGAGCGAGAGCGTCGCGGTGATCGCCGGCCCGTCGACCTGCAGGGAAAGAAGCTGGCCTGGAGGAAAGGCGGAGACGATCCCTTCCGCCGCTTCCCTCGGGGTAGGCCCGGCGAGCAGCGCTTCCATCAGGCGTTCGGCGGCTTCCCTGCGCCCCTCGGGAAGCACGAGCGTGCGTTCGACGGCCGCGGGCTGCCCCTGTTTCAGAAAAAAGAGCCGCACCGTGCGCGGGGGAAGGGGCGCAGAGCGCACCGCCGGCGGGGGCAGGAGCGGCCCCAGGAGGAAAAGGGCCGCGATCGCCAGCACGACAGCAACCGCGCCCAGCCACATCCGGTTCGGTGCCCGCGCAACCATTCCTTCCCCCTTACAAGGGCGTATCCTCGGTCCGCTGTTCCACCGGCCATCCGGCGATCACGTGCAGAGCGTGTGCCAGGCGGAGGGCGTGGTGGTGGGAGAGCACGGGGCCAGGGAACTGTCGCTCTGCGCTGATGCGCCCCAGCGGTACGCGCTCCCCGTCCTGCAGCACGAGGGCCACGTCCCAGTGGTGCATGTACGGGTGGTCTTCGCGGGAGAGTTTCTCCGTGCGGTAGATCACCTCGATGCGCGCGACCTGGTCGAAGGAAATCTCGCGGCGGCCGGCGGTGAGCCGCTTCCAGAGGACGGAAACCCCGGGGGTTGCGCCCGGTTCGCCGGAAATCCGGACCCGGCGTGCCGGCACGTCGATCTCCATCGGGGGCGCGGTCAACACGCCTCGAGGGGTGAAATGCGCTCCCTCGGGGGCGACCTCGTAGGTGTAGAGATCCGACTGGCCCCGGAGGCTCTCCCCGCGCCGCAGCGCTTCGCGCACCTGGAGCATCTCGAGGTCGTAGCCGCACTGGCGGCAGCGGGACAGGGTCATAAAGAGGGCGAAGGGGGAATTCTCCGCCCCGCAGCGCGGGCAGTAGATCGTCTCGCCCATCGTTCAATGCTCCCGGGTACAGGGGCCGATCTCCACGGCCGCAAGCTCCAGCCACTGTTGCCGGGGGACCTCCAGGCGGCCGAAGGAGAAGCGGCCGTCCGGGGAAGCCACGGCATACTGGTTGTCCATCCAGGCGACGAAGCCCAGCGGGGGCCGGGGCGTGCAGCGCGTGGACAGCACCTCTTTTCCGTCCACCCAGAAGCGGCACCCGTCCGGCCGCCAGCAAAGGCGATAGTCGTGCCAGGCGGTCATCTCCACAGGAAGGAGCGCTTCCGCTGCCCGGACATAGCGCCGGGCCTGCCGCGCCAGGAGCGGTGCGAGCGCCGGGATGCGCAACAGCAGGCCGGCCAGGACCATCGCCGGCCCCGGGAGGCGGCCGCCGTCCAGCACCGCGGCCTTCCATCCCCACCCCGGGACATTCGGCACGAGCTCCATCGCCGAGGGTGGCGAGGCGTAGAAGAACCAGACATTGTTCGGAGGGGCGACGACTTCGTCGTAGTGGGTGAAGGGATGGTTCCAGAAGCCGAAGCCGGCCGTCCCGAAAAATCCGCCTGCGGGGTGGGAGAAGCGCGCCCGCACCCGCAGCTCCAGCGGCGGTGCCCAGCGGAACGACCGGCGGCCGCCGGGGTAGTCGTGGATCTGGGCGTCCGAAAGGTACCGTCCCGGGGAGGGGGCGAGCCCGATCCGCAGGGAGGCTTCGCCCGGCTCCAGAAAGCCGTCGCCCACGGCGTAGCGCACCCAGTATGGGCTGGGCGCCCCACGAAACAGGTCGCGCACCCAGGGGCCGCCTTCCACCGCTATCCTCCGTGCCCGAGGGCGCGGGCGGCCAGGTGCCACAGGCCCAGCACCGCGCCCCAGGCCGCGTACCCGGCCACGACCACGGGGAAAAGGGACCACCCGCGTCGCAGCGCCAGCCAGGACGCGACGGTAAAAGCGCCCAGCGCGACCACGCCGCGTACCGCACCTCCGGCGAACTCGGCGGTGGCGTGTGCGTTACGCCCGGTGTTGAAGTAGACGATCGCCATCGTGAGGGGGATCGTGAGCGGCATGCTCGCGATGATCCCGGCAAGCGGGCGGAACCGGTCCCCGATCCAGGTGATGACGACGATCACGGCCAGGGCGATCAGCACTTCGTAGACCCGTACCATTCGCCCACCTCGCTGCTCCTGCTGCCGCCCGATGGAAATCCCCGAAGTGGTGCCGCCATTATAGCACAAGCCTGCTCCCCTGTCGCTCCCCGCCGCCAACTTTTGACATAAGGCAATTTCGGGTGTATAATGCGGGCCGTTTGACCGTAGATTTACGTCGAAGGAGGAGCCCGATGGAAACCGTGGAGCAATTCCTGGATTACCTGGAGGTGGAGCGCGGGGTTTCGCCGAATACGCTCGCGGCGTATGCCACGGATCTGTCCCAGTTCCATGC
Organism: Chloroflexia bacterium; assembly: GCA_041082245.1. Classification (GTDB taxonomy): domain Bacteria; phylum Chloroflexota; class Chloroflexia; order DTKN01; family DTKN01; genus DAOTVY01. Next base: position 32,153 of record JBDOIE010000010.1, read on the forward strand.
TTTCCTCAAGGAGGAGCGTTCCTTCCAGCGCTGGGCGGACGTGCGACGGGATGATGTGATGGCCTTCTTGCTGTACCTGAAAGAGCGCAAGTACGCCACCTCGACGATTACGCGCCGCATTTCGGCCATCCGTTCCTTCTTTGCCTTCCTCGTGCAGGAAGGAAAGGTACGCCAGGACCCAACCGAAGGGATCGAGCTGCCCACCGTGGCCCGGCGCCTGCCGCGCGTGCTTTCCATGGAGGAGATGGACGATCTCCTGGAGCTTCCCGCGCGTTCGAATTCCCCGATCGCGCTGCGGGACCGTGCAATGCTGGAACTTGCCTACGCGACCGGGCTGCGGGTGAGCGAACTGGTGGAGTTAAAGTTGGGCGATTTCAACCTCAGCACCGGGGAGGTGCGCATCCGCGGCAAGGGGAATCGGGAACGCATTGTCCCCTTGAGCGAGACCGCGGCACAGGCATTGAAGGAATACCTGGAGCTGGGCCGGCCCCATCTCGCCCGGAATGCAGAGCAGATGAACCTTTTCCTGAACCGACGCGGCCGGCCGATGACCCGGCAGGGGTTCTGGCTCATGCTGAAAAAGTACGCCGAGGAACTGGGGCTGGACGATGTGACGCCCCATACCCTGCGGCATACCTTTGCCACGCATACCCTCCGGCGCAAGGCGGACCTGCGCTCCGTGCAGGCGATGCTCGGGCATGCCTCGATCGCGACGACCCAGATCTACACCCAGCTGGCGACCGAGCAGCTCCACGAGGCGTACGAAGAGGCCCATCCCCGGGCAAAGGAGCCGTAAACCTGATCCGCTGCGGCAAGAGGTGACGAATCGTGGGAGGAACCGTACGATGGCTGCACCCAGCATGGACGTGATCTACAGCCTCTGCAAACGGCGGGGCTTTATCTTCCCTTCGAGCGAAATCTACGGCGGGTTTGCCAGCACCTGGGATTACGGCCCCTTCGGCGCGGAGATGAAGCGCAACGTCAAGGAGGCCTGGTGGCGGCGGGTGGTCTGGGAACGGCCCGACGTCGAGGGGATCG
>JBDOIE010000018.1:0-20460 GCA_041082245.1 Chloroflexia bacterium
ACCACGCCGGAGCATTTGCATTATATCACAAAGGGCCAGCGCCCGGACGGGCCGGTTCGGAACCGGCCTGTAAGGGAGCTGGCCCGTACCCGCGCGAGCTGGCCCTATGCTCCGGAACGTCGACATACAAATCACTCTGTGGTAGAATAGAAGCATCCCGAGGAGGTGCCGGATGAGCGCGCGTGCCCTGCTGCACCCGGGTGGAACGGCCCTGGTCGTAATCGATTTTCAGGAGAAACTGGTCCGGGCACTGCCCCAGGAACCGGTCCAAAGAGCGATCCGCACCGTTGTGCGGCTGCTGCCGGTGCTCGAGATCCTGAACGTGCCGGTGCTCTGGACGGAGCAGTACCCGGCCGGCCTGGGGCCAACCATCCCCGAGCTCGCAGAGCTGCTCCAGGGAAAGCCTCGCTTCGAGAAAACGACCTTCTCCTGCTTCGGAGCCCCGGGCTTCGGTGGCTGGCTCTGGGAGCACGGGATCAGCCGGCTGGTGCTGTGCGGGATCGAGACGCACATCTGCGTCCTGCAGACGGCCCTGGAGGCGCTACAGGCCGGGCTGGCGGTGCATGTGCTGGCCGACGGCGTCTGTTGTTACCGCGCGGAAGATGAAGAGCGGGCACTGGCGCGCATCCGCCAGGCCGGAGGGGTGATCAGCAGCCGGGAGATCGTTGCCTACGAACTGCTGGGCCGGGCCGACACGCCGCAGTTCCGTGCCGCCCTGCCCTACCTGCGGGAGCGGGACTAGTGCTGAACTGGAGCCTGCTGGCCGAGCGTCGGATCCTTGCCGCGATGGAACGCGGGGAGTTCGATAACCTCCCGGGCCGGGGGGAGCCGCTCCGCTGGAAGGAGAATCCCCTGGTACCCCCGGATTGGCGCCTGGCGTTCGACCTCCTGGAGCGCGCAGGGCTTGCCCCCGAGTGGATCATGCGCGACGCCGAGATCCGCGCCGAGATCGCGGCCCTGGAACAGAAAAGGGAACGGGAACGGCGCTGGATGGAGGAACGGAGGCAGGCCCTGGCATCTATGCCCCCGGAGGAAGCTGCCCAGGAGCGGGAGCGCCTGCGGCGGGTACAGGAACGCACCCGGGAGCAGGTACGCCTGCAGGTAGAAAAGCTGAACCGCAAGATCGCGGACTGGAACCTGATCGTCCCTATCGTGTGGCTGCAGCGCCGATTGCTGGATCCGACAGCCGTGGAACAGGCACTGCAGACCGCCTGGGGAGACCTGGAGGAGGCGCTATGAAAGCGATCATCCTCGCCGGAGGAAAGGGCGAACGGCTGCGCCCCTATACGAACGACCGCCCGAAGGGAATGGTCGAAGTGCTGGGGGTTCCGATCCTGGCCTATCAGGTGCGCTGGCTGCGCGCCAACGGCATCGATAGCGTGGTCTTTTCGTGCGGCTACCGCCACGAGGTCATCCGGGACTATTTCGGCGATGGCTCCCGCTGGGGGGTGACCTTCGACTATGTGGTCGAGGAGGTCCCGCTCGGGCGCGGGGGCGGCATGAAACTGGCGTTCCGCGCCCTGGCCCCAGAAGACGATCCGGTGGTCGTTACGAACGGCGACGTGATTACGAATTTTCCTCTGCGGGATATGATCGCGGAACATTGCCGCTCCGGGGCCATGGCGACGATTTTCCTCACGCCGTACTACAGCCCCTTCGGGATCGTAGAGGTAGGAGAGGAAGGGCAGGTGCTCGGCTTCCGTGAAAAGCCGGAGCTGCCCTACTGGATCAACGGCGGGGTGTACGTGCTGAACCGGGCAATCGAGCCGTTCCTCCCGGACCGCGGCGACCATGAGGTCACCACCTTCCCGCAGCTCGCCCGGGAAGGGAAGCTGCGCGCCTTTCGCTCGCGCGCCTACTGGCAGTCTGTCGACACCGTCAAGGACCTTTCCGTCACCAGCCGCGAGCTGGAACAGTTCATGATGGAAGCGTTCCTCTCTCAGGGCGAGGTACCACGCATCCCCCGCTAGGAAGGAACAGGTGAAGCCACGCATCGTCCTCAAGCCCGGCCGGGAGAAATCGGTCCGCCAGCGCCACCCCTGGGTCTTTTCCGGCGCGATCGCCCGCGTGGAGGGGAACCCCGGTCCCGGGGACGTGGTCGAGGTGATAAGCGACGAGGGAGAGTTCCTCGCCCGGGGCTGCTACAGCCCGCGTTCGCAGATCCGCGTCCGCCTCTGCACCTGGGAGCCCGACGAGGCGGTGGATGCCACGTTCCTCCGGCGCCGGCTGGAACGCGCGCTTTCCGGCCGCGCCGCCCTGCTCCGGGATCCGTCCACCACCGCCTTTCGCCTGGTCCACGCCGAGTCCGATGGCCTGCCCGGGGTGATCGTGGACCGGTACGGCCCGTTCCTGGTGGTGCAGCTATTGACGCAGGGCGCCGAAGCCTGGCGAGAGGCACTCGTGCCGGCGCTCGTCGATCTCCTTTCCCCTGTGGGTATCTACGAACGGGACGACGTGGCCGTGCGGAGGCTCGAAGGGCTTCCTCTGCGCACCGGCAGGCTATGGGGAGATGAACCTCCCGAGCGGCTCGAGGTGCTGGAAGGGGGCGTCCCGTTCCGGGTGGACATCCGCCGCGGCCACAAGACCGGGGCCTACCTGGACCAGCGGGAAAACCGGCTGCGGGTTGCTCCCTTGTGCGCCGGAAAGGAGGTGCTCGACGGGTTCACCCACACCGGCTGGTTTGCGATCCACGCCGTGCTCCGGGGAGCCTCGAGCGTCGTCGGGCTCGATTCCTCGGCCGACGCGCTAGCTCTGGCGGAGGAAAACGCGCGGCGTAACAGCGTACAGGAGCGCGTGCAGTGGGTGGAAGGGAACGCCTTCGAACAGCTGCGCACATGGCGCGCGGAAGGCCGCTCCTTCGATGTGGTCATCCTCGACCCGCCCAAATTCGCAGAAAGGTCCTCTCAGGTCATGTCCGCCTGCCGCGGGTACAAGGACATCAACCTCCTGGGGATGCAGCTTCTCCGGCCCGGGGGTCTGCTGGTCACCTTCTCCTGCTCCGGGTTGGTGAGCGCTGACCTTTTCCAGAAAGTCGTCTTTGCGGCCAGCCTGGACGCCCGGCGAGAAGCGCAGATCCTCGCCCACCTGTTCCAGGGCGAGGACCATCCGGTGCTCCTTACCTTCCCCGAGGGGGCCTACCTGAAGGGATTGCTCTGCCGGGTCTGGTAGTCCGCTTCCTTTGCCCGCCGTGCATCCAGATAGTTCTGCAGGATCAACGCCGCGGCCACGGCATCCCGCTCGTACCGGCGGCGTTCGCGGCGCATTCCGCTTTCCAGAAGCGCGCGTTCGGCCGCAGCGCTGCTCAACCGTTCGTCCCACAGCTCGACCGGGACGCTGACCCGCGCCCGCAGCTTTTCCACCCATATGCGCACGAGGCGGGCCTCTTCCCCTTCCTCACCATCCAGCTGCAGCGGGTTGCCCACGACGATCCGCTCCACCTCGTACGCCTGCACCCAGGCACAGACACTTGCGAAGCCCTCGTCTGCCCCGCGCCGTTCGATCGCGCCGAGCGGAGAGGCGAGGACACCGTCCGGATCGCTCAAGGCGGCGCCGATCCGGCGCCGCCCTACATCCAATCCGAGGATGCGCCCCATCCCCATCCTCAATGCCGCAGCTGGGTCGTGTCCACGATGAGGATACGCGATGCCTGGGTCGGGAGGCGGCTCGCGGCCGGGCTGATCGCGTAAGATGCGATCCGGTCCGCATACTCCTGCAGGATGCGGCTCGCCGCCTCTGCGCTCTGCCCGCGCAACGCCCGGCGGATCTCCGCCTGCAAACCGCCATCGATGCGGTTCACGATCGTCACCTGCACGCGGGTACGGTAGCTCCAGACGTTGCCCGCAGGCTGCGGCGCCACGGGCAGGATCGGCCCGTGCGCGATCTTGCCGATCTCCTGGCCGGCCTTTTCCCCTCCCATCGCCAGCAGGACAGCCTGATCGAGCGCCCGCTCGAGGATGCCTGGCGCGCCCGCCAGGGCAGTGGCCCGCACGGTCGCGCGCAGCGTGAAGGTAGTCGCCTCCTCGCCGATCGCGTGGCTGAACGATTCTTCGACCGTCCGGATGTCCAGTGTACCCGAGAGCACCTCCAGGTCGCCGACCTTGGTATGTAGCTCGCTATCCGCCTGCTCCCGGAGTTCGGCGAGGACCGTCTCTCGCAACCGGGTCTGGTCCTCTTCCGTCACCAGGGTCACCGGCCGCTCCGAGCCGCCGGACGTCGGCTCGCGGTTGTACACGTACAGGCCGCCCGCCGGCGCGGCCTCGAACGCGGTGATCGTCCCGGCGTCCACGTTCCAGGCGCTCCCGGGCTGCTCGGCCTGGATCGGAACGCCATCGAGTTGCCCGTACTGGATCCCGGCCGGCAGGCCGTTGCTCCACAGTTGTACCGCTGCCGGGACGGTCGCGTCCTGGAGGGTCACAAACACGGTGCCACCAGGGCCCACCAGCCGTGTGCCGGCGGGGATGTACACGTCGTACATGTTCTCGTTGCTGAAAGAAACCGTGCCCTGCGCCGTGCCATCAGGGACCAACGCCGATCCTGTAGCGGTACCAGAAGCCTCGGTACTCAGCTGCACTTCCACCGGCTTGGCAACGATGGACACGGTGCCGCCCTCGATCTTGGGGGAGGCAACAGCCCCCTTGGTCGGCACCGTATCGCTCAGCACGACCGTCAGGACGATCTCCATCTCCTGTGTCCCGGCGGCGACCGGTGTAAGGGCTACCACCGTCCGCGGCTGGGAGAAGCCGTAGACGGCCACCAGGAGCACCGTGACCCCGACCACGCCGGCGATCCCCCAGAGGTAGTAGCGGAGTTTCTCCAGCGGGGATGTAGGCACCTCGACAGGCACCGCGGCCAGCGGCGCTTCAGGTATCTCCTCGGCGGGCGGCACCTCGGGCGCTTCAGGGGCTGCCGCGGCCGGAGCGCGCTTGAACCGGCGTCCCGCTTCCACCACGCGTCCGGCCAGGGAAGCCAGAGCGGCTCCCAGGGGTGCCACGGCGCGTCGCACTGCCCCGAAATCGAGCGACCAGGCAGGGCGGCGAGTTGGCTGGACTTCTTCTTCGAGTGCCCCGGGCGCCTCCGCCAGCTCGACCTCCTCTACCTCCGGGGCAGGTCCGAGCAGCTCCTCGAAAGGAGCCTCGGTCGGTGCAGGGGCAGGGACGCCGGTCGGCTCGGGCGGACGGGTCGAGACCACAATGCGGGGTTCTTCCGGCGCGGGAGACGGCACATCGTGAGGCTGGCCTTCTGCGGGCAACCGCACGACGTCGAAGCGGCAGACCTTGGCCATGTCGCACGTCTGGATGTCAGCCGAGTAGATGGTCACGTTGACTCCGGTGACGTCGCAGGCCTTGCGCAGCATGGTAAGGCCCCCGAGCGTCTGAAGCGCGCGCGTGCCCGGAGGTACGACCAGGTTCACCTGCTGAGCGCCGGCGGTACGCACTTTGCCCAGGATCGTATCGGCATCGTCCTCCGGCTTCAGCACGATCGTCACCGACTCATCGGGCATCGTTTTCCTCCTTGCCCGGGCGGTATCCCGCCCGAACGGACCTTCCCCGGTTCCGCCGGCCTGCGCCGAAGCGTGAAACGACCATAGCTCCAGGTCGTGCTACCCGCTGGCCAGCGCAGCCACCTCCTGGCGCACTGTATCGTAGACAAGCGCGAGCGCTTCAGGCAACCGCTCCACGCGCGGTCCCCCTCCCTGCGCCATTTCGGGCCGGCCGCCCGCACTTCCGCCGACCAGCTGCACCGAGGGACGAAGGATGCGGTCCGCGCGCAACCCGCGCGCGACCACGTCCGGGGTCACCATAGCCACCCAGCGGGTCTGCCCCTCGATGACGCTGGCGAGCACCACGACGCACGAACGCAACCGCTCCTTCACCATATCCCCGGCTTCGCGCAGGCGGGCCACATCGGGAAGTTCCACCTGCCCGCTGACCACCTGGATGCCGTCGACGGTGCGCGCCTGCGCAACGAGGTTTTCCAGTTGCAGCTGCGCGAGCTTCCGCTGCAGGGCGACGATCTCCCGCTCGCGCGCCCGATGCTCCTCCTGCAGCGCCTGTAGCCGCTCCTCGAGCCGGGATGCGGGCACCCCGAGCGCGGCGGCCACCTGTTCGAGCCGTCCTGCCTGTTCCCGGGCCCAGCGGATCGCGCCGCGCCCGGTAACTGCCTCGATCCGCCGCAGGCCGGCGCCAATGCTGCTTTCGCTCACAATGAAGAAAGCGCCGATCTCGCCCGTACGGCTGACGTGGGTACCTCCGCATAGCTCCCGCGTGTGGTAGGTGTCCTCCGACACCTCGACGCTCACCATACGCACCGTCTCGCCGTACTTTTCCCCGAAAAGCGCGATCGCCCCCCGACGGAGCGCCTCGTCGCGCGGGAGGACACGGGCAACGACCGGCAGGTCGCGCCGGATCGCCTCGTTCACCCGGCGTTCTACTTCCTCCAGCTCTTCGGACGTCATCGCCCGCAGGTGGGAAAAGTCGAAGCGCAGCCGGTCCGGTGCAACAAGCGATCCGGACTGGACGACGTGCTCCCCGAGCACTTCCCGCAGCGCCCGGTGGAGGAGGTGGGTTGCGGTGTGGTTTCGCGCGATATCGGCACGCCGTTCGGCGTCCACAACGGCCTCGACCGTCTCGCCAACCTCGATGTACCCTTCCTCCACCTGGCCCAGGTGCACGATGCGGTCGGGGATGGGGCGATAGGTGTCTTCCACCCGGAAGCGCCCGTGCGGACCATGCAGCCACCCGGTGTCCCCCACCTGGCCGCCGCCTTCCGGGTAAAAGGGCGTTTCATCCAGCACGACCTCGAGCCGCTCCCCGGCCGAAGCGCGGCGCACCGACTCGCTATCGCTCAGAAGGGCAAGGACACGCCCGGTATCGGTCACCCGGTCATAACCGGTAAAGGGGGTAGCGGGGAGATCCAGGTCCCGGTAGCGGCCGGCCGCTCCGAGCGCCACAACGATCCCTTCTCCCCGACTGACCGCCTGATGGCGCGCGAGCGCCTCCTGGAAACCGGCCTCGTCCACCTCGTACCCGCGTTCCCGCGCGATCAGACGTGTCAGGTCCACCGGGTAGCCGTAGGTCGCGTACAACTCGAAAGCCGCTTCCCCGGGAACGACCGGCTCGCGCAGCTCCGAAAGGAGCACCTCCAGGCGCGCGAGGCCCGCATCCAGGGTGCGGCGGAAGCGTTCCTCTTCGTCCGCGATAACCTCGAGGATGAACGGCTCCTTTTCTGCCAGGTGTGGATAAGCTGGGGAAAGGATCGCGATCGCCACCCGCGCCGGCTCGGTCAAAAACGGCTCCTGAAAGCCCAGGAGCCGCCCCTGGTAGACCGCGCGACGCAGGATGCGGCGCAGCACCGAGTTGCGCCCGAGGTTGCCCGGAAGGACGCCGTCGGCGATCATGTTGACCACTGCCCGGCTGTGGTCCGCCACCGCGCGGTAGGAGGCGATGCGGCGCGCCCGCTCCTCGTCGCTGTGGCCCAGCATCTCCTGCAGGCGCACGATCAGCGGCTGGAAGAGGTCCGTGTCATAGTTCGTCGGGACGTTGTTCAGCACGGCCAGCGTCCGCTCCAACCCCATCCCCGTGTCCACGCTCGGGCGGGGCAGCGGCACCACCGTGCCGTCCGGGCGCAGCTCGAACTGCATGAAGACGAGGTTCCACAGCTCGATCCAGCGCCCGCAGTCGCACCGGGGGTCGCAATTCACAGAAGGGTCGCGCAGGCAGTGCCCGGTGAGGTCGTAATGGATCTCGGAACACGGGCCGCAGGGGCCGACATCGCCCATCTGCCAGAAGTTGTCCTTACGGCCAAGGCGCACGATCTCCTCGGGCCGGAAACCGGCCACTTCTGCCCAGTAGCGTGCGGCGTCCTCGTCCGGGAGGAAATCGGCGTCGCCGCCGAACACGGTGGGGCGCATCCGCTCTCGCGGAAGCCCCAGCACCTTCGTCAGGAACTCCCAGGCGAAAGCGATCGCTTCGGCCTTGAAATAGTCACCGAAAGAAAAGTTCCCCAGCATCTCGAAGAAGGTGTGATGCCGGGGAGAGGGACCGACCTCCTCCAGGTCGTTGTGCTTACCTGAGACGCGCAGGCACCGCTGCACGGTGACCGCGCGCCGGTAGGGCCGTTGCTCCAGGCCCAGGAAGACGTCCTTGAACTGGTTCATCCCGGCGTTGGTAAACAGGAGCGTAGGGTCCTGGGCTGGAACCAGCGACGATCCCGGAACGACCGTGTGCCCCTTTTCTTCGAAATAGTGGAGAAATGCCTGGCGTAATTCGTTGCTTCTCATCATCGTTTCTCCGAGGCAGGTCGGTTGCTATTGTAATACAAAGCAAAAGGCTTGTCAACGATTGTGCGCGGGCTCACTTGACAAAAGGGAAAGATCGGCTATAGTATCAACCTCAGTGCATACAAGGACCCAGAAAACCTGCGAGACAAGGAGGATGTGATGCCAGATGCAGAGGGTGTGCGTCCGAGCACACGGAGCATTGTGGGGCGGCTGTCGGTACTCGACCGCTTCCTGCCGCTGTGGATCTTCCTCGCGATGGCTTCCGGCCTGCTGCTTGGGCGGCTCGTGCCGGGGATGAAAACCGCTTTCGATGCCGTCTCGATCGGGACCGTTTCGCTGCCGATCGCTATCGGCCTGCTCTGGATGATGTATCCGGTACTGGCCAAGGTGCGCTACGAAGAACTGGGCAAGGTCGCGCGCGCGTGGAAACTCTTCGGGGTTTCGATCGTGCTGAACTGGATCCTCGGGCCGGCCTTGATGTTCGGACTCGCCTGGCTCTTCCTCGCGGACCTGCCTCACTACCGCACCGGGCTGGTGATCGTCGGCCTGGCGCGCTGCATCGCGATGGTCCTGATCTGGAACATGCTCGCGGGAGGCGACTCGGAGTACTGCGCGGTGCTCGTGGCGCTGAACTCGCTCTTTCAGATCGTGATGTACAGCCCTCTGGCCTACTTTTACCTGACCCTGGTTCCCCAGTGGTTCGGGGCGGATACGGCCAGCGTAGGCGTCACCATGTGGGACATCGCGAAGAGCGTGCTCATCTTCCTGGGCATCCCGCTCGCAGCCGGCGTGATCACCCGCTTCACACTGCTGCGCCGCAAAGGGCGGGAGTGGTACGAAACGCGCTTCATGCCGCGGCTGGGTCCCACGGCGATCGTCGGGCTGCTCTTCACCGTTGTGGTGATGTTCTCCATGCAGGGCGACCGGATCCTCGGGCAGCCGCTCGATGTGCTGCGGATTGCCTTGCCCCTCGTTGCCTATTTTGTGCTGATGTTCGCCCTTTCTTTCCTGGCCTCCTGGGCACTCCGCTTTCCCTACCCTCAAACGGTCACCCAGTCGTTCACTGCCGCTAGCAACAACTTTGAGCTGGCGATTGCCGTGGCCGTAGGGGCCTTCACCATCCAGTCCGGGGAAGCGCTGGCGACCGTCGTGGGGCCGCTCATCGAAGTGCCCGTTCTGATCGGGCTGGTCTACGTCGCCCTTTGGGCACGGCGCTTCTTCTTCGACCAGGCGGGAACGGCCCTGGCGAGACCCTCACTGGGCACCGCCAAAAGAGTCGTAACGGCCCCATCCAGAGAGATTGTCCTGGCGGACGGATCAGGAAGCTCCGGCAGCGACGGACCGGAAGTGGACCGATCCGGCCACTTCCGGAGCCGTGAAAACGAATAGCGAGCACGAGCACGGAAATGGAGGAGCTACAGACGATGCTGATCCAGGTCCTTGGTCCTGGGTGCCCCAATTGTGAGCGTCTGGCGCAGATCGTGCGCCGTGCCGTGACCCAGCTGGGACTTGAAGCAACGATTGTGAAAGTCAAGGATGTGAAAGAGTACGAGAAGTACGGGTTGCTCTTTACACCTGGTCTGGTGATCGACGGAAAACTGGTCTGCGGAGGGCGTGTTCCGTCGCTGGCGGAAGTCACTGCCTGGCTCACCGAAGCCGCGCAAGCGTCCGTAAAGCCCTAGCCCGGCTCCTCCGCGGGAGGTAGCGAATGGCGGATCTCCGGGTAGATGCTTCCGGGGAATTGCGCGTGCCGGCCGATTGGCTGGCCCGGATGGGCGCCGCCGCAGGGGACCGCCTGGTTGCGGAGTGGCGGGAGGGCGAGCTGAGCCTGTACCCGGCCCGTCCAGATGCGCGCGTGGCCTACCTGGAGACGACCACCCGCTGCAACCTGGACTGCGCGATCTGCGTTCGGAGGGTAGCCGGTGATCCGCTCGGAGAGATGGACGAGGAGACGTTCCGGGCCACCATCGAGGGCCTCCGGAGTTTCCCGGCCCTGGAACGGGTGACCTTCGGCGGGTTTGGCGAGCCACTGATGCATCCGCGCCTGCCGGAGATGCTGGAGCGGGCATCCGCCTCCGGTTGGGAGCTCGTGCTCACGACGAACGGGCTCCTGCTCGATGGGGCGTTCTCCCGCCTCCTGGTGCGGTTGCGGTTGCACACGGTGGTCGTTTCCCTCGACACAGTACATATCCAGGCGTATGCGCGGGCCGCGCTCGACGACGGCGTGGACCTCCTCCTTTCGAACTTGCGCCGGCTCAGGGAGATCGGATTGCAGGAGGGATACCTTCCCCGGATCGGGATCGAGTTCGTCCTCACCCGGAGCAATGTACACTGGCTGGAACGGCTGCCGGAGCTCGCCGGAGAGATACACGCCTCCTTCGTACTGCTTTCGAACCTGCTTCCCCACACGCCCGAAGCCTGCGCGGAAACGCTCTACGACCGGGAGGAACCACTCGCACCACCCGGCGGCTGGGCCCTTCCTCAAGGGGATTTTCTCCTGTGGGGCGTGGTGCAAACTCCGAGGCTGAAGTGGGGTGCTCAGCGCCGGTGCCGTTTCGTGCAGGGGCAGGCGCTCGTCATCGGCTGGGATGGGAGCGTCAGCCCCTGCTACGCTCTGATGCATTCGTACCCGTACTTCATCTACGGCCGGCCGAAGCGTGTGACGCGCGTCGTCTTCGGCAACGTGCGCGAACGCCCCTTGCCCGAGATCTGGGCAGACGAAACCTACGTCCGCTTCCGCGCGCGGGTGCGCGCTTTCCGCTTCCCTTCCTGCGTCGATTGCGGCATGGCGTGCAGCTACGCCGAGGAGAACACGGACTGCTGGGGAAACGACCCTTCCTGCGCCGATTGCCTGTACGCTCAGGACATCGTGCGGTGCCCGTAGGCCGGTCTAGTGGAGGTCGTACCGGCCTGTCCAGGCGTTCCAGCGCACCCGCAGCACGTCGCAGAGCATGCGCCAGGCGTCGCGCATGGGCCGCAGGCGGCTGTGCTGGCCGTAGGTCCAATGCACCGGCACCTCGATGATGCGGTACCCCGCTCGGCGGGCCAGGTAGAGCAGCTCGACATCGAACCCCCAGCCCTCCATCCCCTGCCGCGAAAAGAGCGGCTCCACGACTTCCTCCCGGAAGCCCTTGAAGCCGCACTGCGTGTCCTGGATACCAGGCAACAGCAGCAGCCGCACCAGCGCGTTGTACACCCGGCCCATCAAGTGCCGGTACGCAGGCTCCTGGTAGCGGATGGCCCCGGGGGCTTCCCGGGAGCCGATGGCGACCTCGGCTTCTTCGAGCACGGGCAGAAACCGGTTCAGGTCGGCGATAGGAACGGAAAAGTCGGCGTCGGAGTAGAAGCGGCGCGCGCCCCGCGCCGCGAGCATCCCTGCACGCACCGCGTGCCCCTTGCCACGATGCGGCATCCGGAGCAACCGCAGCTCCGGGCACTCCCGCGCCATCCCGGCGACGATCTCCACCGTGCGGTCGGTGCTGCCGTCGTCCACACAGACGACTTCCCACGGGAAGGGCTGGCGCGCAAGGTATGCCAGGACCGGAGGAAGCGTCTGCGGGAGGCGTCGCTCTTCGTTATAGACCGGGATCACAATCGAAATGGCCGGCCGCTCTGCCATAAGCCCTCGTTCTTGCCGGACGCCGACGCCGGCCTCCAGAGTTTACCGCTGCCGCCCGGTTCTGTCAAAAGCGGCTTTGAGCCATCGCGCCTGGAGCCGCTGCGCCCGCCGGCGCGCCTCCTCCGGGAGGGCCGATTCCAGGAGCGCGATGAGCCGCCTCAGGGTTTCCGAGGAGCCCGTCACTTCCTCCCAGGCGCGGAGCAGCCCGAGCAGCAGCGCGCCTTCGCCGGTGCTCAGTTCCACCCTGAATCGCTCGCCCTGGCGCAGGATACCCTCCTCCACCTGGGGGAGATGGCCCAGTTGCAGCAGGCGCGTGACCAGCATCTCGACCGCCTCGGGCTGCGCTTCCACGACGGTCGGGGAAATGCGGCGCAGCATGGCGCTCCCCACCTGCGGGTCCGACAGCACTTCCTCCAGGAGCACGGCCTCGTCCGCCTGAAGCACGACCGGGCGGCGCACGGAAAGCCGCCCGTAGGCAGAGGCCCATTCCCGAAGCGTGAAGGCGACGTTCTGCGGCACCGGGCCGCGTCCATGCTGCGCGAGCGCTTCCAGGAGCCGCTCCACCGATTCCCCCCGCTGCAACGCTCGCTGTACGGAAAGCCGCGAGAGGCGGTAGCGCCAGACGCGGTCCTCGCCGCGTCGCTCCGCCCACTGCTCCAGGACAAAGACTGCGTGCGGGGACGCTTCCTGGGGCACCCAGACTTCGAAGGTACCCTCGACCGCGATCGGCTCATCGACAAGCGCGGGGGCGGGCCGATCGGGCTCCAGCAGGGCGCGCCCCAGAGCGGTCAGCCGGAAGGCCGGCGACAGCTCCTCGGCCGGCTGCTGTCCCAGTTCGACGACACCGAACCAGCGAAGCGGACCCTCGAGGAGAAAGCGGAGGTAACGCCCTTCCACTTCGCCCCACGAGGAGAGCGCGGAGAGGACCTCGCCCGAGGAACGCAGGCGGATACGCGGGCGGCCGGCGGCCCCGGCCGGGCGCAGGAACTCCGGTTCCTGGAGCTCCACCGCACGGATCCAGGCGGCCATCGAAATCCAGCTTCCCTCGGGTACGCCGGCCAACCGTTGCAGCACGCGCCGCCTGGGGACCGACACGTCCGAAGGCCACGGGCGCTCCACGATCAGCTCCGGGATCGCTGCCAGTTCGTCCCAGTCGCTGTCCTCCTTCCAGGCAGCGAACAGCGTCCGGATACGAAGCCAGGGCGGAGCACGCAGCCACTGCCGCCCTTCCGCCGTGGGCCGGATCACCTCCTCGATGTCGGGGGCGACGAGCGCCGCGACGCGCGCGAGCGCGAGCAAAAAGGCAGGATAGGCCGGGCTGGGCGGCCGCAGGAGCTTGCGTAGCGCCACCTCCAGTTCCGGCGGCCAGTGGCCGTCCGGCAGGCAGGCGAACCTTTCCTGCTCCGTCAGTCCCAGTAGGCGGGCGAGGTCGTGCTGGAGAGACCGTTCGAGGGGAAGCGGGCGGACAGCCACGGTGTCGAGCGGTCGAAACGGCTCCTCCGGAAGCGCCTGCGGCAGGCGTGGCAACGAGGGCCAGAGCTCCCCTGGTACGAAGTAGACCACCCCTCGCCAGTCCCCCCACGCTCCGTAGCCCCGGAAAACGAGACCATACCGCAGGAGCCGTTCTGCCGGGGAGAGGGCAGCGGGGTCGCTCTCGGCGAGCAGGTGCGGGCGGATCGGCCCATAGGCATGGGCCAATCGAGGCCCTTCGATGCGCCCCCCTGCGGAGAGCACCATGCGCAGTGCCCCTCGCTCGTCCCGCTTCAAGTGGCGCAGCACCTGTCGCACGACTTCTGCGCGCCCCATCTGCGCAAGGAGTCCCGTGATCAGCCGGGGGCGGCCGGCCTCGTCCGCGCCCTCGACCCCCCAGAAGCGGGCCATCTCGCGAAGGAGCGCTGTGGGCGTCTTTTCCAGGGCCTCCTGTAATGTACGCACCGTCTTCTCCGGCTCCCGCGCTCCGATATGCGCCGGGAACCTCCCTTGAATTGTATCCGAACGGTTCCTGGCGCGCAACCGCGCTTCCCTGCAGGCCGGCAACATAAGAAATTGTCACCCCTACCGCGTTGTGGTATAATGCGCACGCCGAGGCAGGGCGAACGGGATCCGCAAGCGAAAGGAGGAGGCCATGACGCTGCCCATCGCCATCACAGCGGGCTGGGCCGCGCTCATCGGGGCGGCGGGGTCTTTTGCCTATTTTGCTGCGATGTACTTCGGCTTTATCCAGAACGATATCATCCTGGAAAGGATCTGCCCCACCAGCCAGCGCATCAAGCCCGGGTGGCGAATCGTCCGCGTGCTCTGGTTCGTTTCCCTCGGCGCCATCGTGGCCTTTGTCTTCCAGCTTCCCCAGGGGACCAACCTGGCCTATATCCAGGCGTTCATCGTCGGCGCAACCTGGCCCACGATCGTCGCCCAGACGCTCGCGGGCCGGCAGGGCGAAGCGCCCCGGGAAATCCTCGGCAACGTGGGGGCGCTCTTGAACACCCCGGTGCAGTAGGGGCGTCGCGACCGCCCCGGAGGGTAGCGATGCGGATTACCACGACCGAAGAGGCCTTGCGGATGAAGGCGGCTCTCTTTGTGGATCCCGAGGTGCCCCGCGTGAGCCCGGAGGAACTATGGGCTTCCCTGGTGGAAAAGGTCAAAGCCCATCCGGAGCACACCGTGCTCGTCGTGGACGCGGACAATGTGCTGATCGGGATCGTGACAGATCACGACCTGCTCGATGCGCTGACAGACCCCTCCCGGATGGAGCGCATCCAGAACGGCACCCTGACCGCCGCCGAGGTGATGACCCGGGTCGATCCGAACAGCGACTCCGTGGCGCGTGCCTGGGAAGAGATCGGGCAGGTCATCGAACGGCTCCGGGGCGCCAACGCCGAGAAGCGCCCCTTCAAGGTAATGCCGCTGGTCAACGGTTCGGGCGTCGTGTTGGGGCAGGTCACGCGCACAAGCATCCAGCGGGCCCTTGACGAGCTGCTGCGCTAGCGCTCGGGGTCCCCTTGCCTCTGTCGAGGCCAGAGGCGTTGAGTATGATCGAGGCGTTCCATCTCCGGAAAACCTTCGGCGAACTGACTGCCGTGAGCGATGTGACGCTCGACGTGGGCCCTGGGGAAATCGTCGCGCTCCTCGGACCGAACGGTGCGGGCAAGACGACCACGGTGCGCATGCTCGCGGCGATCCTCAGGCCGACGGGTGGCTCTGCCCGTGTGGCGGGCTACGACGTGGAAACCCAGCCGATCGCGGTCCGGCAGCGGGTGGGCCTCCTGACCGAATTTCCGGGCCTGTACAACCGGATGACGGCCTGGGATTATCTTCGTTTCTTCGCCGGGCTGCAGGGTGTCCCTCCCGCGCTGGAGCGCGCGCGGGCGGAAGCGCTGCTACGACGTTTCGACCTGTGGGAAGCCCGTTCCCTGCCGCTGGGCGATTTCTCGAAGGGTATGCGGCAGAAGGTCGCCCTGGCGCGCGCGCTGCTGCACGATCCCCCGGTGCTGCTGCTGGACGAGCCGACCTCGGCCATGGACCCGGCCGGCGCGCGTCAGGTGCGGGCGTTGATCCGCGAGCTGAAGGAGGCCGGCCGCGCGATCCTCCTCTGCACCCACAACCTCGTGGAGGCCGAAGAACTGGCCGACCGCATCGCCATCCTGCGGCTGGGGAAGACCATCGCTTTCGACCGTCCTGGCGAACTGCGCCGGAAATTGCTTGGGCCCCCGGTGATGGAGGTACGGCTGGCCGGCCCCCTGGACGGGGTAACGGAAGCCGTGGCGCGGCTGGCTGAGGTCGTGGAGCAGGGTACAGACTGGTTCCGCTACCGGGCGCCGGAGCCGCAACGGCTGAACCCGCGTGTCGTCCGCCTCCTCGGGGAGCTCGGGGCGCAGGTCGTTACCGTCCACGAGGTGCCCCGGAGCCTCGAAGAGGTCTACCTGCGCTTGATCGATGCCGGAGAGGAAGCCCTGAGCGAAACGGAGGCGCTCCTGTGGCGGAAAGGTGGTGCGGTGGCCGTGGAATGGGGGAAAGCGCCATGACCCACCTGCGACAGATCGCCCTGGTCGCGCGCCGGGAACTGAAGGAAAACCTTTCCGATTGGCGGATCACGGTGCCGGCAGCCGTCCTCACTTTCATCTTCCCCTGGCTGGTCATCTCCGCGACCGACTTTGGCATCCAGTATGCGCAACGCTACGACCCCGAACTGGTGGTGGCTCGCCTCATCCCCTATGCCACGATGGTGGTCGGCTTCTTTCCGATCTCCTTTTCCCTGGTCGTCGCCCTCGAATCGTTCGTCGGGGAAAAGGAACGCAATACGCTCGAGGCGCTCCTCTCCACGCCGATCACGGACCATGCTCTGTACCTGGGCAAACTCCTCTCGTCGCTCGCGCTCCCTGTCGCCGGAAGTTTCTTCGCGATCGCCCTGTACACGTTCGGGCTTCGTCGCGCTACCGGGCAGACGGTCCCTGCAGACCTCCTGGCACAGATCGCGCTGCTCATCCTGACGCTGGCCCTGGGGATGGTAGCCGGAGCGGTCGTAGTTTCGAGCAACACCACGAGCGTGCGTGCGGCCAACCTCCTCGCCAGTTTCATCGTTATCCCGGCGATGCTCCTGATCTCGTTCCAGGCGCTCGTGGTGCTGTGGGAACAGCGGCACGTCCTCTGGTACATCGCCGCCGCCCAGGCACTGGTCGATGTTGGGCTCATCCGTATGGGCGTGCAGCTGTTCAACCGGGAAGAGCTGCTTTCCCGCACGCAGGACCGCATCCGGCCGGCGCAGGCGGTACGTACGTTTTGTGCCTTCTTCCGGGCAGAGCCGTTCGCTGCGGCCTGCCGTGACTCCTCCGCGCCGCTTTCTCTCGGCCGGCTGTACCGGCGCGACCTCCCCCAGCTGTTGCGCCGCAACGTGTGGACGCTCGCCCTGGCAACATTGCTGCTGGTGGGGGCTTTTTCCCTCGGTTGGGGGTTCGCCCGGACCTTTCCGGTTTCCTCCGGGCCGGCAGAAGTCTGGCCGAAGACCCCGGAGGAGTGGCAGGCACTCGGCGCGGACTCCTTGCGGGAGTTCCTGGGCGGGACAGCCTGGCGGATTTTCCTCCACAACCTGAGCCGGCTGACCGGGGCCGGGCTGGCGGGCATGCTCAGTTTCGGTGTCGCGGCCGCCGCTCCGCTCCTGGGCACGATCGGCCTGCTCGGCTTTCTTGCGGGGGAGGCCGCAGCAGCGGGCATGAACGTGTGGGCCCTTTCTGCCCTTGTATGGCCCCACGGGATCCTGGAGGTGCCGGCGCTCGTTCTGGCTACGGCGGCCGGCCTCCGGATGGGCGCGTCCGTGCTCGCCCCACCCCGCGGCTTTTCCCTGGGGGAAACGCTCCTCCTCGGGCTGGCCGATTTCGCCAAGGTGCTGCTGCTCCTTGTGATCCCGCTGCTCGCGCTTGCGGCGGTCGTAGAGGTGTATCTGACGCCCCATCTTGCTCTGTTCTTCCTTGGCGGCTAGAAAGGAGCAAGGGTGATCCTGTACGCGCCTTCGATCCTGTCGGCGGACTTTGCCCGGCTGGGGGAACAGGTCCAGGCGGTGGAGGCAGCCGGTGCAGATCGCCTGCACGTGGACGTGATGGACGGCCACTTTGTGCCGAATTTGACCATAGGGCCCCTCGTGGTGCGCTCTCTCCGTCCGGTCACCCGCCTCCCGCTCTTTGTGCACCTGATGATCGAGCATCCGGAACGGTTCCTGGAACCTTTTGCGAAGGCGGGGGCGGACGCGATTCTCGTCCACGTCGAAGCCTGTCTCCACCTGCACCGCGTTATCGCCGAGATCCACGAACTGGGTTGCCGGGCTGGGGTCGCCCTGAACCCCGCCACGCCGCTGGAAACGCTCGAGGAGATCCTGCCGGACCTGGACGAGGTACTGGTGATGTCCGTCGACCCGGGATTCGGAGGACAGGCGTTCATTCCCCGCAGCCTGGACAAGATCGCACGGCTCCGGCGGCTGCTCGATGGTCGAGGGCTTGCCCGGATCGACATTTCGGTGGACGGCGGCATCGATCCGGTCACGGCCCCCCAGGTCGTACAGGCTGGGGCAAACGTCCTGGTGGCGGGAGCGGCGATCTTCGAAACGCCGGAGGGGCCAGCCGAAGCGCTCAAACAGCTGAAAAGGGCGGTGGAAAGTTCCATAACCCGCGCTTCCGGGATAAAGGGGGGACGTCGTGAAACGACCTGACCCGATCGTCCTGATCAGCCTTTACCATTGGCTGCGATCCGTGTTCTCGCTGGGCTGGATCGCCTTCTTGAGCATCGTGCCGCTGCTTGTGGGAGTCGTGCTTCGCGAGACGCCGGAAGCCGTCCCGGTCATGGCCTTCATCACCTTTGGCAGCGCGGTCGGAATGGCGTGCGCCTGGTTCTGGGTGGCCCTCCATGCTGCGGTCGGCTGGGGCATCTGGACGCTGCGACCCTGGGGCCGCTGGGGGGCGATCGTCCTGGCTGTGCTGGACCTGTGGAACGTACCGATCGGGACGGTCATCGGCACCCTGATCCTGTGGTACCTTTTTGGACCGGAAGGACGTGCGGTGTTCGAGACGCCGGAGAAGCGCTGAAAGGGGGCCGGCTATGGGGCTGGGCAAGGTCGCCGCCTATCCGGACTGGGAACTTCGGGCTGCTCGGCAGGAACAGGAACAACAGCGCCGCCTCTGGGCGATGCTCCTGGTCATCGGGGGAACGGCGCTCGCGATGGCCGGGGTGGAAACCGTGCGTCCCTTTCTGCCGGATCTGGCGTGGCACGACTTTGCCATCCAGGCGGTATCGCTTTGCGCCTACTGGGCGGCCGTGGTGGCTCTGGCGCTATGGAAAGAGCGAAGACGGACGCTCCTCGGGCTGGCCACCCTGGGAGTTGCCCTGGTGGCATGTGCGGCAGGGAATTTCCCCCTCAAGTCGGGGCTGCCAGTTTCGCTTCACCTGAGCGATAGCCCCCGCACGGCCGATCCCCGCCTTTTCTGGGGGATCGGCTTTTTCCTGACGTTGCCGTGGCTCTACTGGCTGTATCGTCGGTATCCGGACGCGATGCGAGCGGCCGGTCTGAACGCCCAGGGGTTCCGCCGACAGCTCCTGTGGGGCGTGCTGGCAGGAGTCATCCTTTCCGCGCATATCTTCTTCACGGCTTCCTTCAGCCGGGCCCCGCTCTTCCATTCGCGGGACGCGCGCTACTTCGTCTGGATCCTCGGGTACGAGGCGGGGCTTCAGACCTGGGCCGAGGAGCTTTTCTTCCGTGGGGCGCTGTTCGCTTACCTGTACAGCCGGCGAGGCTGGCGCTTCTGGAGGGCTGCAAGCATAGCCTCGGCACTGAACCTCCTGCTGTACCTGCCCAAGTCGGAATGGCGTACGGCGCCGCTGATCACGCTCGGCATCCTCTTCTATACCTTCGTCGCGGGGATGATCTACGCATTCCTCTACCGGCGCTTCCGGAGCATCTGGCCATCTTTCGTCGCCAACCTGATCTTTGATCTGTTCGCCTTTGTGGTCTACTGACGGAGGGAGAAATGGCCCGGAGACGCGCAGGAATCCGGTCTGCTGCCCGGGTGCCGCAGAGCTGGACCGTCTTCTCCGCCTTGCTCATCGTTGCCATTACAGTGGGGCTCTACCTGGTCCGTGGAACCGTGGAAAGCCCGTGGGCGCCGTTGCTCTACTCCGCTTATCTCCTGCCGGTCGGGGTGGTTGCGTACCGCCTCGGCATCCAGGTCGGCACCGGGCTGGGCCTGCTGTGTGCGTCGCTGCTGCTCCCGGTCCTCGCGCAGACGGTGGCGGCACAGGGGATGACCGCAATGGCCACCGAACAGGCGGTCATCATCGTGCTTCTGGTCGCCGTGCCACAGATGACGGGGTCCCTTTCGGAAGCACGGAGCCGACAGCGCCGGCTGCAGGAGACACTGGATCTGCTCGGCGCGGTGCTCGACGAATCCCTTTCCCTGCGGGCGCTCTTGCCCGTGATCCTCACCCGTTCCCTGGAGCTGCTCGGTGCCGAAGCGGGCGAGATCTACCTGCGGGATGAGGCGACGGGGCAACCGGTGCTGGCCGCCCAGGCCGGCGCAACGGCAGAGGAAAGCCCCGCAAGCGTGCCCTGCGTTCCCCTTTCGCTCGCGCAGTGGTTGTTCGAACAGAACCGGCCGTTTCTGAGCAGTGACCTTTCGGCCGATGAGCGCTTCTACTGCGCCGCCGATGGCGGGCCGGCACCCGCTCGGGCGCTGATCGCCGTTCCCTTGCGGCGCGGGCCGGAGGCCTATGGCCTGCTTGCGCTCGAGGCGAAAGCGGGCCGCTTCGGGCCAGACGACCTCATGCTGCTGGAGGCGGTGGCAGAAAAGTGCGAGATCGCGATCGAAAATGCGCGGCTCTACGGCGAGCTGCGCGCCTTCTCCCAGGAGCTGGAGGAACGTGTCCGGCAACGTACCGTCGAGGTGGCGGAGGCATTCCGGCTCCGCGAGGCCATCCTGCGCAGCATCGCCGACGGAGTTGTCGTAGCGGATGCCGAGGGACGCCTCCTCCTCTTCAACCCGGCAGCGAAGGAGGCGCTTCCCTGCCTGGAGGAACGGTACCTGTA
>JBDOIE010000022.1:0-46169 GCA_041082245.1 Chloroflexia bacterium
TGCCAGGGTTTGCTCTTGGGAAACGCTTACGAGCAGCCGCTGGATGCGCTGTTTCGCTCCTATCGCCCTCAAGACCACCCGATCGTGGGCCCGCTGCTTGCAGAAGGGCCGGCCGGGCTCGTGCGCCGCTACGGACTGCCCCACGCCGAGGGCTACGTCGAGGAATGCCATCTCTGCTACCGGGCACGGGAAATGCTGCGCACACGCTTTCCCCAGTTCCTGGGGCCCGACCAGGTGTACGGCGGTCCTCCAGCCAACACCACGAGTGCCCCGCGCGCTGAAGTCCCACGCGCCTCGCCCATTTCCTAGCGCACAAGCCGCTCGCCGGGGAACAACCCGTGGAAAGGGCGTATCGTGGCCAGGGGCACTCCCCACCCGTCGCGGTGGGGATGAGCCCACCTGGATCTACGCGGACGGTTTGGCCCTCCGTGAAGTCAGCGATGCGCACTTGCACCCCGTTTGCCCGCCCGACGTGACCTGACGTATAATGAATCCGGAAAGCGAGGTGGCCTATGCCGAAAGCGCATACGGTCTACATCTGCCAGCAGTGCGGTTACCAGTCCCCGCGCTGGATGGGACGCTGTCCCGAGTGCGAGAGCTGGGACTCGCTCGTCGAAACCGTGGTCGGCGAAGAAGAGCGACGGGGCGCCACCGAGGTCTCGCTCGTCGGAGCTGCCCAGCCCCAACCTATTACGGAGATCTCTACCGACGGCTACGAGCGCATCGAGGTCCCCCTGGGCGAATTCAGCCGTGTGCTTGGCGGAGGCATCGTCCCGGGGTCCGTGGTGCTCATCGGAGGCGACCCGGGAATCGGAAAATCGACCTTGCTCCTGCAGGTCAGTGCCCTGGTCGCCCAGCGGGGAGAAACCGTCCTCTACGTCTCGGCAGAGGAATCCGCGCAACAGGTCAAACTACGCGCCCGCCGGTTGGGCCCGATGCCGCCAACCCTCTACGTGCTCTCCGAAACGAACCTGGACCGCATCCTGCAGCATATCGAGCGCATGATGCCCGCGCTGGTCGTCGTGGACTCGATCCAGTCCGTCTACCTGGAGGCGCTAGCCTCGGCGGCCGGAAGCGTAAGCCAGGTGCGCGAGGGCGGCGCGGTGCTCACACGCCTGGCCAAGGAACGACATATCCCGATCTTCCTCGTGGGCCACGTGACGAAGGCAGGCGCCATCGCAGGGCCGCGGGTGCTCGAGCACATCGTGGACACGGTGCTGTACCTGGAGGGAGACCGTTTCCATCAGTACCGCCTGCTGCGCAGCGTCAAGAACCGCTTCGGCTCGACCTTCGAGGTCGGGGTATTCGA
Organism: Chloroflexia bacterium; assembly: GCA_041082245.1. GTDB lineage: Bacteria > Chloroflexota > Chloroflexia > DTKN01 > DTKN01 > DAOTVY01. Next base: position 1,310 of record JBDOIE010000022.1, read on the forward strand.
GATGGGCTCCGCAGGGATGCAGGAGGTGGAGAACCCGTCGCTTGCCTTCCTCGCCGAGCGATCGCCGTCGACTCCCGGATCCACGGTCGTGGTCACGATGGAAGGCACCCGGCCCATCCTCGTGGAAGTGCAGGCCCTCACCGCTACGACCTCGCTCGCGCTCCCCCGCCGCACGGCCAACGGGATCGATATGGGGCGCCTGCTGATGCTGACCGCGGTGCTGTCCAAACGCGTCGGGCTGATGCTGGGAAACCAGGACATCTATGTCAACGTTGTGGGCGGGATGCGGATCCACGAGCCGGCTGCCGACCTCGCGGTGGCGGCAGCGATCGCATCCGTCTACCGCAACGCGCCGATCGATCCGGACATGGTCCTCGTGGGCGAAATCGGGCTTTCCGGAGAACTGCGCAGCGTCGGCCAGCTGGAGCGAAGGCTCGCTGAAGCGGCCAAGCTCGGCTTCAAGCGCTCGCTCTACCCGCGCACCTCGCGGCGGCCACAGGTGCCGGAGGGGTTCGAGCTGATCGGCGTGCGCTCCCTTTCGGAGGCGCTGGACATCGCCTTGCAGCGGTAGCGGAGCGAACGGGATGTTGCTGGTCGCGGGCATGCTTCTGGCCTATCTGATCGGGTCCTTTCCCAGCGGCGTGGTCGTGGTGCGGCTGGCGCGGGGGATCGATGTGCGCCAGGTGGGAAGCCGCCGGAGCGGTACCACGAACGTACTGCGGGCCGCAGGGGCTCTGGCCGCCGCCGCCGTTTTCGCTCTGGATGTGCTGAAAGGCGCAGGAGCCGTCTGGCTCGGGCGGTGGCTGGCGCTTTCGGGGCGTCTTGATCTGCTGTGGGGAAGCCTCTTCGGTTGGCCTCTGGCGGCACAGCCGGCGCGGCGGATCTGGCTCGAAGTGGCCTCAGGTCTGGCGGCCTTCTGCGGACACAACTGGCCTGTGTACGTGCGCTTCCGCGGAGGGCGCGGCGTAGCCACGGCTTTCGGAACGTTTCTGCCGATGGCGCCTTTCCCGGCAGCTGGCGCACTGGTCGTGGGTGTCCTGGTGATCGCCCTGACCCGGTACGTTTCGCTCGGCTCCCTGATCGGCTCCTGTATGCTGCCGCTCGGGCTTGCGCTGCAGGCCGCTTGCGGCCGGCTCGCGTGGCCCGTGGTCTGGTACGGGATCGCGGCAGCCGCCCTGATCGTGTTTCAGCATCGGGACAACATCGCGCGCCTCCGGGCAGGAACAGAACGCCGCCTCGGGCGCCCTCCCTCCGAAGATCGTGTTCCCTGAGCCCTCCAGCAGGGGGCAGGACAACGGTGTGACAGCAGCACCTCGAGGAACGGATAGCTGCTCCAAGGCAGGCTGTGGCCAGAGGATGTGGGGTGCGACGGCGTTGGGACTGGCCCTGACCGTTTCCTGCACCTGGACGGTCTGGGGAGTCACGGAGCTCTTCCACGAAGGGTGGTACGGCCCGTGGCCAACGCGCCTCCTTTACCTGATGCCGGCCGCGGCCTGGATGGGTTTGACCTGCCTGGCTCTCGCGTGGCCGCGGATCGGGGGGTGGCTACTCATAGCTCTCGGTGCCGGCGGGGCGCTCGCCTGGAATCTGGCCGCGCTCTCCAGGGGCCGCTGGACAGCCGTCGGGGCGCTAAGTACCTTTCCCGTTTCGGGCATCGGCGTTCCCATCGGCCTGCTGTTCCTGCTGGGAGCAAGGCGCCGGCCTCAGCGCACGAGGAGGTGGGCGTTCCTCCTTGCGATCGGGCTGCCGGTGATCCTTGGCGGGCTGCTTTCGATCGAGCCGATCGTCCGCATTTCGAGCCGCGTGGACGACGGCAACCGCGGGATGCGTCTCATCGAGGGAAACGGGGTCGCTCTGCTTTGGGCACCGGAGGGGCCAGGTTGGGAAAGATCGTCACGCGGGCCGAACTGGCACCAGGCGCGGCGCGCGTGCGAACATCTCGATGCCTCCGGAACCGTACTGTTGGAACTGCCGCAACGCATCTGGCGACTTCCGAGTGCCGAGGAGACTGTGCGCTCGCTGGTGCGCCACGCAAAGAACGCCGGTTGTACCTGGAACGGAAGGCGAGGTCGGGCGCCTTGCCGTATCCGTCCCGACAAAGAGACCCCGCTCTGGGACCCTGCCGCTCCGGTCATCTACCTGTGGACAGCCACAGAGGCCGATCCTTCATCGGCCTATTATGTCGCCTACAACGGGAACGTCTACGTTGCGGACAAGTCCGTGCGGCTCGGCAGCCTCGGTTACCGTTGCGTCCGGGAACCGTAGTGTTCCGCTCAGGGAAGGCAGCAACTCAGGTCCCAGCGCTGGAGCGCTTCGAGTGCACGGTGCTCCGTGAGGTCCAGGTGCAGGGGGGTCACAGAAACGTACCCGGCAGCGAGCGCCGCCAGGTCGGTGCCCGGAATGAGCTCCCCGGTGGGCGGCGGCCCACCCAAGCGGTAGCGTCGGAAGCCTTCCCGTTCTTCTACCAGTTCCAGCTCGTCGCGGTAAATGCGTCTCCCGAGGCGGGTGATCGCGACCCCCTGGATCTCGGAGGCCGGCCGGTTGGGGATGTTCACATTCAGCAGCACCCCCTCGGGAAGCCCCTGGCGCGCCACTTCGAGCACGAAGCGCTGCGCGAAGGCCGCTGCCCAGGCAAAATCCCACCCCGAGTATCCGTCGAGCGAGATGGCGATGGCCGGGACGCCAAAGAGGACGGCTTCCATCGCGGCCGCGACCGTGCCGGAGTAGGTAACGTCCGAGCCCACGTTCGGGCCCCGGTTGATGCCGGAAACGACGAGGTCCGGCCTGCGGGGAAGGACACCCATCAGCGCAAGGGCTACGCAGTCCGAAGGGGTGCCATCGCAGACGTACACGGCGCTTCCGTCGGATAGCACGAGCGTGCGCACTGTGAGCGGGTCGAAGAGGATGCGGCTGTGGCCGGCCGCGCTCCAGTTCCGGTCCGGCGCGACGACCGCCACCTCGGCAACCGCCTCCAGCGCACGCTTCAACTCGAGCAAACCGGCGCTCTGCACGCCGTCATCGTTGGTCAACAAGAGGTACATGGATCGGCCTCCGGTCAGTCGACCTCCTCGGCCAGCCCGAAGGTTTCGCGTGCCTCGGCGACGACAAAGAGAGACCCGGTCACACAGATCAGGTCTTCCGGCGCGGCAAGTGCCCTCGCGCGCTCCAGCGCTGCCGCAACGCTGGAGGCCACTTCCACCGGGACGTCCGTCGCTTGCGCGGCGATGTGGGCAACATCCGCCGCCGCGAGGGCCCGCGGGTGGCGGGAAGCGCAGGTGATGATGGAGCTGCTCGACGGTGCAAGTTCACCGAGGAAAGCGGCAACGTCGTGGCCCCGGGAGAACCCAACGACAAGGATCCGTCTTCGGAACACAAATTCGTCCAGGGCCGCGTGGAGCGCACGTGCGGAGTCGATGTTGTGCGCGCCGTCCAGCACGACCCACGGACGTTCCCCGACAACCTCGAGCCGTCCGGGCCACCGGGCCTGCTCCAGTCCCTGCCGGAGCGCCTCTTCCGGGAAAGACCATCCCTGCTCACCGAACGCGAGGAGCGCCGCCAGGGAGACACGGGCGTTCGTGCGCTGGAAACCCCCGCGCAGCCCGAGCGGGACCGATTCCACGAGAAACGGGTAAGGCAACGGTGGGCCGCTCGGGATAGCGCGTCGCACCTCGTGCGCTTCCGCAACCCAAAGCGTCGCCTGTTGAGCTTCGCACACGCTTTCAAAGACCGCCATAGCTTCCGGCTGCTGGGGGGCACTCACGGCCTGCCCTCCGGGCTTGATGATCCCGGCCTTTTCTCCTGCAATACGGTCCAGCGTCGAACCCAAGATCGCCATGTGGTCGTAGCCGATCGTCGTCAGCACGGAGACACGGGGACGGACGACGTTGGTGGCATCCAGGCGTCCCCCCAGGCCAACTTCCAGCACTGCGACGTCGACCCCGCGCGCGGCAAAATACCCGAGGGCGAGAGCTGTGGAGATCTCGTAGTAGGTTGGCGGCCCGTGATCCCCTGAAGCAGACATTTCCTCCACGAGCGGCCGAAGCCGCTCGATCCAGGAGGCGACATCCTCCTTGGGGATCGGCTGCCGGTCGACCTGAATGCGCTCGCGCCAGGTGTGGAGGTGGGGGGAGGTGTACAGCCCGGTGCGCAGGCCGGATGCCCGGAGCATGCTTTCGAGAAAAGCCGCGGTGGAGCCCTTGCCCTTCGTCCCAGCGATCAAGAGGCAGGGGTAATGTTCATCGGGCCGGCCGAGTCCCTCCAGGAGGCGTGCGGTCCGCGCCAGGTTAAAGATCACCGGCGAGTAGGCGTGGGGCATGCCCCGTTCATAGTCCACGAACCGGTTCAGGTAATCGAGCGCCGCGCGGTAGGCGCCGTCTGCAGCGTCCACGCCAACCCCCTCCAGCGGCGATGCGGACCGCAACAGGGTAAGGTCTCCGTGAAAGGACGCTCCGTATCAAAGATCCATTCCGGGCAACCAGAGGGAGGGCTTGGCGGGCTCTTCGCCCTCTTCCGGCGGCGTGGGACGCGGCACCCAGAGACCGCCAGCCTCCTCGAGCCGCGCCCACGCTCCCTGTTCCTGCATTTCCTGGCGCTCGCGCTCAACGATGGCCACAAGAGCCGCTTCCATACTCCGCCCGACCAACGTCCGCAGGAAGTTGTTCTCGCTCGGAGAAACCGTATCGAACTCCCGGGCGCAGCGAGCCGCCAACCGGGCCTGTTCCGTCAACCCTGAGAAAAGGAACAGGCGGGCCTGTTCCCGGAGCTGTTCCTGGAATCGCAGGCAGGTCGCGGTGTCGAACAGCGCCTCGATTATGCGGGTGGTCATACGGCCCCGTGCCTCCAGCAAAGCCAGATTTGGCAGATTCTCTTCTGTGAACTGTGGGATGGCCCCCCCGATCTTGATCCACTCTCTCGCGAACGGCTTGACCTTCTCCTCGGCCAAGTGCCACGACGCGAAAAGGGCTTCCTTCAGCAACCGGTCTGCGTCTGATGGAGAGGGGCGCGTCAAATCCTCGTCCAGCTCGGCCGGCCAGGGATCTTCAGGAACCCCATCGAACAGGGCCACTGCCTCTTCGTAGCCGTAAGGAAGGGGCTTGCCGGCATCCCGCATCCGCGCCGCCGCAGTCTGAACCCGGCGAGCCACATAGCCGAGGCTAACGTCGACAAGGAAGCCCGGTACCTCGGCCAACCTTTCCTCCAGTATGGCGAGAGCCTCCTCCATATCCTTCCGGTTGGCGACCAGGATGGCGATGTCCTCGATCCCGTCAAAGGCAAGGAGGAAGCGCACAGAGCGAAGCATGCCAAGCGGGGCTTCCTGGAAGACCCGCAAGATCTGCTCGCCCTGCTCGTTAAACCCTGTCGCCACCACACGAACCACTTTTGGGGGCGTCGGGGCCCTCTTCTCAATCTGGGGTCGAAAGCCCCTTGCGCGCATCCGATGCTGTGCGCGGCGAGCCGCCTTCCGCAACGTCCGGTTTGTCTCTGCCACCGTCTCCAGGAGGTCCCAGGCCTCCTGGGTGCAAAGGTCACCAAGAAGACGAAGCGCTTCCTCCGCCAGCGCGGGACGCTCCAGAGCCACGCGGAATGGCTGCAGGTCGACGGCGTCCCCCCGGGCCACAAGTGTCCTGAGGCAGCTCACCATTTCCTCGGGAGCCATCGCCTCCCAGTCCGCTCGTTCGTTCGTCACTCTTGCCTCCTGATGCCGTGTAGGAACCCGCTCATTCGCGCATCACCCCCACCTGCACCTGGCGAAAGCGCGCGGGCGCACAACCGTGGCCGACGTGTGCGGTCTGCGGGGGCTCGCCCTTGCCGCAGTTCGGCGTGCCCCACATCCGGAAATGGCGCGCGTTGCAGATTGCGTCGCAACGGCTCCAGAACTCCGGGGTGATGCCTGTGTACGTCGCGTTCTTGTACAGCTGCCCCAGCTTCCCGTTCCGAATCTCGTAGGCAACCTCGGTACCGAACTGGAAATTCAGCCGGCGGTCGTCGATGCTCCAGCTGCGGTTCGTCGCGAGGTAAAGGCCTTCATCCGTGTCCGCGATCAGGTCCTCGAGTTCCCATTCCCCGGGCTCGAGGTTGATGTTCGTCATCCGGATGATCGGCAGGTTTGCCCAGCCATCGGCGCGCATCCCGCCGCTGCTCGTCTGTCCGAGTGCAGCAGCAGTCTCGCGCGAGCTCTGGTACCCTACGAAGATGCCCTCTCGAACCAGATACACGCGCTGCGCCGGCACGCCTTCGTCGTCGTACGCAAAGCTACCGAGCCCCTCCGGGATCGTTGCGTCGGCGACGATGTTCACGAGCGGAGAACCGTAGCGAAAGGTGCCCATCTTGTCCAGAGTCAGGAAGCTGGTCCCCGCATACGAGGCCTCGGTCCCCAGGACGCGGTCCAGCTCGGTGGGATGTCCGCACGACTCGTGGATCTGCAGCGCGAGCTGGGAGCCTTCCAGGATCACCGTGGTGACCATTGCCGGGCACTGGGGGGCAGAAAGCAGCGCTACCGCTTCCTCGGCCGTGGGGCCGGCGTGGCCCACGAGGTCCATCTCCTCCACAAGCTCGTATCCCTTCTGAAGTTGTTGCCGGCCGAAGGAGGTCGGATAGCTCCGGTTCTGCACCTCCCCCTCCTTCACCGCGGTCGCTTCGATCCCCGCCCCTGTTTCCGTCAGCACCTGCTCGATGAAGGAACCCTCGCTGGAAGCAAACGTCTTCTCTTCGCGAAAGGCGACAAAGTTGCTCTCCGCGACCGCGATCCCTTTCACCCGTCGCATCTCCGCATCAGCGCGCAGGAGCAGCCCCACCTTCTCCTCCAGGGGGACAGCGAACGGATCCTTGCGGAAGGGGCTCACGTAGCGGGCGACAGCTGTCGGGCAGGGAGAAAGGCGCACCGGCTCGCGGTTGGGCACCATGGCCGACGCTCGGGCGATCTCCACCGCGAGCGCCGCCACGCGGTCAACCTCATCGGGGGTCAGCGTGGAACTTGCGGCAAAGCCCCAGGCCCCGTGCGCGACCACCCGCACGCCGAAGCCCAGGCTGACCTCGTGGGAAGCAGCAACCACCGCGCCGTTCTTCACGCTGATCCGCTCCTCTTCCCGCCGGACAATGCGGATGTCCGCATAAGTGGCTCCGCGCACCTGGGCTGTCCAGAGCGCGCGCTCCGCGAGCGTCTTCATCGCTCCTCCTTAGCAGTATGGTCCTTTGGACACACACAGCGGCCGGGGCCACAGAGGGCGCCCGCCCGGACGGAAGCATTCTACTACAAGCGCGCACGGCGTGCAAACCCGCACGCACGTGCGGGTATTCCGTCAGAGTGGACCGTTGACAGGCACGATGCCGCGCCCCTATAATGCCTGCGGGAATCACTCCAGGCAGGACACGGGCATACAGGTGTGAAAGCCGATGGAGGCCGATCGCGGGTTGTTGAAAGAAGTGGCCGAGCGCGCTCGCCTGCGGGAGGGCGAAGCCGGTGTGGAAGCGTTCCTTCGGACGCTCCACCGCCGTGCGCCGCTGCCCACGGCCGAGATCGCACGGACGCTCGGCTGGCCGATCCCGGTCGCTGCAGCGGTGCGCGGAGAACTGGAACGGCTGGGGATACTAGAGCGGCAACCGGGGGGAAGCGCGCTCTCCCCGCAAGGACGGAAATGGGTTGAGGAGACGCTCGGCCTGAGAGTACGCGAGGATCCCCTCTGCCCCGTGTGCGGGGGGCTGCGGATCGTTGTCGATCGCGACCGGTGGGGGACGATCCTTTCCCGGCTCGAGGCGATCCATGCGCGTAACCCACCAGTAGACCGGGCGCTCGACCAGTCCCACGGGACGCCCGAGACTGCCCTCCGCCGCGCACTGGCGATGTACCGGGAGGGAGCTCTGGAAGGGAAAGAGGTGCTGATCCTCGGGGATGACGATCTGGTTTCGGTTGCCGTGGGGTTGCTTGCAAGAGAGCTGTGGCCCCAGGGGACCCTCTACCGCAGGCTCGTAGTCCTGGATCTCGACGAGCGGTTTCTCGCGCAGATTGCCAGCGCTGCCCAGGAGGCACACTTCACCCTGGAGACGGTGCAACACGACCTGCGCCGGCCTCTGCCTCCCGAGCTTCAGGGGCAGTTCGACACAGTCGAAACGGACCCGCCGTACACCCGGGCAGGACTCCGGCTATTCCTCGGGCGAGCGCTTGAAGCACTGAAACCGGGATCCGGGCGGGACATCTTCCTGTCGTTCGCCCAGCGGGACCCCGCCGGCCAGCACGAGCTCCTCGAGGTGTGCACCGAACTGGGGCTCGCGGCCTATTCGCTCGTCCCGGGCTTTAACCGCTACACCGGAGCAGCGACCCTGGCAGGGAGCAGTCAGTTCCTCCATCTACGTACGACCGAGGAGCGGCCCGCGCCGCTGGGGACGTACGAAGGGCCGCTGTACACGGGCGAAGTTCACCCGGCGCAGCGTTGGTACCGCTGCCTCGGGTGCGGACGGCACTTTCTTGTGGGCCCCGGGGCTGAGGCACGGTCGATCGAGGCGCTGAGAGAAGCAGGGTGTCCTTCCTGCGGAGGGAGACGTTTTCGCGCGGGACGGTTAAGGGTTGATCGTTGATCGTTGATCGTTGATCGTTAATCGTTGATCGTTGATCGTTGAGTGTTCACGGGGGAGAGGGAACGGAAGGGGGCGGGGGAAATGTCTTGTGTTCGCGCGTTGGTGTCCGCGCGTTCGTCCGTCGGCACATGGCGCAGGCAAGGGGGAGAAGAGCGCGAACCGTGGAGAACCGATGATCGCGAGCGGAATGTCGGCCGCTTGCCGCTGGCGGGCAGTGTGGTAGAATAGGGCCGCTCGGGAAGAGCGCGGAGGTGGCAATGACGGAGGTGCGCCAGCAGGGCGATGCCGAAGCACGGCGAGGTCGGGCAGCGGCCGAGATCCTGGCTTTCCTTGCCCGGCGGCTTGCGCTCTACCTGCTGATCCTCCTCGCCATCGTCCTCTTTTTTACCCTTGTACAGTTCTGGACGCGCGCTGTCTACGACGATCGCTATACCTTCTGGGCGGCAACACGGGACGGGCTACAGGAAATCGTTGCCTACTTCCACAACTGGTCCGCGGGCCGGCTCGGTGCCCCCAATGCACAGGTAGCGAGGGACGTCCGACGCATCTTCACCGAATTCTACCCCCGCAGCATGGGACTGCTCGTCCTTTCTTTCCTGCTTGCCACCCCGGCCGGCCTCGCCCTGGGCGCGGTGTCCGCTTTCCGTCAGGGCATCGGGCTGCCGCGTTGGGCAAGCGCCCTCCTCTTCGGAGGAGTCCTGCTTGCGCTGGCCGCGCTGATCCAGCTCCTGCTCCGCGGCACCATCCCCGAGACTTTTTTGCGTTGGCTAATCGGCAGCGCGATCGCGCTTTCCCTCGGTGCCGCGCTGTGGCTGATCGTGAGCCTTGCGCGCTGGGCGGGTTTCCTCTCTTTTCTGACTTTGCTCGTAGGAATACTGGGAATCTCGGTTCCCAGCTTCTTCATCGCCGTCTTCCTCCAGGCCGCGGTCATCCGGGCCTACCGCCTTTCCGCCGGCGTACGGATCCTGCCGGTGGGTGGTTTCGGATGGGACCTCCACCTCGTCCTGCCGGCCGTGGTGCTGATGGCGCGTCCGATTGCCCAGGTCTCGCGCGTGACCTTCACCACCCTCTCGCGGCTGCTCCAAGAGGATTTCGTGCGTACGGCCCGGGCGAAAGGCGTGCCGGCACTGCTCATCCACGCGCGCCACATCTTCCGCAACGCCGCGGTGCCGATCATGACGGCGATCGGAGTGTCGCTGCGCTTCTCCTTGAGCAGCCTGCCTGTGATCGAGCTGCTCTTCGGCTGGCCCGGAATCGGGTTCGTATTCTTCCAGGGCATCAGCCGGCAGTACCGCGGTACCTACCAGCTCGGGTTCCTGCGCAGCCCGCCCGCGGTCAACCTGACGATCCTGCTTCTCCTGGGGATCACCTTTATGCTCGTGAACCTGACGATGGATCTGCTCTACCGCGTCGTGGACCCGCGGATCCGTGAAGCGGGCGCGCAGCTATAGGGAGCCAAGATGGCCGTCCGAGACGAAGTTCTGCGAGCGTTCGAGCCCGAACACAATCCGGTGCGCCGCTGGCGTCAGGTACGGGCAGCCGTGCTCGACGTCGTGACCAACGTGCCGCTGCTGCTCGGACTGGCCATGGTGCTGGCCCTCATCCTGCTCGCACTGTACGCGCCGGTCCTGGCCCCGCATAACCCGTTCGAGAAGCTCCTCATGCTCCGCGAGGGCGGCAAGTGGGTTGGCTCTCCCCCGTATCCCCCATCGGCCCGTTTCCCGCTGGGAAGCGACACCGAGGGCCGCGACATCCTGAGCCTGCTCCTTTACGGCGCCCGGCAGACCCTGGTCATCGCCGCCACCGTGGTGGCGGCACGCCTGACGCTCGGATGTACGGTGGGTGCGCTGGCCGGGTGGTACCCCGGTTCGCGCTTCGACCGGTTAGCGATGGCTGCGGCAGACTTTTCCGCGGCATTCCCCCCGCTGCTGTTGGGCGCGATCCTGGTCTTCCTTTTCGACATCCGAAAGGGGATGCTCACCTTTGCGCTCGCGCTCTGCTTCGTCGGCTGGGGCGAAGTTGCCCAGTACGTCCGTAGCGAGTTCCTCGTGGTGCGGCGCCAGCCGTACATCGAAGGCGCGCGCACGATCGGCCTTTCGGAAGTCTCGGTGATCGTACGGCATGCGATCCCGAACGTGGTCACCTCGCTCATCGTGATCGCTGCGCTCGAGATGAGCGCGGTGCTCCTGCTGCTTGGCGAGCTCGGATTCGTCGGCATCTTCGTGGGAGGCGGCCGGTTGTTCGGGCGCGACGTCGATATGGGGCTCGACCGGCCCACCACCTTCTTCGACGTCCCCGAGTGGGGAGGGATGCTGGCCGGGGCCTGGCGCTTTGTCGATAGCTGGTACTGGATCCCTCTGTATCCAGCGGCGGCCTTTGCCTTCGCGATCCTGGGTTTCAACCTGTTCGGCGAGGGGCTGCGCCGCCTGGTGGAAAAGGGCCGTATCCCGGTGAGCGCGATCTACAGCCGACGTACCCTTGCCGTCATCGCTGCGATCGTCCTTGCAACGATGGCAATCATGAACAACGTCGGGCCGCAGGCGGAACTGGCCCGCATGGCAGCGCGTTTCGATGAGCAGCGCGCTCTGGCGCATATCGAGGTCCTGGCATCGGAAGAAATGCGAGGCCGGGCAAGCGGTAGCCCCGAAGATCGACGTGCCGCCGAGTATATCGCGCAGCAGTTCGCGGAGTTGGGGCTTCTCCCCGCCGGAGACAACGGCACCTACTTCCAGACCTTCGCCATTTCCTATACCCGCCTGCTCGAGACACCGGTCTTCGAGTGGGTCGACGAGCAGGGGCGCGTGCTGGAATCGTTCGTCCACCGGGAGGACTTTCGCGAACTGGTAAGCAACGGCCTGGGCGGAGGCTACGTGGAGAATGCCGAGGTCGTTTTCGTGCTCGGGGGAATTTCGTACCACGAGGGGGACAAGATCGCTGGGATCTCGCCGAGCCGGGACGATTTCCGCGGGGTTGATGTACGCGGTAAAGTCGTGCTGCTGATCCCTGATTCGACCTTCCTCCTCTACCGGCCGGTACAGGAAATCCGCGAACGTGGAGGGCTGGGGGTATTGATCCCCGCAAGCCCCGGCGCACAGATGGGGATGAAGGGCTCGTACCTGGTCGACCGTCCGGACCAACCCACGTTGCCCGGCTTTGTCGTCCGACGGGACCTTGCGGACCGCATCCTTGCCGCCCACGGCCTGACGCTCCGTGAGATCACCCGCCGCAGCGAGGAGCTGAGGGCACAGGGGAAGACGCCGACGATAGCGTTCGAGACCGGCGTACGGGTGCGGATGCGGGTCGACCTGCTGCCCTGGGAAACACGCACTACGCAGAACGTCCTCGGATACCTGCCGGGGAGCGATCCGAACTATGCCTGGCAAACGGTCATCGTTGGCGGGCACTACGACCATATCGGCCCAGACCCCAGCGGACGGGTTTTCCCTGGAGCCAACGACAACGCCTCGGGAGTAGCCGTGACCCTCGAGCTCGCCCGGTTGCTCCAGGAGGTAGGGTTCCGCCCGAAGCAGACCGTGCTGTTCGCTGCTTGGGGAGCAGAAGAACTAGGGTTACTGGGCTCGAAGTACTACGCCACTCATCCCGCGTTCCCCCCGAAGAACACGATCGCCGTCCTGAACCTGGACTGCGTGGGGCGAGGGAACCGACGGCAGCTCGCCATCAGCAAGAGCGAAAAGGCGTACAGCCTCTACTACCTCGTCGAAAACGCGGCCCACCGTATGGGCGTAGGAACGGTGCCCGAGTCGTACGGAGGGAGCGATCAGGATACCTTCCTCTCGTACGGTGTGCCGGCGGTGCTCCTGCTGGAGCCCGGCGATATGGACCAGATCCATACCGCGGCCGATACGATCTCCGGCATCGAGCCGCACATCCTGGACGAGGCCGGAATGTCCGCCGCACTGGCGTTGATGGACCTCACGGACGGACGATAATCGGGGAAGGCGTATGCCCGAGAAACTCGTGATCGTGGAATCTCCCGCGAAAGCGCGCACCATTCGCAAAGTGCTGGGCCCCGAGTACCGGGTACAGGCCTCACTGGGACACGTGCGCGATCTCCCCAAGAGCCAGCTCGGGGTGGACATCGAAAACGGCTTCACGCCGACCTATACCATCCCCAGGGCCAAATCCGAGGTGGTGAAACAGCTCCGCCAGGAAGTAGAAAAGGCCGACGAGATCTACCTGGCGACCGACCCGGACCGCGAAGGCGAGGCGATCGCCTGGCACATCCTTCAGGTGACCCGGCCGAAAACGCCCCACATCCACCGGGTCGTATTCCACGAGATCACCCCGCCGGCCATCCAGGAGGCGTTCCGCAACCCGCGCGACATCGATATGCTCTTGGTGAACGCGCAGCAGGCACGGCGGATCCTGGACCGGCTGGTCGGATACCGGATCAGTCCCCTGCTCTGGGAGAAGGTGCGGCGGGGACTTTCGGCTGGCCGTGTGCAGTCGGTAGCGGTGCGGCTGGTCGTCGAACGGGAAAGGGAAATCGAGGCCTTCCAGCCTCAGGAATACTGGACCGTCGAGGCAGACCTCGCCAAACAGGTCGGTCGTCCCCCGGAACCGGACGAGGTGTTCCGGGCAGTGCTCCATAGCGTGCGGGGCGAGCGGCTGGGCAAATTCGGGCTGCGGACTCGCGAGGACGCCCAGGCGATCGTGGACGACCTGCAGGGTGCGACCTATCGCGTGCTGCGCTTGCAGAAGCGCGAGGTCAAACGATCGCCGCTTCCGCCGTTTATCACGAGCACCCTGCAGCAGGAGGCTTCCCGCAGGCTGGGGTTTGCACCCAGCCGGACCATGCGGGTCGCGCAGGAGCTGTACGAAGGCGTGGAGCTCGGACCGGAAGGAAGCGTCGGCCTGATCACCTACATGCGCACCGATTCGACGCACGTCTCCCCTGTGGCCCAGGAAGAAGCGCGGAGCTACATCGAAGAACGGTTGGGGCGGGAATACCTGCCCCCCAAGCCGCCGGTCTACCGGACGCGCGCGGCGCTCGCCCAGGAAGCCCACGAGGCGATCCGGCCGACCTCCGTCTTCCGGGAACCGAAGGCGATCGAGGCGTACCTTTCCCGCGACCAGTTCCGGCTCTACGAGCTGATCTGGCGCCGTTTTCTCGCGAGCCAGATGGCGCCGGCCCTCCTCGAGCAGACCTCCGTCGATGTCGGTGCTGGCCCGGCTGGCGCCGAGCCGCCCTATCTCTTCCGCGCGACCGGGCTGGTCGTCCTCTTTCCCGGATTCTTGCGCCTGTACCGGGAAGCGCTCGAAGAGGGGGAAAAAGGAGGAACGCCGGAAAAGCGTCTACCGCCCCTCGTCGAAGGGGAAGAGCTGCTGCTCGTCCAGCTCCTGCCGGAGCAACACTTCACGGAGCCTCCGCCCCGGTACACCGAGGCAACCCTCATCCGCGAACTGGAAAAGCGAGGCATCGGCCGGCCCTCAACCTATGCTCCGATCGTGAGCACCATCCAGGAGCGGGGGTATGTGGAGCGCGTCGAACCCCGAAAGAGGAACTCGGCACTGCGTCCGACCGCTCTGGGCATGCTCGTGAACGACCTGCTCGTGGCTCACTTCCCCGACATCCTGGACTACGGCTTTACCTCCCAGATGGAAGCGCAGCTCGATCAGATCGCGTCGGGCGAGCGGCCCTGGGTGCCCGTGCTCGAAGAGTTTTACGGCAGACTGGCGGCGGAGCTGGAAGCCGCGGAAGCTGAGATGCGCTCGATCAAAAGAGAGGCACAACCCACAGACATCCGGTGCGAGGTGTGCGGCCGGCCCATGGCCATCCGTTGGGGGAGAAACGGGGAGTTCCTCGCGTGCACGGGTTACCCAGAATGCCGCAACACGCGGGATTTCCAGCGCACGGCCGACGGCAGGATCGTCGTGGTGCACGAGGAGCCGACGGGAGAGCGTTGTGAGGTATGCGGCCGGCCGATGGTGTTGAAGCGCGGGCGCTACGGGCCATTCCTCGCCTGCAGCGGCTACCCCGAGTGCCGCAACACGCGCGAGGTGACGCAGGAAGGCACGAGGGCGCAAGCCGGGGCCGGGGAGGAGACGGGCGAGGTCTGCGAAGCGTGCGGCCGGCCGATGGTGTTGAAGCGCGGGCGCTACGGGCTATTCCTCGCCTGCAGCGGCTACCCCGAGTGCCGCAATACCCGGCGTATCCCACGGCCGAACCGTTCGTAAAAACTTGGGGAGGCACCAAAGCATGCACACGCAGAGCGGTCGAACGGTCCGCGTCGTGCTCTTGCTCCTGGAAGCCCAGGTGCAGCTCCTGCGAAACGGTCTGCGCCGTGGCACGGCGCGCACGCGCGTCGCCTGGGCGGGAGCCGCAATCGCCCTGCTTATGGCGGGCACATTCCTGGGTTTCTGGGGCTACAGCCTGGGCAGGGTGCTCCGGGCGGTGAGGGGACCGGAGATCGCGGTATTCGTGCAGGCCGGCCTTGACCCCGAGCTCCTTTCGCCCGAGCGACTCCTGGCGCCGCTCGTTTTCCTTCTGGTTACTGCCGTCTGGGGAATGATCCTGCTCAGCGGCCTGGGAACGGCTATCCAGACCTTCTTTCTGAGCAGCGACCTGGAACTCTTGATGGCCGCGCCGATCCCGACGCGCGCAGTCTTTGCCGCCAAGTTCCTGGAGAGCCTGGGAGTAGCATACCTGCTGCTATTCACCCTGGGAGCCCCCGCATTGCTCGGACTGGGTTTGGGTGCCCGCTTCCCCGTCGCCTACTACTTCGGCTGTGTGTTGTTGCTCCTGCTGTTGCCGCTGATCCCGCAGTCGGTCGGAATGCTGCTCGTACTCCCGCTCGTACGCTTGATCCCGCCCCGCCGGCTGCGCGAAGCGCTCAGCGTCCTGGGGGCTGCTGTCGGCACGGCTTTCTACCTGTTCACCCAGCTCCCCGGGAGCGAGCGTCTTGACCCGGGCACGGTGGCCCAGGCTTTGAAGGTCCTGCAACGGGGTTACCTTCCCTTCCTTCCGCAGGCCTGGGCGGCAGAAGGGCTCCAGGCGTTCGCAGAAGGTGCTTACGGGCGCGCGGGGGGACCGTTAGCGGCGCTCGCGCTGCTCACAGGGGGCGTGTACGCCGGGTGCGTTCTGCTTGCCGAACGTCTATACTTCGCCGGCTGGACCAACCTGCAAACGGCGCCAGAAGTAACCCGGGGCATACGCCGGCACCGG
Organism: Chloroflexia bacterium; assembly: GCA_041082245.1. GTDB lineage: Bacteria > Chloroflexota > Chloroflexia > DTKN01 > DTKN01 > DAOTVY01. Next base: position 17,067 of record JBDOIE010000022.1, read on the forward strand.
GTCCGGTCGTTTCGGGATGTACGTTTCCTGCCGAGGCCGATCCTTGGTATCGTGTCCAAAGATCTCCGGGTGTTCGTGCGGAACCCGAACTACTGGTCGCAGTTGCTGATGCCGCTCGCCGGGTTTGTGGTGGTGATCGTGCAGTCGCTCCGAACGCCTTCAGGCGAAAGAGCGATCACCCAATGGATCAACCCGGTCTTTCAGATGGGAATGATCCTTTTCCTTGCGCTTGCTGCGGTGGCGCGGTTCGGGCTGGCCGGAGTCGGAAGCGAAGGCCCGCAGCTCTGGTTGCTGCGGGCAGCTCCCTTTCCAATGGCCCAGTTCCTGTGGGCCAAGTGGCTGGTCGCCCACCTGGTTTACACCGGCCTGACGGGCCTGATGGTGACAGCCTATGGCCTGCTCAGCCACCTGGATGCACGCGTGGCGCTGGCCGGGTGGCTTTTCCTGGCGCTAGCGGGTGCGGGGAGCAACTCGCTCGGAGTCGGCCTGGGTGGCGGGTTCGTCCGGGTCGAGCGCGAACGGCTCGGGCGTCCCTATTCTCCGGGGGTGGGATGCCTCTACTTCCCCGTCACGGGCGGATTTGCCGCACTCCTCGGCATCGCGATCGCGATCGCCCTGGGGGGTGAGGTACTGCAACTGATGGGCCGGCCGGGCCTGGCATGGGGGGCCAGAGCGGTTGGGTCGCTTGCGGCGGTAGCGCTCGCCGCAGTGGGTCTGTTCTTTCCTCTTCGGATCGGAGCCAGGCGGCTTGAAAAGTACGAGTAAGGGAAATCAGCGCCTGGTGTCCGCCGCCATCGCCTGTTCCAGGAGTTCCGACACTTCGAGGATTCGCCTGCTGCCCGGCTGCAGGCGCCGCGCAGCGACCAGGGCATCGGCCGCGTCCTGGTAGCGACGGAGCTGGATGCACGCCAGGGCCAGATCGAGGTGCAGCTCCGCGTTATCGGGCAGCCAGGCCAGCGCTTTGCGCAGGTGAAGGGCTGCGAGTGCCCACATACCTGCCCGTGCAAAACGGCGTCCGTGGAGCCAGAAGTCCTGCCCTCCCGCGGCTTCGGGCTCGGGCTGAAGCAGGATACGCCGCCTTTCCTTGAAAAAGTCGTCCTGCAACTGCAGCGCTAGCCAGACCAGCGCGAGCGCCAGGAGAACGCCTGAAATGCCGGCTGGCAGTGCCGGCCCCTTCAACTGCATCGTTGTCCCGATCGTAAGCACGGTCGAAAGCAAGGCATTGCCCAGGAAGAGGTAGAAGAAAGGCCAAGCGCGCAGGTAAAGGCCCACCAGGACCACGAGCGAAAGCACAACCGAAGCAAGCCCTGCCACAAAGACCGGGCGCGGCACGAGCTCGAGCGCCGCATCCAATAGCTGCCTGGGCATATCCGTGGGCAAGCCGAGATAGGCAGGGATCAGGCGGTATGCCCGGTCAGCGCCCACACGGTAGGCAACGTATATGATGAGCGCAGCGAGCCCGGCCAGACTCCAGATAGCGATGCCTGCCTGCACCGCCATGGCTACCCAAAGCCAGGGAGAGCGTTCCTCGCGCCTGGGGTAAAGAAGCCAGAGGTTCCCTCCGCATCCCGGACATTTCCGATCCTCGGGGGCCGTCGGTATGCCGCAGTATGGGCAACCATAGGGGTCAGTGAAGGGTTCACGGGCTACGGGCATAAGGATCGGCTCGGGTTCCTCGGCCCCACGCGCGACCGGGATGAACGACGGGGTTGCCGCGGCTCGAGCCTCGGCGATCTCCACACGAAGCCTGCGGACGCGCTCCAAATCTTTGCGCACGGCCTCGTTCTGCGGGTCGAGCGCAAGCGCGTTCTCGAGGCAGATCTCGCGGTCGTCCAAATCCGGTACGAGCTCCGCAAGCCAGATCCACGCTTCGACCCGGCGCTCGTCCAGCTGGACCACCCGGGTAAACAGTTTGCGGGCATGATCCCGCTGGCCTCTCTCGGCGGCCGTAACGGCCGCCTTCAGGAGCTCGTCCACACGCTGCCGCTGGACCGCCTCGAGCGCCCGATGCGCGCCCAGGTTGTCCGGCTCGAGCTCGAGCACGTGGCGAAGGCAAACCTCGCGGTTGCTCAGGTCGTCGACCACTCCACTGAGCCAGAACCAGGCCTTCGCATTCCGTTCGTCCTGTTCGACGACTTGGGTAAGCAGCCGGCGCGCGAGCTCGCGGTTCCCTTCCTGGGCGGCGGCGATGCCACGCGCGAGGAGTGTAGCGAGTTCGTCATCCTCGGACATCGCATCTCTCCGGGCTTCAGGGATAGCCACTTTGCCTGGCCGTCCGGCCTGTCTTGCGCGGCCTGATTCTATCACATCGGACAATGCCGGTCAATCGACGGCTGTTCCTTGCGGTTTCCAACAAGGTGAAAATGGACCAAGCCCGTGAGCATTTGAGGCCCGCGACCGTATCCGCCATCCTTCGGACTCACTCCTGCTGGCCCAGGTCGGAAATAGTGCGGGGCTGGGTAGGCAAGGACAATGCCCTTGGCTACCCAGCCCCCTTCGAACGAGAATCGCTGTGCTCGGCTCGCTCCCGTGGGACAGTTCGTTGGAAACTGGAGACGGCTGTTCCTGGTTGACAAGAAAGTGCCGCTTGGCTAGAATGCATGCGGGCTCTTCGTTCCGGGTAATGCCGGTGATGCGGCGTGGAGCGAAAGGAGGCAGCGACCCTAGAGGAGGGCAACAGGTCACAACGCGTTGGGCGAGATCGGCCTGTACACGCAGGAGGAGAAAGATGAGGCGCTCAAAATGGCTGGCTACCGCCGGCCTGGTGCTGATCGCAGGAATGATCGCCCCGCTCCTTGCCGGATGTGGGCCCACGCCGACCACGGTGGCACCGGCCACCAAACCCCCGCAGCCGACGGCAACACCAGCACCTCCCCCCACCGCTACCCCCGTTCCCACCCCGGTCGTCGTCCACCTGAACCTCGGCAGTGAGCCGCCAACCCTCGACCCCGCACTCGCCACCGACCTGACGTCGATCGACGTCATCCAGCAGCTCTTCCTGGGGCTGACCGGCCTGAAGCCGGAGACCGGTGAAGTCATTCCCCGCCTGGCCACGTCCTGGGACATCTCGCCGGATGGTCTGGTCTACACCTTCCATATGCGGAACGACGCTTACTGGGTGCGCTACGACCCGGCCACCGACACCTTCGAGAAGATCCGCCCCGTCACCGCCTATGACGTCGAGTACGGCGTGCGCCGCACGGTGATGCCCGAGACGGCCTCTGACTACGCTTACGTGCTCTACGTACTGAAGAACGCCAAGGCGATCAACACGACCCAGGTGCCTACTCAGACCTACAACATCGAGGATCTGGGCGTGAAAGCGCTGGACGACTACACCGTGCAGTTCACGCTGGAGTACCCAGCGGGCTATTTCCCGGCGATCGCCGGAATGTGGGTATCCCGCCCACAGCCCAAGGAATCGATCGAGGAGTTCGGGGCGGAGTGGACCGAGCCGGGCAACATTATGACCAACGCTGCGTACGCCCTGAAGGAGTGGACGCACGACAGCCATATGACGCTGGTCAAGAACCCCTATTTCTATGACGCGGCGAAGGTCCAGATCGATGTCATCGATTATGTGATGATCACCGAGGCCTCGACGGCGTTTGCGATGTACGAGAACGGGGAGCTGGATAGCGCTGGCGTGCCACTGGACGACCTGGACCGCGTCAAGAGCGACCCGGTGCTCAGCAAAGAGCTGCATATCGCCCCCTACCCCTGCACCTACTACTATGGCTTCACGATCCCGAAGCCGCCCGTGGATAACGTGCACGTACGACGCGCGCTCTCGCATGCGATCGACCGCCAGGGCCTGATCGACAACGTGCTCAAGGGCGGCCAGCTGCCGGCGCACACCTTCGCCTGCCCGGGGATTTTCGGTGCGCCCGTGGACGACATGAGCGTGGGGATCTTCTACGATCCGGACAAGGCGAAGCAGGAGATGGAAGAAGCCGGCTATCCGGGAGGAGCCGGCTGGCCCGCGGTCACCCTGATGTACAACACCTCCGAGGCCCACGCCCGCATCGCCCAGGCGATCCAGCAGATGTGGAAGGAGACGCTGGGCATCGACGTGAGCGTCGAGAACATGGAATGGAAAGTCTACCTGAAGACGCTCTCGGACGGTCCGGTCGAGGTCATGCCCCACATCTGGCGCCTGGCCTGGTGCGCGGACTATCCGGACGAGAACAACTGGGTGCACGAGGTGTTCAATACCGAAGAGGGCTCCAACCGCATCCGGATGAGCCGCGACGACCCGCAGGTGGGCAACTTTGTCAAGGAGTTCGACGAAACCACCATGGCCGCGGCCCGTGAAGCCGATCCGAACAAGCGGATCGAGCTGTACAAGCGCGCCGAACACCTGCTCGTCTACGAGATCGCTGGCATCGCTCCGATCTACTACTACACGACTGTGGCCGTGACCAAGCCTTATCTGAAGCGCTCCTATGCCCTGCTCGGCGGTGAGTGGATCGAACAGTGGACGATGGAGCCCCACTGATTCCTGTTCCGGCTGCGCACGAAGCAGCTCCCAAGGGTTGGGCGGGTCCGGTCAGCCCGCCCAACCCTTTTCCTCGAGCGCACAAAGGGGCATGCTATGGAAGTGCGTGAAAACCGGCTATGGATTGGTGAAGTATCGGCCGAGGAACTTGCAGCCCGATACGGAACCCCGCTTTATGTGTATGAGGCCAGGACGATCGCGCATCGTTACGGGGAGCTCGTCGAGCACATCCCGTACCGACCGCTGCACATCCACTATGCCCTCAAGGCGAATTCGAACCTGGAGATCCTCCGGTTCTTGCGGCAGCTCGGCGCAGGCGCTGAGACGGTCAGCCCGGGCGAGATCCGGCTCGCGCGCGAAGCGGGTTTCGAACCCAGGGAAATCCTGTTTACGTGCAGCAACATCGGGCGCGCGGAACTCCACCATGTCATCGAGCAGGGGGTGATGATCCACCTGGATTCTCTGGGGCAACTTCGCCACTTCGGCGAACTGGCACCGGGCGGCCGCGTTTCGCTCCGCATCAACCAGGGAATCGGGGCAGGCCATCACCGCCACGTTGTCACAGGGGGGCCCGAGAGCAAGTTCGGCATCCCGGTCGAGCAGCTCCCCGAGGCACTGGCGCTGGCAAAGCAGTACGGGTTGCGCATCGTCGGCCTGCACCAGCACATCGGGTCTAACGTACTGGACGAGGGGGTGCTGCTCGAGGCGATGGAGGCACAGCTGTGCACCGCGTTTTCCGTGCCCGGGCTCGAATTCATCGACCTGGGCGGTGGGCTTGGAATTCCGTACCGGCCGGAGGAAAAGCCGCTCGATATGCGACGGCTGGGAAAGGCGATATCGGACCGCTTTGCCCGTTTCTGCCACGCCTATGGCCGGCCGCTCGAGCTGATCCTGGAGCCCGGGCGTTACCTGGTAGCCGAGTCCGGCATCTTGCTCGCGACCGTGACCGATGTCAAGCGCACGCCAGTGCGGACGTTTGTAGGTGTCGACACCGGACTGAACCATCTACTCCGGCCGGCCCTCTACGGGGCCTATCACGAGATCGTGAATGCGAGCCGGGTGGAAGGAGAGCAAGAGGTCGCGTGCGTTGCCGGAAATATCTGCGAATCCGGCGACCTCCTTGCCCGCGATCGACTGTTGCCCCGCTTCCAAGAGGGCGACATCCTGGCTGTCCTCAAGGTGGGAGCCTACGGTTACGCGATGAGCTCGAACTACAATGCGCGCCCCCGGCCAGCCGAAGTGCTCGTCGAAGGGGACCAGGTCCGCCTGATCCGCGAGCGGGAGAGGTGGTAAGTGTTTGCGCGCGCCGCCGCTCGCGGGTATAATGTCTTCGCCAAAGGTTGATCCGGTAGGAGAGCGTTTGTACCGCACCAGAATCCGTTCCTGGCTTCTGTGAGCGGGACTTCCAGAGGTGCGCTATGGGCGACACGATTGGGATCCGCCGAGAGGACAAGAGCCGGTGGGAACGCCGCGTACCCATTACCCCCCAAGCGGTTGCGCGCCTGAAACAGCAACACGGGATCGAAGTCATCGTCCAGCCCTCAAAGGTACGCGTCTTCCGGGATGAGGAGTTCGCAGCGGCGGGAGCCGTGGTGCAGGAGGACCTTTCCCCCGCGCGCGTGGTCTTTGCTGTGAAAGAGATCCCACCCCACCTGTTCCAGCCAGGCAAGACCTACATGTTCTTCGCCCACGTGATCAAAGGACAGCCGTACAACATGCCGATGCTCCGCCGCTTGATGGAGCTGGGATGTACTCTGATCGACTATGAAAAGGTCACAGACGAGCGCGGACGCAGGCTGATCTTCTTCGGATGGCACGCAGGCGTCGTGGCGATGATCGACAGCCTCTGGGCGTTGGGACAGCGGCTGAAGTGGGAAGGTATTCCCAATCCCTTTAGCGACATCCGCAACACGTACACCTACCCTTCGCTCGCCGAGGCACGTGCGGATGTCCGGCGGGCCGGCGAACGTGTCCGGAAAGAGGGCGTTCCAGAAGCGATTGCACCTATGATCGTGGGGGTTGCGGGGTACGGGAACGTCGGCCGCGGGGTACTGGAGATCCTGACGGACTTGCCCATACAGGATATTGAGCCGCGCGATGTGGCGGCGGTAGCCGAAGATCCGAACGCCTCGCGCAATGTCATCTACCGCGTGGTGTTCAAAGAAGAGCACAGCGTGGAGCCGATTTCTCCGGAGACGTGCTTCGATCTTCAGGACTACTACCAGCATCCGGAGAAATATCGCTCCTGCTTCGCACAATACCTGCCTTACCTGACCGTCCTGATGCACTGTAACTACTGGGACCAGCGGTATCCACGCCTGGTAACCAAGGCGGACATCCGCGCCCTCTATGCGGGCGGACAGCCAAGGCTGCGGGTGGTGGGCGACGCGAGCTGCGACGTCGGGGGCGGGATCGAGTTCAACGTCGGATGTACAGAACCGGACCAGCCAGTGTACGTCTACGATCCGGAGACCGACACCGCGACCCTTGGCGTCGCGGGACGGGGTCCCGTGGTGCTCGCGGTCGACATCTTGCCGAGCGAGCTGCCCCGGGAATCTTCGGAGTACTTCAGTGAGATCCTGCTCCCGTTCGTGCCGGCCATCGCGCGCGCGGACTATTCCGTTCCTTTCGAGCAACTCGACCTTCCGCCAGAGATTCGCCGCGCGGTGATCGTCCACCGGGGCGAGCTGACGCCGGACTATCGCTATCTGGAGGCGTTCCTGGACCGGACAGCGGAGACAGGAGAGCACAAGGTCCACTGATCCTGCGCACGGATGAGGCGGTGCCTGCGGGAGAGCACGTGGATCACGATGCTCGCGTGCACCGGGGCACGCGGCGGAAGAGCAGAGCAGCTGTATAGAAGGAGGCGTTCCGTGAAGAAGGTCGTCGTGTTTGGTGCAGGGCTGGTCGCCGGAGCACACGTGCGGTACCTCCTGGAACACGGCTTCCAGGTCACGGTAGCCAGCCGAACGGTCAGCAAGGCCCAGGAACTCGTAGGCGACCATCCCAATGGGCGAGCTGTGGCCTTTGACATCGAGCGCGAGGGAGACGCGCGCCTGCGGGAGATCGTCGAAGCGCACGATCTGGCGGTGAGCCTGCTCCCGTTCGTGTACCATCCGCGGGTCGCTCGGGCCTGTATCGCAGCCCGCAAGCACATGGTCACCACCTCGTACGTCAAGCCCGAGATGCAGGCGCTGGATGAGGCAGCGAAGGCAGCCGGCGTCACGGTACTGAACGAGATCGGCGTCGATCCCGGGATCGATCATATGACCGCGATGAAGGTCATTCACCGCGTGCAAAAAGAGGGAGGCGAGATCACGAGCTTTACTTCCTATTGCGGCGGACTGCCGGCTCCCGAGGCGAACACGAACCCCTTCGGCTACAAGTTCTCCTGGAGCCCCAAGGGCGTGCTTCTGGCCGGCAAGAACCCGGCGCGTTTCCTGCGTGACGGGCAGGTCGTAGAAATCCCGGGCGAGAAGCTCTTCGAGCACTTCTGGACGGTTCCGGTGGTGGTCGAAGGGCGGCCGATAGACTTTGAAGGATACCCCAACCGCGATAGTCTTCCGTATATCCAGACGTACGGCATCCCCACCACTCGCACAATGTTCCGGGGCACGTTGCGATACCCTGGCTGGTGCCCGACGATGAAAAAGATCGCGGAGCTTGGACTGCTCGACGAAGCGCCACAACCGGACCTCGCTGGCCTGACCTACGCCCAGTTCCTGGCACGCCAGATCGGGGCCAAGAGCACGATGAACCTGCGTGCGCAGGTAGCAGCCTACCTGGGTATCGCGGTCGACTCGTTCATCCTGGACAACCTCGAGTGGCTGGGGCTCTTCAGCGACCGCCCTCTTCCGGCCGGGCAGAACAGCCCGATCGACATCCTCACGGCCACCATGCTGGAAAAGATGCGGTATGCCCCGGGCGAGAGGGACATGCTCGTGCTCCAGCACGAGTTCATCGCGGAATACCCGGACCATAAGGAACGCATCATCTCCACGATGATCGATTTCGGCATCCCGTACGGCGATACGAGCATGAACCGTACCGTCGGCCTGCCTGCGGCCGTCGGGGTGCGTATGATCCTGGAAGGCCAGATCACGGCGCGGGGCGTCCTGGTTCCGGTGCTTCCGGAAATCTACGAGCCCGTCCTGGAGGAACTCGGCCGGCTCGGCATCCACTTCCACGAAGCGAGCGAGCGCATCTGACCGTGGAGATAAGGGTGGCCGCAGCGAGGGCTGCGGCCACCCGCCTTGTACGCGCCCTGCAGTGCCCTTCAAAGCGCGACGAACAGCGGCTCGGGTTGCCAGGTACCGGCTTGCTGTGCTATTATAGTCACGGTCCCTGCTGTTTCCAAGTGGTTTTGGCAAATCGACCGTGCAAGGCTATCCATCGCGGCGAGAGCGCGCGGCCTATGGCCGGAAAGCCGCTCCGCACTGCTTTACTGAGCCGTGGCTCGGCACCTGATCGCGTCGTCCATCGCTCTGGCACCTGAGTAGCCGCGCCGTGTGAGATCGAATTGGGGCAACGCTATGGCCTACGTCAGCAGCCTTCTTGGCCGACCCGTGGCCGACGCCGAAGGGGAACGCGTCGGATCCCTCGAGGATCTGGTCGCGCTCGTCCCGGAACGGGGCCATCCCCAGATCACAGCCATCGTGGTCAAAAGCCACAGAACCACCGTTGCGGTATCTATCAACGATGTCGTCGTGTTGATTGCCCCGGCAATCCCGCTGCGAAAAGAGTTCACCGAAATCGCCCCCTATCACCCGGGCGAAAACGAGCTCTACCTGGCCAGGGACCTCCTGGACAAGCAGATCATCGATACGGACGGCATCCGCGTCGTCCGGGTGAACGATCTGGAACTACTGCGGGCCGCGGGGCACTACTACGTGGCCAACGTGGACATCGGGGGCCTCGGGCTGTTGCGCAGGCTCGGGCTCGCCAAACCGGTCGAGAAGCTTGCCCGGCTGCTTGGTCGGCCCATCCGGCCGGCGACCATCTCCTGGGAAAACGTGGAGCTCCTGCCCGGGGGACAGCCGATGCGCCTGCGGGTACCCAGCAGCCGCATCGCGGAACTCCATCCCGCCGATTTGGCAGAGATCCTGAGCGACCTCAGCCGCTCGGAAAGCAGCGCCCTCCTGGATGCGCTGGATGTCAAGACGGTGGCCGACACGCTGGAGGAGGTCGAGCCGGAGTTCCAGGTCAGTCTGGTGGAAGCACTTCCGGACGAGAAGGTCGCCGATGTGCTGGAAGAGATGGCACCGGACGAAGCCGCCGACCTGCTGGCCGAGCTTCCTCCGGATCGGAGCCAAGAGCTCCTGAACATGATGGAAGACGAGGAAGCTGCCGACGTGCGAAAGCTCCTGAGCTATCCGGAGGACACCGCCGGCGGCTTGATGACCACCGAGTTTGCCACCGTGCGGGCCGACCTGACTGCGGAGGAGGCACTGCGCCACCTTCGGGAAACGGTAACCGATCCGGAAACCCTGCTCTATGTATATGTACTGGACGAGGACGAGCGCCTCATCGGGGTCTTTTCTCTGGGCGAACTGGTGCTAGCACCGCCGGATGCCTCGGTGCGGGACATCATGGAAGAGCGTGTGGTCAGCGTGCGGCCCGAGGCCAGCCAGGACGAGGTGGCCCAGGTAGTGGCCAAGTACAACCTGCTGGCGGTGCCCGTAGTCGACACGGCCGGCCATCTTCACGGCATCGTCACCGCGGACGATGCCCTCGACAAGGTGATCCCGACATCCTGGAAGAAGCGGATGCCGCGCTGGTACCATTAGCCGCTCCGGACGTGGAGAGACCCTTCACGCCCAGGCCTTCACTACAACGCTGGTCTTGACATTTCGGGAGAACCCCTGTGAGCGTTCATCACCGTCTCCGACCTATCCGAGCACGCCTCCTTCTTTTGCTCTCCGTCGTCGGCCCGGGGATCATCACGGCAAACGTGGACAACGATGCCGGGGGGATTACGACTTACTCCGTCGCCGGCGCGCACTATGGCTACCGCCTCCTCTGGCTGATCCCGTTTGTCGCCCTGGCGCTCATCGTGGTGCAAGAGATGAGCGCCCGGCTCGGCGTCGTCACCGGCAAGGGACTGGCTGCGCTGATCCGCGAGGTCTGGGGGGTACGCGCCACGGCGCTCATCCTGGGGCTGCTCGTATTGGCCAACTTGGCCAATACCGTGAGCGAGTTCGCAGGGATCGCAGCGAGCCTGGAGATCTTCGGCGTGAGCAAGTACCTTTCTGTTCCGCTCGCGGCCGTATGCGTGTGGCTGCTCGTGTTGCGCGCCGACTACCGCACCGTAGAGCGGGTTTTCCTCGTAGCCAGCGGGATCTACCTTTGTTATGTCGCTTCTGGCTTTATCGCGCGCCCGCCGTGGCCCGAGATCGGGCGCGCTCTGGTACGGCCCGACCTGGAGTTCGATCCGGGGATGCTGACGATGGCCATCACCGTGGTGGGTACCACGATCGCTCCCTGGATGCAGTTCTACCAGCAGTCGTCCATCGTGGACAAGGGGCTGAAGCCTTCCGACTATGCCTACGAGCGCCTGGACGTGATCGTGGGCTCGCTTTTTGCCGTGTTCGTCGCGGCCTTCATCACCATCTGCTGCGCCGCAACGTTGCATGTGCACGGGGTGCGGGTGGAAACAGCGAAGGAGGCCGCACTCGCCCTGCGTCCGCTTGCCGGTCCCTACGCGACCACGCTCTTTGCCCTCGGCCTGCTGAACGCTTCCCTCTTTTCAGCCGCGATCCTGCCGCTTTCGACCGCATACGTCGTGTGCGAAGCATTCGGCTGGGAATCCGGTCTCGACCGCAGCTGGCGCGAGGCTCCGCTCTTTTTCTCTTTCTACACGGCCCTGGTGGCCGTCGGCGCAGGGATCATTCTGCTCCCGATCCAGTCCCTCGTGCAGGCGATGATGGCCAGCCAGACGTTGAACGGCATCCTCCTCCCCGTCATCCTGATCGTTATGCTGCGATTGATCAACAACGAGCGCCTGATGGGACGCTTCCGCAACGGACCGATCCTGAACGCCTTCTCCTGGAGTGTGGTGGCAGCGCTCATCGTGCTGACGGGCGTTCTCGTCGCCGCGGCCTTCTGGCCGCAGGTGGCTGTTCCGTAGTTCAGGTCTGTCCACTCTGTTCCGGGGCCCGTTCCCGCCCTTTGCGCGGCGAGCGCTTCTGGGTGGACCTTCTGAGCCCCTTGATCTGTTCCGCGACGACCTCCATAGAGGCATCGGTCTCGTCGTTCAGGATCTTGCGCCCCAGTTCCTCCCCGTAGGCGGTCAGCTCCGGAATCCTGTGGTAGTCGTCCGCGCCGATCCCTTCGCGCAGGTCGACCTGGAAGCGTCGAAAGTCCAGCTGCTCGAAAAAGGTGCATACCAGGTGCACCTGCTGGTCGTCGGCAGACTGGAGGAAGGCCCCCAGCACCGGCCCGATCCAATCCCAGGGGAAGTAGCGGTCGGCTTCCCCGGGCCGGACAGTGTGCGGACAACGGCCTGTCCCCAGGCTGATCAGCGTCGTTTCCTCGGCTGGCCAGCCAAGGCAGAAGCGGGCCTCATAGGCGGCCAGGTAGCACGGGTTGGCATACGAGCCCACCCCACCGTCGACGTAGCGCCCCTCTACCGGGGGAAAGACCGTCGGAATGGAGCAGGAAGCAAGCACCGCCCGGACGATCGGCCAGGAGGCGTACTCTTCTTTCCACGGCTTGATAAAGCGGGTGCGGTTCTCCACAAGGTCGAACGCTGTGATCACCACGTCGGTCCGGGGATCGGCCGACCAGAAGTCGCCCATCCGCCGGTCCCCGAAATGCTCCTGGAGCGCCGCGAGCAGCGTGGCGTGAGAGTACCGGTAGCGGCTCAGGGGCCAGACGTACGAACGCCACGTCCTGCGGAAGATCCGTGGCCCAAGCTCGCAGTACAGGCGATGCATCTCCGCACCCGTGAGCCCGGCCGCGATGCCGGCGGAGAGGATCGAGCCAGTCGACGTGCCGGCCGTGAGACGGAAAATCTGGTGGCAAGGGCGTCCCAGTTCCTCCTCCAGGACAGCAAGCGCCCGGGCCACAATCACACCGCGGATTCCTCCTCCGTCGACCGCCAGCGCCACGCGGGGGCGAAAGGGTCGCATCGTATCCTCCTCGGCGACGTATTTTCGCCCTGCAGCCACATCCCTGCAGGGATGTATGCGCTATGGGCCGTTCTGCGGGTCCCGGCTCAAAGCAGGCTGACCCGCTCCTCTGCGAGCGCCCGTGCTTCCGCGATGGCCGCTTCGCGCAGCTCCACCGGGAACTGCCCGTGGAGCGGGCTTATGCGCTCCCCAGGCGCTTCCCAGCCAGAACAGCCGGGCGGGGCCGCGCAGTGCGCCGCTCAGCTCTACTGCACATCGCAGTTCTTCCAGCGTTTCCTGGTCCCAACCGCCGAAGAAAGCGTAGAAAAGGGCGAACAGCGGCAGCGAGGGCACCAGGCTGAAAAAGGGGAGCAGGATGCTCCCCAGCGGGCCTTGCCGCCACAAGAGCCCGCCTGCCCAGCGCAGGAGGGCATAGTGAACCGCGCCCGCAAGGAGTGGAGCAACCAACGTGGGCCAGACGTAGAACCGCTGACGGAAGCAGACCCGGTGGTTCACCCAGTAGCCCAGGATGTCCTTGGTTAACAAACCCACAAAGAGGAGGTTCTTGTAGAGCGTGTTGATCACCTGGTATGCGTAAACAAAGTTCTGCGCGAGCATCCAGTTTCCCCAGACCTCTGCGTAGTTGTGCAGACGCGCCTGCGTGATCAGCACCTCGCCGCCTGGCCGACCATCCAGAGCAGGGAACCGAGCATCTCAAAGACCCCGAAGCCGAGCGCTTCCCGGAGCGCGGCTCCGTCGAAATGCGCAAGAAACAGCACCCTGGCACCGTACCCCAGGCGCGAGAAGAGCAACAGGCCAGAAGCAGAGTCAACAGTTCGGAAGCGTAGGCGGCCAGACCGAGGCCGAAGAGGCCGGCCGTCACACGGCCCACAGCCGGGTGCGCTTCGCCCCAGGCGAGGAAAAGCCAAACGAGCAAGGGCTGGGTGACCACGGGAAAGACAAGCACCAGTCCCAGGTCGAGCGCCTGGGCATAGTCGAACCGCTGCCCCAGCACCAGCACCTGCCAGTCGTCCAGGCCGGCAAAGGTGGCGCGCTCGCGTACCTGAGGTGCGCTCGCCCACACGATGTCACCCGCCAGGCGCGGGTCCAGGTCCAGGCGCACGAGCGTCTGGACGTCGCTGCGGCGTCCGAGCGTGAGGCCTTGTCCAAGGAGCCGACGCAGGGCCTCGGGATCGAGCGCTGGGCCCCCCACGATCACGATGCCGACACCCCGCTCCGCGCGCCGTGCCAACCTTTCGGGGTCCGGGATCGCGCCGTTGAGGACAAGCACGTGGGCATCTTCGGGCGCCGCGACCAGTTCCAGGTCGTCAGCCAGCTCGAGGGCTTGACGAACCGGCCCCGGAGGGCCGGCATAAAAGACGCGAAACGGGCCCGCCGACGGCTGCGGAGTGTTACCCATCAAGCCCAGCAGGGCAAAGACCGTGACGAGCAGACGCCGCATCGGGGCCGCCTTCTGGACCGCACAGGAGTTTGTGCCAGGATATCACGGAGCGCACAGGGTGTCAACGTTGCAGGGTTTCCAGTTTCCAACACAGTGTAGATGGTCCCGTACGGAGTACAGAAGCCCGTGACCACTTGAACCCCGTGACCATGGCCGCCGTCCTTCGGACTTGCTCCACTGGCCCAGGTCGGAAACCCCTGGCGGGGGCTGGGTAGGCAACGGCAACGCCCTTGCCTACCCGTCCCCCTTTGGACGAAAATCGCTGTGCTTGGCTCGGTACCGTGGGACGGTTCGCTGGAAACTGGAGTGGAAGGTGCCTTGCCCTGGCGCAGCGGCCATTTCTTCGGCGCGAGACCTCTCTGCGTGGTATAATGGGGCGCGGAATATCATATAGGAGAGGAGGCTTGGCCGTGGTGTTCCAAGCATTCGCCCGCCGTCTCGGGTTCGCCCTGCTGACCCTCCTCGTCATCCTCTTCCTGTCCGCCCTGGGTCTTTCGATGGCGCGGGGCGCCCCTCTCCACAGGGCTTTGGGGGATGCTGCTGAGAACTCCGCGCACTACCTCTGGTTGGTCATCCACGGCGACCTGGGAAGCTCCACCTCGCGCGCGAGGGAACCGGTGCCGGCCGGGCCGGTCGTGGGGATCACTCTGGCGCGCTCTTTGTTGCTCTTGGGAACAGCCCTCGGGATCGGCGGCGGAATGGGGATCCTGGTAGGTGCGGCTGCCGCTCGCCGAAGGCGCTCTTTCTGGGCAACTCCGATCCTCTTTAGCTCTCTGCTTGGGATTTCGCTGCCTTCGTTCCTGCTCGCGCTCATTCTCCAGGCCGCTGCGATCCGCTTCTACCAGGCCACCGGCGTACGCCTCTTGTCGCTCGGCGGCTTCAAAGAGTCCTCCCTCTGGCTTCCGGCGCTCGTCCTCGCCGCCCGCCCCTTCGCCCAGACCACACGCGTGACCTTCCTAGCCATCTCCCAGGCACTGGACGAGGATTACGTTCGAACGGCCCTCGGCAAAGGGGTTCCCTGGCGTTCCCTCTTCCGGCGCCACGTCTACCGCAACGTCGCTATCCCCATCCTGACCAGTCTCGCGGCCTCGATCCGCTTCGCGCTCGTGTCGCTGCCGGTGGTAGAGTTTTTCTTCGGCTGGCCCGGTGCCGGGGAGGCATTGCTCCGAGCTATCCGCCGGCAGGATGATGCGCTCGTGTACGGGTTGCTTCTCTCCCTGGGCCTGCTGTTCGTTGGCGCGAACAGCTTCCTGGAGGTACTCTATCGGATCGTGGACCCCCGCTTGAGGGCGGACTTGACCTCCGAGAAGCGCGCACTCTCACCCCTGCAAATCGGGCTCCCCGAAGCAGTGCTTGAGCTCTGGAACGCCTTGTGTGAAGCCGGACCGTTTCTCGCGCTCCGCAGGCTGTTCGGCAAGCAGAAGCAGACTGCACCCAGCCTCTTTGCCGAAACGCTGCATCGGCTTGCCACCCAGCAGGCCGGCGAAGGATCAGCAGAGCTCCATGCCAGGGAGCGCCGCCGCGCCTGGCTGCGCGGTACACTCCTCAACCCGCCGCTGGTCCTCGGCCTCACGCTGCTCGTGCCGCTTCTCGTCCTCGTCGTGGCGGGGCCGTATCTGGCGCCCCACAACCCGTATAACACCCTGGGCTTCCGCTTCGTCGAGGGCCGTATCCAGGTCCCTCCGTTTCCGCCCGGCGAGGAGTTCCTGCTCGGCACCGATCCTCTGGGCCGCGATATCTGGAGCCTCATCCTCGTGGGCGCGCAACAGACACTGATCATCGCGTCTGTTGTCGTGCTGGCTCGCATCGCGGTTGGGCTGACGTTGGGGATTACAAGCGGTTGGTTCGAAGGATCGTGGTTCGACCACGCGGTCAAGGGGTTGATCGACATCATCGCTGCATTCCCCGCGCTCCTGTGCGCTATGGTGCTGATCCTCGCCCTGGGCATCCGTCAAGGGATTTCCTCGTTCGTCGTGGCGCTCTGTTTCGTGGGCTGGGGCGAAGTGGCCCAGTACCTCCGGGCTCAGGTCATCGCCCTGAAGCCGCGCCCATTCGTTGAAGCCGCGGTCGTCACCGGAAACCGCTGGCCGGACATCCTGACGCGCCACATCCTGCCCAATCTCCTCTCTCCGCTCGTCGCGCTGGCGGCTCTCGAAGTCGGTGGTGTCCTCATGCTCCTGGGCGAGCTCGGCTTTGTGGGGATCTTTATCGGCGGCGGCGCGTTCGCCGAGCTTGTGGTGTTCGGTCCCGGTTACTACTACTCCGACGTGCCCGAGTGGGCCGCCCTGCTGGCCAACATCCGCACCTTTGCCCGCTCTCACCCGTGGATGGCCTGGCCTCCGGCAGTCGCCTTCTTTCTGACGATCCTGGCGTTCAACCTGACGGGAGAAGGCATCCTCCGGCTCATCGACCGGGTCGGGGCCTCGTTTACCCGCCTGCTGAACCGCTATACGGCGATGGCTCTGGTCGGCCTCGTGGCCGTAGTGCTGCTTGTCCGTGCGCAAACCGGTCCCCTTGCCTACTACCGACCCCTGGCAGCATCGTTCGATGGAAAGAGGGCGCTGGCCCACGTGCAGGTACTTACCTCGCCCGAGATGGCAGCCCGCCGTCCGGGAAGCCCCGAAGTGGACCGCGCGGCCGAGTACATCGCCGCACAGTTCGCTGCGGCCGGCCTGCAGCCGGCCGGCCAGGGAGGCACCTACTTCCAGGAGGTTGTGCGCGAGTACCTCGAGTACACCGCGCCGCCAGACCTGGCGCTCATCGGGGCAGGCGGAGAACTGCAGCGCCCCTGGGCCTGGCGGAAAGACTACGCCGTCGCCCCGGATACTTACCCCCAGCGCTGGGCGGGATCCGGGGAGGTCGTGTTTGTCGCCACCGGCCCCTCCGCGGACGGATCCAGCAGCGCGCTCCGAAAACTGAAGTTGCTGGACAAGGTGGTGCTCGTCCCCGACCGGGAAACGTATGACCTGCTGGCGAAGCAGACGCAGATGGCTGCGGCCCTCATCCTGGACGGGACCCCCGGATCTGTCGAGCGCTTCGATCTCGGCATCAAATTGCCCGCTTTGCGTACCTGGATGGGGCCCGCGCTCATCGTTCGCCCTTCGGTGGCAGAAGCCCTCGTCGCTGAAAGCGGCACAACCCTGGAGACACTCCTTGCACGAGCAGCCCGTCTCGGGCAGGGAGAGGTGCTCGTAGAGCCCCTGGGCGCCCGTGTTGCCGTGAGCATCCCCTGGAGAGAGCGGCGCGAGGTCGCCAGGAACGTACTCGGCCTGCTCCCCGGCGGGAAGGGGACAGGCGGAGCGGCCAGCGAAGGCGGCGGAGGAAGCCTGCAGATGGACGACCAGCTCGTCGTCCTGATGGCTCCGTACGACGCGCCAGGCACGGCACCCGATGGTACCCTCTACCCCGGCGCGCAGGACAGCGCGTCGGCTGTCGCCACGCTCATCGAGCTTGCTCGTTCGTGGCAGGAGGCGGACTACCGGCCCAAACGTTCCTTTCTCTTCGCAGCGTACATCAGCGAGGGGGTGGATCCGAACCAGTCGTACCGCCGTATCCCCGAGCCAGAGGATTTTCTGAAAGCAAGGCAAGGCTTTTCCTCTTACAAGGTCTGGGCCGTGATCGAGCTGAGGGGCCTGGGGGCTCAGGACGGCAAGGCATTGCTGGTGGACACGACCAGTCCCCGCCTCGGGAACCTTTTCGTGAACGCAGGCAGGCGCTTGCGCGTCCGGGTGGAACGGCTGGAATCGGTCGTCGATCTGAAAGCGATCCAGGAAGGAATGCGGTTCAGCACGATGGGAAACGCAGCGGAAGAAGAGGTCGCCCGGGCGAGGGTAGGATGGAAAAGCAGCGAGCCGCTCGCCGGGAGTGCACAGGACACGACCGAGCGGGTATCGGCGAAAGCCCTGGAGGATGCGGGCCGCGCGGTTTCCCTGGCCCTGATGGTCCTCGGCCGCGAGTGGAACTACTGACCGGAGGATATGCTGCGTGAAAAAGGGATGGATCGGACTGCTGATGCTGGCGCTGCTGGTGGGTTGCACTCAGCCTGTGAAAGCCCCGCCTACGCTGGCTGTGGCTACGCCCACACCGTCTATCGTCGCTCCAGGTCCCACCCCGGCGGCGACCGCGGTACCCAAGGTATTCCTGGAGCGGCTTCTCGCCACGATATCGGACCTCACGGCCATCCAGGCCTACTCCGGCTGGCGTAATTCCGGCACCGTCGGTGAACGGGAAGCCCTGGATTATGTAGCCGCGCGGCTCGAAGGGCTGGGGTTCCTCAAGAAAGCCGGGCTCCGGATCGAGCGGGAGCCGTTCCCGGTATATCTGGTCACCGAGATTTGGGAAACCGGCCTGAGCATTACGATCGGGGAACGCACGCTTACTGTGCCTGCCGACGGCCTGCGCGGGGAGCGCGATAGCATTCCCCTGGCGCTGCGCTTCGATTCCGATAGCCAGCTGAACGATGACCTCCGCAACCCCCGTACCGTCGAAGGTCGTGTGGCCCTCGTGCGTGATGGGGCAGAGCTACAGCATCTATCTTCAGATTCGGCACAGGGGCAGATCGTCTTTGCGGACTATGCACTTGTGGATCGCGTGGTCCGGGGTTGGGAAACCGCCTCCGGTGCCGCCCGAATGCTGCTTTCGGCCCACCCTGCTGGCATCGTCCTGGTCACTTCTTACTCGAACCGCCCCGGGGAAAGCCACGGGACGTTCGCCGGAGAAGGGGGCATCTTCGCCTATATGGACGAGCCGCTTCCTCCGATGCTGCTCGTACGGCTCGAAGACCTGCGAGCCTCGGGTATCGACGGATGGGAAATGCTTGCGCAGGCCCGGTCAGCCCGGCTGGTGTGGGACGCGGATGTCTTCTCACCCGGGCGCTCGGCCAACCTGGTGGCCCGCATCCCCGGCCGCGACCACAACAGCGCGGTGATCCTCGGCGCTCACATCGACAGCCCGAACAGCCCGGGGGCGCTGGATGATGCCGCGGGCTCGGCGGTGCTCCTCGAAGTCGCCTATGTACTGGACGCAAGTGGCCTTGTACCACCGGTGGACGTGTACCTGGTCTGGTTCGGGAGCGAAGAGCTCGGCCTGTACGGCTCTTCCCACTTTGTCGCCACACACCAGGAACTGCTGGACCGCACGGTGGCCATGCTCCAGATCGACTGCCTGAGTCGCCCCCTCGACGGGATACAGCCCTACCTCACGCTGGAAACCTGGGGTTACGGCCGCCTGGGAGACGATCGCCTGCCCTGGCCGGAGGCGCTTGCGGAACTGGGAGAGTCGCACGGGCTTGCCCTCTTTCCGGAGGCCAGCAGTTGGATCGCCTCGGACAACACTTCGTTCGCCGCATACAACGTCCCCAACGCGAACCTTATCTACATGGATATGGCGGAGATGGATGCCCTGGGAGGCGTCCATTACGCCGGACACCTCCACGACCCCTACGATACCGTCGAGCTGGCGACAGAGGTGGGAGAAGCCCTGGCCCAGATGGCCCAGGTGGCACTGGATGCGGCACTCGCAGTCCCTCCCGACCCGGCCGCGTATCGCACGGTCCCGACATCAGAGCTGCGCGCCGTGTTTGTCGGAAGCCATACGGAACCCGCGCACATGGCGCCGACCTGGTTCATCGACCTCGGGATGGCACTAGGTATGGAGGGGTACGACGTCGATCTGATCCCCTACGGTGATTCCTTTGCCGCGCCCGACCTGGAGGATACCGCTTTCGTGGTCGCCCTACCGGTGGCCGACTATCCAAGCCCCGCTGGGGATGTCTCCCTGTACGACGAAGCCTGGACGGAAGAAGAGATCGCGGCGCTGGAAGATTATGTCACGCAAGGAGGCCTTCTGGTCCTCACGAACAGCGCTCACCGGCTCAAGTACACGAACCGCGTGCTCGATACCAACGAGGACTGGTCGGACCAGAACGATCTCGCTGCGCGTTTTGGCGTGCGCTTCCTGGAGGAACCGATCGCGACATCCGAAGCACGCGTCACCGCCGACCATCCCATCATGGCCGGGATGCGGGTGCTATCGCTGGCCCCTGGGAACGCGCTTTCCTTCGAGATCTCCTCCGGGGAGGTTCTCGCCGTGGCAGACGAGCGTCCTGTGATCGCGCTGGTGCCTTTCGGAGGGGGTGAGGTGCTCGTGCTCGGCGATCTGGGACTGCTGGGCTCTGGCGCGGGAGAACCGCTGAACCTGCGCTTCTGGCGCAGTCTGGCAGGTTATGCGCGGTCACGGAGCAACTGAGCGCGGTCTCGAGGAGGAACGATGGCCAAGAGGCTATCCGTGCTGGACGCCGATCGGTGCGTCGGATGTCAGTGTTGTATGTTCGCCTGCAGCCGGCGGCTGGGGCAAGGAGGACTGGCCGGCTCCTGCATCGGCGTCCGCTCGGCCGGCGGCATCCGGCGGGGATTCGTCGTGGTCGTTTGCCGGGCGTGCCCGGACCCGCCCTGCGCGCGGGTCTGCCCGACGGATGCGCTCACGGCGCGCCCCGGAGGGGGCGTGCGGCTCAGGGCCGATCTGTGCATCGGTTGCGGGAACTGCGCGGCCGCATGCCCGTTCGGGGCGGTGTTCTGGGACGACGCCCAGAACAAGCCGCTGATCTGCGTCTACTGTGGATACTGTGCTCCCTATTGCCCCTACGAGGTCATCGCGCTCGAAGAAGTTCCGATCGAGGAGGTCGCCGATGCCCGCCAGGGATGACCCGCTGCATCGCGTGCTGTACATCGACCTGGAGCGCCGCCGTTTCCAGGTGGAGGACCGGAGCGACCTCTTCCAGGAGGGCATGGGGGGCGCCGGGGTAGGAATCCTGCTCCTGGCCGAAGAATGTCCAAAGGGGGCAGATCCCCTGGGGCCAGAGAACCCCATTGTGCTTGCGGTAGGTCCGCTGGTGGGCTACTTCCCGATCGCTTCCAAGACCGTCGCGATGTTCAAGTCGCCCCACACCGGAAACCTCGGCGAAAGCCACGCGGGAGGAAGGAGCGCTGTGGCCATCCGCATGGCCGGGTACGGTGCGATCGTCCTCCGGGGAGCGAGCCCGACCCCGGTCTACCTGGTGGTCGATGGCGATACGGTGCACTTCCGCGATGCCTCTGCTCTCTGGGGAACGCGCAGCGCCTACACCGTGGGCTCCGTGATCCGCAGCCGGGAGGGAGGCGCAGGCGTGCGGACCATCATGCGCATCGGCCGCGCCGGCGAACGGCTCATCTCGTACGCTTCGGTCATCACGGAAACGTACCGCCACTTCGGCCGGCTCGGGCTGGGAGCGGTGTTCGGAAGCAAACGCTTGAAAGCGCTGGTGGTTGCCGGCCGCCGGGCCCTGCTGCCGCCGGAGCGGCGCAGCTTCCGCGAGGTGTACGATGCCATCTTTCGGGCAGCCACCGATTCGCCGCTCATGCGGAAATACCACGAGCTCGGGACCTCGATGAACGTGCTGCCGCTCGATGGCCTGGGCGCGCTCCCCACACGCAACCTGCAGGCCGCCCGGCTGGAGGGTGCGGTCGAGATGTCGGGCGAGCGGCTGGCCGAACGCTACCTGGGTCGTCGCGTGGCCTGCGCCCATTGCCCCGTAGCCTGCATCCACCTTGCGGCCCTGCGGCAGCCCTATCCGAACGATCCCTACTTTTTCAAGAGCACCTGGATCGGCTACGACCACGAGCCGCTGTACGCAGTCGGGAGCATGCTCGGCGGGACCGACGTTCCCGGCATCCTGCAGCTGCTGGACGAGATCGAGGTGCACGGGCTGGATGCGATCAGCACCGGGGTCGTGCTCGCCTGGGCAACGGAAGCACAACAGCGGGGCCTCATTTCCGCAGAGGACACCGGGGGCCTGGCGCTTTCCTGGGGGGACTACCCAACCTATATCGAGGCTGTCCGGCGCATTGTGGCCGGCCGCAGCGATTTCTACCGGGCGCTCGGACAGGGGGTCGAGCGCGCAGCCACGCGCTATGGTGGTGCGGATTTCGCCCTTGCCTTCGGGGGAAACGAGATGCCCGGCTACCACACCGGGCCGGCCTGCCATCTGACGTACCTCACCGGGGCCCGCCACAGCCACCTGGACAGCGCCGGGTACAGCCTGGACCAAAGTGCCCTGGCGCGCGGCGAAAAGCCGTCCCCGGAGCAGATCGCGGAGGCGCTTCTGGCCGAAGAGGAGTGGCGCCAGGTGCTCTCCAGCCTGGTCGTCTGCTTCTTTGCCCGGGGAGTCTACGATCCCGCAACCGTCGGAAAAGCGCTCGAAGCCGCGGGGTATGGGCGCTCCCGCGAAGAGCTCGCCCGGGTGGGGAAAGAGACCCTGCGCCGGAAGCACGCCTTCAAGCGACGCGAAGGCTTCGATCTGCTGAGGGTAAGGATCCCTCGGCGGATTTTCGAAACCCCTTCCCCGCACGGACAACTCGACGAGACGTACCTCCGCCGGGCAATCGCCGCGTATCAGGAACGGTTGGATCTACCGTTGAACGTGGACCGTTGACCGTTTTCCACGGCCAACGATCCACGTTCAACGATCCACGATCAACGATCAACGATCAACCGTCTAGGGTAGTTGGTAATCGCCCGGATTTCCTCGTAGAGCGGCTTCAGCCTGGGGTACAGCTGTCGGTAGACGCGACGGTAGAGGGCGTCGTACAGCGCGTGGGCCTCAGGTCGCGGTTCGAAAACACGGCAGATGCGCGTCATCTTGCGCACCGCTGTGGCAAAGTCGGGGTGGAAACCAAGCCCGACCGCTGCGTCGATCGCCGCGCCAAGACCGGATGCCTCGTAAAGGTGCGGCCGGGCGGCAGGCAAGCCGAATATGTCAGCCGTGATCTGCATTGCAGCGTCGCTTTGGGAACCGCCGCCCGCGACGCGGAGCTCAGTGATGCGGACGCCGGTACGCCTTTCCGTGCGCTCTTTCCCTTCGCGGAGCGCGTACGCGAGCCCCTCCAGGATCGCCCGGTAGAAGTGCGCCCGCGTGTGCACATCGCCGAAGCCAATCACGGCTCCTTTCGCTTCAGGCCCGGGGACACGCAGGCCGGGCGACCAGTACGGCTGGAGTACCAGCCCCATCGAGCCGGCCGGCACCTGGTTCACCAGTGCGTCAAAGAGCACCTCCGGCTCCACGCCGCGTTCTTCCGCACAGCGCTGCTCGTAATGTCCGAACTCTTCCTTGAACCACGAGACCATCCAGAAACCGCGGTAGATCTGCACCTCCAGGCTGTAGGCCCCCGGGATAGCGGAAGGATAGGGCGGGATGAGCGGGATGACTTCGATATAGCGGCGATGCGTGGTGTTGATGGTCGCCGTGGTGCCATAGGAGAGGCACGCGACGTTCGGCTCGAGGCACCCGGCCCCAAGCACCTCGCACGCTTTGTCGGCCGCAGCCGCGATCATCGGCAGGCCTCGAGGGATTCCCGTCGCTTCGGCCGCTTCGGCGGTGATTTCCCCCAGCACCTCGCCCGGCATGACCAGTTCCGGTAGCATCGCGGGATCCATCGGCACCACCTGCCATTTCCAGTCCCAGGACGCCGCCCAGCGCTGGTGTTTGTAGTCGAACGGGATGTACCCAACCTGGCAACCGACCGAATCCACAAAGCGGCCCGTCAGGCGGTAGGTCAAATATCCGGAGAGGAGCAGGTACTTGTGCGTGCGCGCCCAAACTTCGGGCTGGTAGGTGCGGATCCAGTTCGCCTCGGCCTCGGCCTGCAGATAGGCGACCGTCTCCGTCAGGCCCGCGATGCGGAAGGCCAGCCCCCACAGACCGCCTACTGGCCTGAGCCCTTCCGTGCGTCGCTGGTCCAGCCAGACGATGGCCGGCCGCAGCGGCTTTCCTTCCCGGTCCACGTTGACGACCGTCGCTCGCTGCGTCGTGAGCGTGACCGCCGCGACACGCTCTTGCCAGTCTCCTTGCGCCCATAGCTCCTGACACGCCCGGCAAAGCGAGCGCCAGTAGTAGTCGGGATCTTGCTCTGCCCACCCGGGCTGGGGGGATACGTAGGCTGCGAGGGGCACCCGGGAGCGCGCGAGCAGGTTCCCTCGCGCGTCGAACAGGAGCGCGCGAACGCTCTGCGTCCCGTTGTCAATGGCCAGGATGAGGTCTCGCGACATCTGGCACCTCCGCGCCTTCAGGCGACTGCGGCGAGGCTCACAAGATACGGCTCCGACGCGAATGCTGCTTCCTTGCTGCGGCCAAGCCCAGACTTGCTAGCGCGGAGCTGAGCCGCCGCCACCGGCCCATCGGCGGCCTCGCTACCGCCCGCGAAGGGGCAAGTTGCCGCCAGTCGGGCACAAGGACAGGGTCCGGCAGGCTGTAGCAGGCCTTCCACAGCCGCCGGTAGGCTTCCTCTTCCTGCTCCCAGCGCTCGTTGTTCCATCCGAGCTCCTGCTGACAGCGCGAACGGATCTCGGGCAAGAGGTCCACGCCCCCCTCGGGCAGCAAGAGCCCCAACCTCAGCCGCCGCAGCAGGAGGTCGTCGAGGTGCAACACGGCCTCGGTGCGGGCGCTCCATCGCAGCTCCGCCCACAGGTAAGGCGTGCCCGGGATGCGCTCGAGTTCATCCGGCCCCGCGCAGGCTACAAGGTCTGCGGCCGCCCGGCCATAACGCCCGATCAGCCTCCGCTGGCTTGCTTCGTCCAGGCGATCGGCTCGGGGCAGCGCTACGGGGAACGACTGGAGCACAGGCAAGTCAGGGTTGGGTTCCGGCGTCTCGGGCAGCAGGTGACGCACGCTGCGCAATGCATCGAGCGCGATCAGGCGGAACGTCGTCAGTTTGCCTCCGGTTACGGTGAGCAGCCCGTTCTCCACCCAGACTACGTGGTCCCTGGACTCTTGCGACGGTGCGCGCGGACGGTGGCTCCGAATCACCGGTCGTACCCCAGAGAACGTCGCCACTACATCCTTCAACCCCAGGCCAAGGCAACCGCACTCTGCTTCCACCGCGGCCATCAGGTAGGCAACCTCGTCCGGCGAGATGGCAGGCTCCTCGTCGATGGGACGGTCGTGGTCCAGGTCGGTCGTGCCCACGAGGGTAACGCCTTCCCACGGGAAGAAGAAGACCGGCCGATGATCGAGGGGATGCAGGAAGGTCACCGCCTCGGACACACGGAGCCGCTCTGCCGGGAACACCAGGTGGCTCCCACGGAGGGGGCGCATCCGAGGGGGTGCTCCGACCTGCTCGCGAAGGCGGTCCGCCCACGCGCCGGTGGCGTTGATCACGACCCGCGCGTGGGCTTGAGCGGTAGCCCCGGTTTCGAGGTCGCGCAACCACACACCACGGACCCGGCCGTCTTTCCAGAGCAACTCCTCGGCCCGCACGCCGTTCAGGGCAATGCCCCCGTCTGCGACCGCCTCTTGGATCACCCGCAGAACAAGCCGCGCATCGTCGGTCTGTGCATCGCCGTAGCGGAAACCGCCGGCGAGCCGCTCGCTCTCCAGGAAGGGCACGAGCACCTGTAGTTCCTCCGGGCGAAAGGCGCGGTGGCTCCACTGCAGCGCCAGAAGGTCGTAGAGGGTAAGCCCTGCCCGGTAGGTCCATCGGCCCGGGTGATCGCCGCGGTGGGCGACGATCAGGAAGCCCATCGGGTCGATCAGCCCGGGTGCTTCGGAGAGAAGCCGCTTCCGCTCCCGTACCGAGCACCAGGTCAGCCGGATGTGCCCATCCTTCAGGTAGCGCAGGCCGCCGTGAACCATCTTGGAAGAACGGCTCGAGGTCCCCCAGCCGAAATCGCGTTGTTCGACGAGCAGAGTGCGTAGGCCAAGCCGCGCAGCCTCGCGCAGGATGCCTGCGCCCGTGATCCCCCCTCCCACGATCAGGATGTCCCACGGGCCGGCGATACGGGACCAGATCTGGCTGCGCCGTTCCTCGTTCATAGGATTCACCCCTCGATCAATTTTCCGGGGTTCATCAGACCGCCCGGATCGAGCGTGCGGCAAACGCTTCGCAACAACGACATGCCCAGTTCGCCTTTTTCCGCGGCAAGATAGGGGAGGTGGTCCGTCCCCACCCCGTGCTGGTGGCTGATCGTGCCGCCGTGCGCCACGATGGCACGGCTTGCTGCGTCTTTCAAGCGCCGCCAGCGCTCGAGCGCCCCATCCGGATCCGAGGGGAGACGGAAAAGAAACGTCGTGTAGATGCTGGAGCCCGATGGATACAGGTGGGAGAGGTGGCTGAAGACGAGCACCCTTTCGCCGTCGCGCGCCAGCCCCTCGCCCAGCTCGCGCTGGAGCGCTGCGACCAGCGCAGGCACGGTCGGCCAGGACACGGCGGTCTCGAGCGTATCCACCGCGTAGCCCATTTCCCAGAGCGTGTTGCGCAAGTAGGGTGTGCGGAAGCGCGTGCGGTGCCACTGCGTCCCAAACGTGCGGCCGACGTGCACCCCGCCGAACCTGCGTGCGATCGACAACACCTCGGCGCGGGCAAGGCGTACCAGGCGCGACTGTCCGGTGAACCCGATGATCGCCATACACTTTCCCTTGCCGACCCCGCGCAAGGCAAGGAAACGCTCGAGTGCACCAAGGATACGTTCGTGGCCTGCCAGCGCGAGGGTAGTTTCTGTCTCTTCAGGCGTGCTGATGCGGAGCATCGAGAGGGGCAAGCGCGCCTGAACGATGGCACGGGCAGCTGCCACAGCGGCCTCCCAGCAGGGGAAAAAGACTGCCCGGAATTCTTCCCGCTCGGGCAGCGGGGTGATGCGCACGGTGGCTTCGGTCAGGATGCCGAGTCGCCCCTCGGAACCGAGCACAAGTTCGCGCAAGTCGGGGCCGGCCGCAGAGCTGGGAAACGGGGGCAAGATGAGCGTTCCTGCGGGCGCCTCTAGCCGCCCGCCGGCAAACAGCCGTTCGATGCGTCCGTAGCCGAGCGACTGCTGGCCGCTCGAGCGCGACGCGATCCAGCCTCCCAGGGTAGAGTACTCGAAAGACTGCGGGAAATGCCCGAGGGTGAAGCCGTGAGCGTTCAAGTGCCTTTCCAGCTCCGGTCCACTGACACCGGCACCGAACGTGGCCAGCTGGGCTTTCGGGTCCAGGTGGTGCAGCGTGGACATCCGGGCAAGCGAAACCGTGAGCACCGGGGCACCGCCCGGGAGCGGGTTGATGTGCCCAACGACGCTGGTCCCTCCGCCGTATGGGATCACACGCGCGCCAACCTCGCTCGCGTACTTCAGAAGGCTGCGCACATCCTGTTCGGTTTCCGGAAAGGCAACTCCATCGGGAAATGCTGGGACCCGCCCGAATCGAAGCGCGATCCAATCCGGCAGGCTCTGGCCGCGGGCGTGGCGCAACCGCACGTCCGGCTCCCGGGAAACCAGAGGATGCGGAGGCAAGCGTGAGCCCGGGACGGTAGCAAGCACGTCGGAAAGCGTCGCATCCCGAGGCGGCGTTCCGGGCCCCAGGCGTTCCTCAAGGAAGCGAACGGCACCAGCGGGCAGCGGGTAGGCTACCGCATCGTCCCCCCAGCCGTTCCAGCGTCGCAAGGGTTACCTCCTTTTGCTTCGTTGGCGTGTGCCTTCTCCCAAAGAATGAGGCTCCGCCGCATCGCGCGTCGGGTGATCCGCTGGACCGCAACCCCGTCTCCGCGCAGCGCTGCACGTCTCAGGGAAGCGTAGAAAGCGCGCGAGGCCCTTCGTGCCTCCGCGCTCACGAAGTAACGGCGCGCCATACGCTCATAAAAGCCGGCGAAGCCGTTCAGGATCAGGGTGAAAACGGGGTTGCCGGACGCGAGCGCCAGGGCACGGTGCAGGTGCCAGTCGTAGGCGGCGAACGCCTCGGGCGTATCTTCGAGCGCTTCGGCCTGGACAAGGACAGACAGCACCTGTTCCGGGTTCCGCTCCACAGCCGCGCGGGCATATGCAGGCGCCATAGCGACCCGCACCTCGAGCAGGTTCGGGACGAAACCCGGTGGGAGTTCGCGGGCATAGCGCACCAGCGCGTGCAGGACGCTCAGACCGCCTTCCTTCCAGAAGTCGTTCACCCGGGTCGGTTTGCCCTGACGGATCGTTACCCACCCGTCGCGCTCCAGGCGGCGGAGCGTCTCGCGCAGCGTCGGCCGCGTCACCCCCAGGCGGGCAGCAAGCTCCCGTTCCCCAGGGAGCACGGAGCCAGGAGGAAATGTCCCGTCCAGGATGGCACTCACGAGCGCTTCCTCGACGTAAGCGGCCGGCCGCGGCGGCACTACCCAGGTATCCACGTCGCCCCCCGGTGGAGCTGGTAAGTGGTCTGACCAGTTCTATCTTACTACGTTCGGCCGTGTTTGTCAACAGGAGGGTCTTCCAGTTTCCAGCAAACCGGCCCTTTGATAGAATACGGGGAAGCCCTGAACCTCAGGCGGCTTCACTTGACGCCTCAAAGGGTGCGTGCTAGCATGCGGAGAGCGTACGGAACTCGCGAACGGTTGAGGACGGGAACGATGGGCAACTCAACGACGGCAACGGCAGTCGCTGCGGAACGCGTCGAACTGCGGCGCGATGTAACGATCTGGGGCTCCTACACCTGGGGCTACGCCGACGTGGGGGCCGACATTTACGTTGCCTTGGGCCTGGTCATCGGGGCAGCCCAGGGTGGGGCACCGCTCGCCTTCGCCATCGCAGGCATCATCTACATCCTCATCGGACTGGCGTTTACGGAGCTCGCCTCCGCTTACCCGGTGGCCGGCGGCGGGCACTATTACTCGCTGCGAGGCCTCGGGGACTTTTTCGGGTTCCTTGCGGGGGCAGCGCTCCTCCTGGACTATACGATCGACATCGCCCTGTTTGCCACAGCGTCCGCAGGCTATCCGAACTTCTTCTTGCCTTACCTGGGGCTCGATCTTCGACAGTTCGCCGTTTCAATCGGACCTATCCGCGATCTCAACTTGCTATGGCTGGGCGAAACGATGGCGATCATAATTTTCTTGCGCTGGCTCAATGTGCGCGGCATCCGCGAATCTTCTTTGGTGAACGAAATCATCGGGCTCGTCGACCTTCTGCTGGAAATGTCCGTGGTAGTCTTCGGGTTCATCCTTGCCTGGAAACCCGACCTGCTTGTGCAGCAGTTTCTGCACGAGTTTCCAAGTCCCCAGGAGTTCCTC
>JBDOIE010000026.1:0-4014 GCA_041082245.1 Chloroflexia bacterium
CCTCAAGTCCTGTCTCCCGCAGGCGCTGCAGGAAAGGCAAGAGGTCCAGCTGTAGCGTGGGCTCCCCTCCGGTGAGCACGACCCCTTCCACCTTCCCCTTTCGCCGCTCGAGGAAAGCCCAGATCTCCTTCTCCTCCACCCGTGGAAAGGCCTCCGGGTGCAGGACCAGCCCCGCGTTCTGACAGGGAGGACAGCGGAAGTTGCACCCGCCCGTGAACAGCACCGTCGCGATCCTTCCGGGAAAGTCCAGGAGCGAAGTCCGCACCCACCCCCGCAGGTCCATGCCCGTACAGATCATTCTTCGCCCAGGAGCACCTCGTCCGGCACGCGGAACATGCGGCGCTCGACGAATTCCTGCTGCTTCCCGCGGTTCCAGTTCTGCACCGGGCGCAGGTACCCCACGATACGGCTGTACACTTCGCAGGGAACCCGGATCTCGGTCTCCTTTTCCTCCACCTGCAGCGGCAGCTGCACGGTTTCCATCGCTTCCCTCCTTATGCCGGTATTCCGACCGAAACCGGCCGGCCAAAACGTGCAAGTTCGTCTGGCGTGTGCTCGTAGGGACAATAGGTATGCTCCCCGGGGAGGTATCCGTGCACCGGGCAGATGCTGAAGGTCGGTGTGAGCGTGAAGTAGGGCAAACGGTAGTTCTCGGCCACCGTGCGTACGAGTTTGCGCGCCTGCCTCCAGTCGTACAGCTGCTCCCCGAGGAAGATATGGAGCACCGTTCCTCCGGTATACAGGCTCTGCAGCTCTTCCTGGTGCTCGATCACCTCGAAGAGGTCGTCGCTGTAGGAGACCGGGAGGTGTGTCGAGTTCGTGTAGTACGGCGCCTCTTCCGTACCGGCCGTCCGGATGTCCGGAAAGCGTTTCTTATCGGCCCGTGCCAGGCGGAAGCACGCCCCTTCCGCCGGGGTCGCCTCCAGGTTGTACAGGTTCCCGGTTTCCTCCTGAAAGCGCGAAAGCACCTCGCGCATAAAAAGAAGCGTGCGCACGGCGAACGCCTTCCCCTCCGGGTCGGCAATCCCCACGCCGAGCAGGTTCAAGCACGCTTCGTTCATCCCCACAAGCCCGATCGTAGAAAAGTGGTTGCTCCAGTAGTGGCCCGTTTGCGCGTGGATCCCGTCCAGGTAGTGCCGGCAGTACGGGTACAGCCCGCGCTCGGTAAAGATCTCCAGCTGCTTGCGCTTGATCTCCAGGCTCGTGCGCGCGATCTCCATAAGGCGCTCCAGGCTGTCCCGGAACTCCGCTTCGTCGCGCGCCAGGTAGGCCAGCCGGGGCAGGTTGATCGTTACGACCCCTACGGAACCCGTCAAGGGCGCAGCGGCAAAGAGTCCCCCGGGACGTTTACGGAGCTCGCGCTGATCGAGCCGCAGTCGACAGCACATGCTTCGCGCGTCTTCCGGCCTCATATCGCTGTTGATATAGTTTCCAAAATAGGGGATGCCGTAACGGGCCGTCATCGCCCACATCGGTTCCAGCGCGGGGTTTTCCCAATCGAAATCGCGCGTGATGTTGTAGGTGGGGATGGGAAACGTGTGTACGCGCCCCTTCGCATCGCCCTCGAGCATCACCTCGGCAAAGGCGCGGTTCAGCAGGTTCATCTCCTGCTGGAACTCGCCGTACGTCGCTTCCTGTGGCTCTCCTCCGATGATCACCGCCTGATCCCGCAAGGTAGAAGGTGGGGTCAGGTCCAGGGTGATGTTCGAAAACGGGGTCTGGAAACCCACCCTTGTGGGCACGTTGATGTTGAAGACAAATTCCTGTACCGCCTGCTTCACCCCGACATAGTCCAGCCGGTCGTAGCGCACGAACGGAGCAAGCAGGGTATCCCAGTTGGATACCGCCACCGCCCCGGCCACCTCGCCCTGCAGCGTATAGAGGAAATTCGTGAGCTGCCCGAGCGCGGTGCGCAGGTGGCGCGGCGGCCGGCTTTCGATCTTGGCTGGAACGCCACCAAAGCCACGGATCAGGAGGTCCTGCAGGTCCCAGCCGCAACAGTAGCCCGAGAGCATCCCCAGGTCGTGAATGTGCATCTCCCCTTCGATGTGCGCGTGCTGCACCTCCGGGGGGTAGATCGTCTGCAACCAGTAACGGGCCGCGATCGACGAGGCGAGGTAAAAGTTCAGCCCCTGGAGCGAGTAGTTCATGTTGCTGTTTTCGTTCACCCGCCAGTCCATCCGCTGCAGGTAGTCGTCCACGAGTTTCGCCGTATCCAGGAGCATCCGCTCCGCGGCGCGCGCCTCTGCCCGCTTCTGGCGGTAAAGGATGTAGGCCTTGGCTACCTGCGGGTGCCCCGACTTGATCAGCACCTCCTCCACGATGTCCTGGATCTCTTCCACGTGCGGCGGCCGGCCGGCCTGCGCGAAACGCTCCTCCAGGATCCCCACCACCGCCCAGGAGAGCGTCTCCGCCCACATCCGGCCTTCCCCGTTGCCCACCGCGCGCGCGGCCATATAGATCGCCCGCTCGATCCGCCCGCGATCGAAGGGTACCAGCGTGCCGTCGCGTTTGACCACCTGCTCGATGCCCATCTGCCCCTCCGGAGGTGTGAAGAATTTTCTCTCGGCCTATCCGGGAGAATTGCCCCGATCCCTGGGGGAATTCCCGCACCTGCCTCGTCTCTTCCCGTGTTCCTCTCCTGCCGCCACCTCCCTATATCTAGTGGTTTATGGTAGCATCGGACGCTACATATAGTTTGCTCCGGCCCGTTTCAGGGAAAACGATTCCCCGCCCAAGAGATCAGGGATTGGAAGATCGGGGCGAGGGTAGCGCCGCTATTATACCACAAAGGCACAGGTTTGTCCAGGGGAAAATGGTAACACTTTCTCTGGATTTCGCGTGGAAATGCAGCGGACCCGGGGGAAACTCAGCCCCCATTTCCGCAAGGTAAGCCAGGGTACATATCCCGGTGGCTCGTGCCTGAGGCCGGCGCACGAGCCTCTCTCCCCCCGAGGACATACGGAGCTAGCAACGGCTCTGCGACGGGAGGATCCCAGCCGCTGCGAGGATGATCCAGATGATGACCCCGATCGCTGTCAGCACGATGCCGATAATCCGCAGGATGACCTCAGCCTTTGCCTGACCGGCACCTTGCAACATCGGGTCGCGCTTGATCTCGTCCTGAGCCAAGATCCCCGTGATCAGGGCCCGATCCTGCCGATCGTGCCGCAGATCGTCAGTCCGAGGATCCTCATCGCCAGGCTGGCCGTGTCAGGGAACTCGAGCGCCACGCTGACCGAGTGCTGGCGATGAGCGACGGGTAAAGGTTGTGGCGGCGTGACCAGCAGGGCGATCGTCCCCAAGCAGTACGGACAAACCGTCGTTTGCGGTAGGACCTCGCGACCTCAGTGCGGACAATGCGGCCAGGGAACAGGGATCATCCGGTGAGCTTTCTTGCACCAGGTGAAACGCTATTGACTTTCGCCTGGCGATATGGTAAGATACAAGTGTCGGGAGCAGTGTATGACGGCGGGTGACACCCGCAGGTGAAAAGAGCGTCTGCCATGGGCAAGGGGCGGATCCTCACCCGGCTGGTTTCCCCATGTGTCTTGATCGTCCTGGTCCTGCCTTCCTTCGGGCCTGTCCATCCCCAATTGTCCCCATTAGCCGCAACGTCCAGTGAAACGATGATCTCTGCGGCACCTCTCCCACCCCAGACGCGCCCCGCGGTGCTCAGTCTGCGGCTGGAAGGGGTGCCGGAGGCGGTGGCTGCGGGGGAACCGGTAACGGTGACGGTGGTGCTCCGTAACGAAGGGGAGCAGCTACCGGGATCCGGGGAGCAATCCGCGCACGGAGATGGGTTATGATGTCCTGGGGCGGACGGTGGTGGTAACGAACACCGATGGGACGGTGGTGAAGACGCGCTACAGCGGGTGGCAGGTGGCGACGATCGACGAAAACGGCCATATGGTGATCCGGGAGAGCGATGCGCTGGGGCGGCTGATCCGGGTGAAGGAGTACACGGGCAGCTTCAGCGAGCCGGACTGGGGCAATCTGCCCACGCCGTATGCC
>JBDOIE010000058.1:0-1721 GCA_041082245.1 Chloroflexia bacterium
GGACGTAATCCCAGTAACAGCGGTCCCTCAGCGCCTCGTACTCGGGGCCTACCGTGATCTCCGGCCGACAGGGCTCCCCGGTGAACGGAGCCGTATGCGTATAGATCAGGGTCAGCCTCGCCTGGGGCTGTTCCCGCGAAAGATCCACGTGGTAGACGATCGCTTCCTCCACCCGCGGGTTCACCTTGTTGTACCCCGTGTTGCTGTCGACGACCATCAAAAAGTCCCCCGGCGAGGAGCGCAAGGCGCCATCCCAACCACGCTCCGCAAGAAGGCGGCCGATCGCCTCATCGCGCGGAAAATACAGCAGGAGGTGTTTTTCTTCCAGCAGCCCGAACAACACCTTGCCCAGCAAGGCCCAATCGACCTGATCTGGGGCCGCTTCCACGTGCTCAAGCAGCGCACGAGCGATCTGGCCCATAAAGTCCTTACGCCTCCGCCATTCCTCCTCGGTCCACACCCCGTCGGCCGGGGCCCAGGCAGCGCGGATGTACGCCAGTACGTTCTCGCCCGAGACAATATCTTCCCCAACCCGGAGTGGCCCTAGCACTTCCACAAGCCGCCGCAGCACTTCCTGGTCGAGGGCGATCACGCCATCGACCCGCACCGGTTCCGGCGGCCGAAAGAGCGCGATGGCTTGCTCCGCGGCTGTCGGGAAATCCGGCGACCAGTTGCTGTCCCGGAAGACCCACAGGTTGATCCCCATCAGGCGCGCCATCGCCTCGGGCGTCGGCGGGTACGGGCGTGTATAGTCGTCCGCCTCGTAGCTGTTCGCAAACTTCAGTTGCGCGATCGCGCCGTCACGCAGTGTGACCAAGCCGTAGCCGGTGATAAAGCCCCCCGTGGCGCGGAGCTCGTCCTCATTCTGCACCAAGATCAGGTAGGTCCGCTCGCCCTCACCTCCCAGCAGTGAAGGCAACCCCTGGGCAATCACCAGCCCTTCGTGCGCGGTAGGGAGAAATCGTCCCAGGTGGGCGGTCATCTCCTGGAGCCGTGCCGACAGTCGCCGGGCATCGAGTCGCTCGTACACCGCGATCCCTCGCTCGAGCGCCGCCTGAGCATAGGCGAGGGCCGGCCGGGCTTCTGCCAGATGGCGCACCAAGAGCACCCCCGGGGGTTCGCCCCCTGTGCCCTCCCAATCCTGGAGCGCAGTGACAAGCGGTTCCAGAGCGTCCCAGCTCGTGACCCCGGCCTGGCACAGGTCATTGGCCATCTCGACCAGGAGAGGAGCGGCTGCAGCGTCTGCCCCCCATCGCGGCAGGGCGCGGAGCGCAGGTGCTGCCCACAAGAGCGGAGCCCCTTCACGGCGCAGTACGGCGAGGTCCCCGCAGATCCTGTGGAGCACCGACGAGACCTCTTCCACGTCGAGATCTTGCCAATCCTCCTGCGCCAGTTGCTGAAGCTGCGCCGTTCCCTCCAGCAGCGACCGCGCCGTCTTCGTTAGCCGGATCGCCCAGAGAGCAAAGAGCACAAGCGAACACAGAAGCAGAATGCTGGCTACCAGGAGGGACCAGCGACTACGCCGCATCTATACCTCCTCGCCCGGAACATCTAGAGCGGCCCTGGGGCATCCACAGAGACAGATTGGGACGGATAGGCCTCTTCCGTGCACGTTTCGGTTGGCGAGAGCGTCCCCGGCCCGGGACTGCAGCGAGGGGCGTCGCCCAGGAGACTCCCAGGCCGGCGAAAAACGCGCCCCACAGAGCCGCCTGCCCGAGATC
>JBDOIE010000060.1:0-7947 GCA_041082245.1 Chloroflexia bacterium
CTGCCCATGGGAGAAGAAAAGCAGCGCGCCTCCGAGCACGACATCGACCGCCACCGTCGCGATCCAGGGCCAGCGCGTCGATCTGCGCTGAGAAGACACCGCTGTGAGGATGATGTTGAAAAGGAAGGTCACGCCCAGAGAAATCAGCAGCCCCCAGTGTACCTCCTGTTCACCGCTGACCAGATACCCTACAGCGCCGATTACCAGCGCCAGCCAGCGGTACCAGATGACCGGTTGGTAGATCGATCCTCGGAGCATACCCCTCTCCTCGCTGCCGCGACCCTGCGCTGGGTGCCCTATGGGACGCGATAGCTCTTGCTGCTCGTGCTCTCCACCCCGTTGATCCGGGTGATCACCGTCAAGCGGTGCTCGCTTGTGCTCGAAGCAGCGGAACGGTAGCGGATCTGGTACTGCCCCCGGAACTGCCGGGACAAGCGGCTGTACAGTTCGCTCAGTGCCTCTGCCTGGGGAGCGAAAAGGTACGATGCCCCGGTCTCGACCGCCAGCCGTTCCAGCGCCGCCGGGTCGAACTCGTTGCTCTGCAGTCCAACCGTATACACCGGAACGTTGTCCATCCCCGCCCGTGCGATTATCTCCTCCAGCGAGGATTGGCTCGCCGTATCGTGCCCATCCGTGAGCACGATCACGGCGCGCCGGCTGGTCGGCAGGACGACCACCTGCTCTACAGCCATCGCCACCGCATCGTACAGCGCCGTTTCCCCAGCTGCAGCAAGCCGGTCGACCGCCGCAAGAAGGGAGCCTTTGTCCTGCGTGCACTCCTGAAGCAGCACCGGCTGCCCATCAAAGGCAACCAGACATGCGATGTCGCTTTCGCTCAATTGCTCGACGAAGATGCGCAGGGCCTGCTGCGCCTGCCGCAATGGCTCGCTGTTGTTGGCTCCCATGCTGCCGCTCGTGTCCACCGCCAGAGCGACCGCCAGTGGCTCGGTGAGCGGCACCGTGCGAAGCACCCAGCTGGGAACCGGGGCTTCGTCTTCTACGACGGTGAGGTGCTCGATCGTCAGCCCAGGCCACGGGCTACCCGAAGGATCCAGCACACTCAGGTAAGCGATAATGTCCGGAAACCGCGCTGCATCCACCTGATGCAGGACCACCTGATAGGCCACCCCCGAGCCCTGACTGGCGGGAAGCGAGAGCGTGGGGCGAGGGGTCGGCGTGGGAGACCAGACCGTGCACACGGTTTCCTCGTGCCAGCCGGTCGCATCCCCGGCACGGAGCTTCAGTTCCGTCTTTCCGGTCCCCAGAGAGACCGGATGCACAAAGAACCCGTCCGGCTGCACCGCGACCGGGCTGTCGTTGATCGTAACGGAAGCACCCGGAGGGACCCTTCCCACGACCACCACCTCACGGCCGCTCAGCGTTGCGCCGTCGGGCGGATACAGCAACACGAGATGCTTTTCGCCGGAAGCACTCGAGCCGCGTCCGGCCAGCGCCCAAACGATCACCACCACGAGCGCCACCACCAGGAAAGCTCCAAGACCCAGGATGGACGAACGTGCGTGGAGAAACCGCCGCAACCGTTGCGCGACCCGCTGACGGAAACGCGGCCAGCGCATCTGCTGGCGGAGCATCGCCAGAAGCGGCTCGGGGTCGAGATCCAGGAAATGCGCGTACTCGCGGAGGTAGATTTCGGCGTAGGCAGCGCCGGGAAGCGCCTCGAGGTCCCCGCGCTCCAGCGCCTGCAAATGATCCGCACGGATGCGGGTCGCGATCTCCACATCCGGGAGAGACAGGTAACGGCTCTCTCGCTTTTCCCGCAGCAGCTGTCCGAATTGCTTTGCCATACCGTATTCCTCGCATTCTCCAAGAGGCAACGAGACTCCCTCGCCTTGGCGGGGCGTGTGTGTTGTAATCTTACCATGGGGCAGCAAGGGTGTCAAGGAAGGCTTGTTTGACAGCCACGTTGGCGGCAGATATAATAACATTAGCAAGGTTTGTGCGGGAGTAGCTCAGGTGGCAGAGCGTCTGCCTTCCAAGCAGAGGGTCGCGGGTTCGAGTCCCGTCTCCCGCTTTTGCTGGCGATGGTTTCCCCAGGGATCGATCCCCGTTGTCCCCCCACAGACGTGCGACGGCTGAAAGGGGACGGCCCCGAGGAGCGCGCATGCGCATCGTCCTGGTGGCCCCTTTCGCTACCCAGCCCAAAGGAACGACCCGCGCCCGGGTGCTGCCTTTAGCCGAGGCACTTGTACGACGGGGCCACAGCGTGACCGTCCTGATCCCTGCCTGGGACAACCCCCGTGAGGCCGGCTGCGAGGCGAGCCGGGGCTCGTTGCGCATCCGCTGGCCGGGCCTGCCCCGGCCCCTGGTGCCGCGCCTTTCCCTGTTGCTCGCCCGGGAGACGCTGCGGGAACGACCGGACGTCGTCCACGTCTTCAAGCCGAAAGCGCACTCGGGACTCGCTCTCCTCTGGCTATGGGCGTGTGGGTCCCGCATTCCCCGCGTGCTGGACAGCGACGATTGGGAAGGACGGGGTGGCTGGAACGAGGTCAATCCCTACCCTCCGTGGCAGAAGGCCTTTTTCCAGTGGCAGGAAAACTTCCTGCCCCGCCGTTGCGCGCACGCGGTCACTGTGGCCAGCCGGACCCTCCAGACGCAGATGTGGGGCCTGGGCATCCCACCGGGACGGGTTGTCTACCTGCCGAACGGGGCAGCCCGGGAGCGCTACGCCGGCTGGTCCACGGCCGACCCGCGGCCGGTGCGCGAACGCCTGCTCGGTGCAGCCCCCGGTGTCCTTCTGTATACGCGTTTCGCCGAGTTCGACGTGGCCCGCGTAGCCGAGGTCGTGGCCCGGGTGCAACGGGTGTTGCCGGAGGTCCGGCTGCTGGTAGTCGGCAAGGGGTTCTTCGCGGAGGAGGAACGGCTGAAGCAGGAAATGGCCGCGCGCGGCCTGGAGCAGCACCTGGTGTACGTGGGCTGGGTGCCTGAATCCGAACTCCCCTGCTACCTCCGTGCCGCGGATGTCGCGCTCTTCCCCCTCGACGATCGGCTGATCAACCGGGCGAAATGCTCCGCCAAGCTGATCGAACTGATGGTGGCCGGCCGCGCTATCGTCGCCGACGCAGTGGGTGAGGCACGCGAAATGCTCGAGCACCGTGTCTCCGGCTGGCTTACTCCGCCCGAGGACGTCCAGGCTCAGGCCGATGCCCTCGTCACCCTGCTCTGCGACGCGGGAACCCGGGAGGCCCTGGGAAAGGCTGCCGCCGCCCGCGTCTGGGAACGTTACGATTGGGACACCCTGGCGGAACGGGCCCTTGCGGCCTACCGGTTGGCCGGTGCAC
This sequence comes from Chloroflexia bacterium, assembly GCA_041082245.1. Taxonomy (GTDB): domain Bacteria; phylum Chloroflexota; class Chloroflexia; order DTKN01; family DTKN01; genus DAOTVY01. The sequence continues at coordinate 3,300 of JBDOIE010000060.1, forward strand.
GCTGAGCTCCCCAGGGCTTTCCTGCGTTCCAGTAGAGGGCCGGAACGTCGGCTGATCCTCATCCGAAGCCTGCCTGCTACCGGCGCCTTCGGGGTCTCGATACGGCCGTTGCGGGGCCTGCTTCGGGGTTTCGATACGCTTGCCTTCGCCAGACTACTCAGGGCACCCGCTCAACCGAAGCCGACCGGTGCATCCGGCGGGCCGCTCGCAAGGCCTCTACGCCGCGGGCTAGGGAACTCCATACATCGACGTCCGGCTTCTCCGCTGGAAAACAGGAGAGCCCTGGTAGCTCCCGATTTGTGCTACCTCCCCCTTTCGTGTAGAATAGCCCTATCGGGGAATCCCGCTCGAGGAGGCTGCGATGCGCAGAACACTCTGGCTGCTGTTCCTGGCCCTCTGGCTGACCGCCTGTACCGCAGGAGGCATCTATATCCCCCCGACCCTGCCTCCGGAGGGGGTGTACGCGCGCATCGAAACCGACCGCGGGACGATCGTTTGTCAGCTGCGGCCCGACGCCGCCCCCCAGACGGTAGCGAATTTCCGCAAATTGGCCAACGAGGGATGGTACGACGGGCGCGCTTTCTTCCGCGTCGAGCCCGGGTTTGTCATCCAGGGAGGTAGCCCGGATGATACGGCCACCGGGAGCATCGGCTACACGATCGAGGCGGAGATCTCCCTGCCCCACCGGCCCGGGGCGATCGCGATGGCCCGCACCGCCGACGCGGTGAACCCGGAACGCCGCTCGGACGGGAGCCAGTTCTACATCACCCTGGGCGAAACGCCACAACTGGACGGGGCGTATACCGTGTTCGGGTATTGCACCGGCTCCCTGGACGTCGTGCGCCGCATCCAGAAGGGGGACCGTATGCTCCGCGTCCGGGTGGAGGAGCGGTAGGCGGCCGGCCATGCCGAAAGAGCGAACCTTCGAAAAAACGATCGCCGTCAACCGCCAGGCACGCCACGAGTACGACATATTGGAAACTTACGAGGCGGGCCTGGTGCTGACCGGCTCGGAGATCAAGTCGATCCGTGCCGGCAGGGCCAACCTGCGCGGAGGCTATGCGCGCATCCGGGACGGCGAGGCCTGGCTGCTGGACGTGCACATCGCCCCGTATGCCGAGGCAGGCCGCCGCTTTGGCCACGACCCGCTGCGGCCCCGCAAGCTCCTCCTCACCCGGCGCGAGATCGACCGCCTGCGCGGCCGGCTGGAAACTTCGGGACTCACGCTGATCCCGTTGCGTCTGTATATCAAAGGGCGTTGGGCCAAGGTGGAACTGGGATTGTGCCGCGGTCGCAAGATGGTCGATCGCCGGCGCGCGATCGCCGAACGCGACATACACCGCGAGATCGAGCGAGAATGGAAGGAACGGGAACGGTGAATTCCGAGCTCTCGGGTTCAGGGGCGACGGACAAACAACTGCTCGGAGGCCGCTACGAGCTGGAACAACTCCTGGGCCAGGGGGGCATGGCCCAGGTGTACCGGGCGCGCGACCGCGTGCTCGGGCGCCCCGTTGCCGTAAAGGTCCTCCGTCCGGAATACGCAAACGATGCTACCTTTGTCGCGCGTTTCCAGCGCGAGGCGCGCGCCGCGGCCAACCTCGTCCATCCCAACATCGTCGCCGTGTACGATGTGGGACAGGACGGGAACCAGCACTATATCGTGATGGAGTACATCGCGGGCCGCACGCTCAAAGAATGGATTCGGGAGCGCGCTCCGCTGCCGGTCGATACCGCGCTGCGCATCGCTGAGGAGGTCTGCACCGCCCTCGAGTATGCGCACCGTCACGGCATCATCCACCGCGACATCAAGCCCCAGAACATCCTCCTCGATGAGGAGGGCGAGGTGGTCAAGGTGGCCGACTTTGGCATCGCCAAGAGCCGCCTGGACCCGGAATCCACCGCCGATCGGCTCGCCCTGGGGACGGTCAAGTACATCAGCCCGGAGCAGGCGCGCGGGGTAGAAGTCCTGCCCCAGTCGGACCTCTATTCGCTGGGCGTCGTTCTCTATGAAATGCTCACCGGGCAACAGCCGTTCGACGGGGAAACGCCGGTCAGCATCGCGCTGCAGCACATCGAGGCCGAGCCGCCATCACCCCGCCGGCTCAACCCGTACATCCCGCCCGCGGTGGAGGCGATCGTGCTTCGCGCGCTGGCCAAAGACCCCCGCGAACGGTACCCCTCCGCCCGCGAAATGCGGCAGGCGCTGGAGCGGTACCGCCTGGCCGGCCTCGAAACCACCGGCCCGCTCCCACAGCCGGTCCCACCCCCCGCGCCAACGGTCCCCCGCAGTGCGCCGGAAGCGGTTCCTACCCCGAGCGCCCGGCCGGCCGCGCGCGTAACACCTGCCCGGCGCGCCACACCGGCCCGGAGCACCGGCCTGGGCCCGGTCGGGATCACCCTCCTCGTCCTGATCGGCGTGGGAGTCATCAGCCTGGTGCTGCTGCTCCTGCGCCTGTTCTATCCTCCGAACCCGCCCGCGCCGCCGACGACCGCTCCGACCACCGCGGCGCCGACCTGGCCCGCGACCGCAAGCCCCGGAATCCCTGTGCTGCTGCGCGACCTGACCGGGCTCGCGGCGGCCGATGCCCGGGCGATCCTGGAGCAGGACGGGCTCGTGTACGTGGAGGGCCCCCCACGGTGCGACCCGTACATCGAACCGGGACACGTGGTCGGGCAAGAACCACGCTACGGCACCAAGCTCCTCCCCGGCCAGCCGGTCACCGTGACACTTTCCGCGCCGCGGACGCTTGCGCGTGTCCCCTATGTGGTGCAGATGTCCTACGAGGGCGCCCGCCTCACGCTGCTCGGCGCCTGCTTCCGCATCGAGCGTAAGGAAATGGGCTGCACCTCGACCCCGGTAGGCTATGTGGCACGCCAGGAACCACGAGCAGGGGTCTCCGAGGCCCAGGGGATCACGGTCACCGTGTACGTGAGCATCGGCAACCGGGAAACGATCCTCCCCGAGTTGCTGCGCGTCCCGCTCGCCGAGGCCCAGCGCCGGGTGGAGGCGGCCGGACTCGTGTGGGGCTACGCCAACCCCCAGACCCAGGCGGACATGCCGCCCGGCGTGGACATCGACGACCAGGGCGCGCCGGGACAGGTAATCAGCTACCTCGTCCAGTACGACGGGGTGCGCAAGACAAACGGGGAGCTGCCGGCTGGCGCCCGTGTGCCGTGCGGGGCCGTGGTACACGTCGCCTACTACGCTTTGCCCTAGCGCGCAGAAGAGCTGTAGGGACGGACGATGCGACGGACGGAATGGATCGTCGGCGTGTGCGCGCTGCTGCTCATCGGGGCCGGCGCCGGGCTGGCCGCCGCGCGCTCCGGGCTCGCCGTTCCACTGGGGGCGGCAGGCGGCCTTGCGCTCCTCGCCCTGGGTTTCCTCGACCCGGCGGCCGGTCTCCTGTGCGCCCTCGCGATCGGCACGCTCCTTCCCTTCGGGGTGCTCCCCTTCCGCATTGGGCTGACCCCCTCTTTCCTGGAGCTGGTGCTCCTGGGCGTGCTCGGGGGATGGGTCTTTGCTCCCTGGATGCGCGAAGGGCGGCGCTACCGGCTCGCTCCGGTCGACCTGGGCGCGTGGCTGTTTCTGGGGACGATGGCCTTTGCGCTCTGCCTGGGGCTCGGCCGGGGTGTCGACGCCACGCGGCTGCACAACGTCGGGAAGCTCTTCCTTGCGGTGCTTGCCTATTTCGGGGCAAGACAGGTGGTGGTGGGCCAGGATCACGTGCGGCGCTACCTCGTTGTGTTCCTCGTGTGTGCCGGAATCGCCGCCCTCCTGGGCATTGTGCTTCACGCGCTGCCGGACCCCGTGGCGCACGCCGGCCTCACCCGGCTGGGGGTCATCGGGTATCCGACGACCGGTCGGGTGCTTCGCTATGTGGAGGACGATCCGCACGGTCTGGAACGGGCCATCGGCACCTCGGTCGACCCGAACGCCTTCGGCGGTATGCTCGCGTTTGCGGCATCCGTTGCTCTCGGGGAGCTGCTGCAGCCCCGGTCCCCGATCTTGCCCCGCTACGCCCTCGGAGCCATCCTGGCGCTCCTCCTGGCAGGCGTATACCTGACCTATTCCCGGGCCGCGCTGGGGGGATGGGTCGTGGGTTGCCTTTTCCTGGCGGCAATGCGCTATCGTCGCCTTCTTTGGGCCCTACTGGCAGGAGGGGTCCTGCTGGGGCTGCTCGTGGCAGGACTCGGGTGGGACGCGCCGGTGGTAGAGCGTTTCCGGGAAGGAGTACGGTTCCAGGACCTGGCGAACCGTATGCGACTGGCGGAATATGCGAACGCATGGGCCATCGTGCGGCGTTACCCCGTTTTCGGCGTCGGATTGGCCGGAGCGCCGGACATCGACCTCAGCACGGGCGTGTCCAGCATCTACCTCACGATCGCAGAGCACATGGGGCTTGTGGGTCTGGCCGCCTTCCTCGGGTTTGTGGGGGTTGCGTTCGCGCAGGGCGTGCGCGCCTGTTCGCCGCGCAGGAGCGCCGAGGGAAGCGGTCACCGCCTGAGCCTCCTTTCGGGCATCATCACCGCGCTGGCGATCGGTTTGCTGGACCATTACTATTTCAATCCCGAGTTCCCCCATATGGCCCTGCTGTTCTGGAGCGCCCTGGGGATTGCCTCCGACCCGGGGTGGGACTAGGTCCCTGGT
>JBDOIE010000075.1:0-9574 GCA_041082245.1 Chloroflexia bacterium
GTGCCATCCGAGCCCGCGCCCGCTGCCCCCGCGCCACCCGCGCCGGCCGCGTCTGCTGCCCCCGTGCCATCCGAGGCCGCGCCATCCGAGCCCGCTGCCCCCGCGCCGGCCGCCCCCGCGCCGGCCGCCCCCGCGCCGGCCGCCCCCGGCACAATCCCTCTCGCTACGCCCGTGGGGCTTCCTTCTGCTGGGTGGGCTCCAGAAAGAGCCGCCTCCAGCAAGGTGGCCTCAGGAGTGCCTACGGTGCCTGCCAGATCTCCTTCCCCCGCACCTGCGAGGGCTGCCGGAGAGCCTCCTACGCCGCCTGGGGCACCTGTCGTGTCTGCTCCACTGCCTGGCGCCGCACTGATCTGGCTGGCGCCTGTTGTGCCTGCCCCTACCTCATCATCTGTGATGACAATAATCCCGTGGACGTGGTTGGGCATGATGACAAACGCGTCCAGCCGGATATTCGCGACATGGTTGGGCAAATCGTACCACGTCCACTCGACCAGCCGGCCGAATTCGTTCAGGCGCATTTCGCCGTCTACTACCTCACCGAACAGCTGAACCTGCTTGTCTGTGCAGATGGTCACGAAGTACGCCCCGGGTCGAGTGTAATCGTACCCCTTCAGGCGGATGGAACGACGATGATGACGTGACGGGTCATGCATCGGTCTGCCCTCCCTTCCAAGAGTGCCTTTACGGCATCGCTTCCTCCGTTCCCAAAACGCTCCCTCGAGCACTCAGGCGGCGCTCCCGTACGCTCGATCTGTAATTATAGCACAGATCTGCACTAACTATCAAATCCATTCCCCATCAAAGCGCTGGATACTTGGGCAACTAGAAAGCCAGGAAGCGCGCCGCCACCGCGCGCACTGACCTGTCGAGATTCTGACGCAGCATCTCTCCTAGGCTCGCCTCGGGCGATCAGCAGGCGAACCCGGTTTGACAGGATGGGCCGGCCGGTGTAAAATTAGTTTCAAGAGTTAACCGTTAGGTTCCTTTCAGGATTAGCGCACGTGTGATCGGATCAGCCGTTGTGCGGAGAGTCTCGAGGGGAAACCATGAGTGGGACCTCGGTTCGCCAGGAAGAGCTGCGCCGGGCGGTGGAGGCGTTCTGGGAAACGATCCCTCCCCTGTGGCACCGCGTTCGCGCTCACATCCGCCAGGTCGCCAGCGATCAATACAGCATCACCGTCGAGCAGTTCCACATCCTGCGGCATATCCGCCGCGGCGAGGGGTCAGTGAGCGAGCTGGCCCGCGCCAAACGCGTCAGCCGCGCTGCTATCAGCCAGGCGGTGGATGCCCTCGTGGAACGAGGGCTCATTGCCCGCGCTCCCAACCCCGCAGACCGACGCCACATCTTCCTCACGCTGACCCCCGAAGGTACCGCCCTGCTGGAGGCGATTTTCGAGGAGACACGCGGGTGGATGATGGAACTCCTTGCCCCGCTGAGCGAGGACGAGCTGCAGACCCTGCTTTCGGCTATGCAAATGCTCCGGAGGCTCCTCTGAACGATGAAACACATCCTCAAGCTCCTCCCTTTCCTCAAGCCCTACTGGAAAAAGGCGTTGCTCTCGCTCCTCTTGCTCGTCATCGTGGTCGCGATGGACCTGGCCATTCCCCGGCTCGTCCAGCGGATCATCGACCAGGGCATCACAGCGCACAACCTGTCGGTTGTCTGGCAGACGTTCCTCATCATGCTGGGCATCTCCGCGGTTAACACGCTCTTCGCCGTCGGCAACAACAACTTCTCCGTGCAGGTGGGCGAGGGGGTTGCCCGTGACCTGCGGAGGGCCCTCTTCCGCAAGGTCCACACCCTTTCCTTCGGCAACCTGGACCGGCTCCAGACCGGCCAGCTGATGGTGCGTCTGGCCAACGACCCGGGCGTCATCCAGCGTGTGGTGCAGGTGTCGCTGCGCATCGGCACCCGCGCACCCTTGATGATGATCGGAAGCATCGCGCTGATGTTCCGCACGGACCTGCGGCTCGCGCTCGGCATGGTGCCCCTCTTGCTCGTAACATCCGCGGTCATCGTCTTCTTTGTCGTCCAGATGGAGCCGCTTTTCCTCACCATGCAGCAGAAGCTGGACCGCCTGAACACCGTCCTCCAGGAGAACATCGCCGGCGTGCGCGTGGTTAAGGCCTTTGTGCAGGCCGGCCGTGAGGCCGAGCGTTTCGAGCGGGTGAACGAAGACTTTACCCGGCGGAATATCCGCGTCATGGAATTCATGGCCACCATGGGCCCGGCGTTAAGCCTCTGCGTGAACATCGGCATTGTGGTCGTGGTGTGGGCCGGAGGCCTCCAGGCCATCCGCGGACGCCTCACAATGGGCCAGATCGCCGCCTTCGTGAACTATTTGCAGAGCACGATGGGCCCTTTGATGATCATGGGCAACCTGGCGAACGTGTGGGCAGCAGCTTCGGCATCGGCGCAGCGTATTCGCGAGGTGCTGGAGATGGAGCCCGAAGTGCAGGAATCGCCCGATGCGCAACCCCTGCCCTCGACGAGCTGCCCGCGGATCGTTTTCGACCGGGTAACCTTTTACTACAACGGCACCGCCGGGGAGCCTGTCCTTAAGGACGTCGAGCTCGCTGTCGAGCCCGGAGAAACCATCGCCATCCTGGGAGCCACCGGGGCGGGCAAGTCGACCCTGGTGCAGCTCGTCCCGCGCTTTTACGATCCTACGCAGGGCCAGGTCCTCGTGGACGGCGTAGACGTGCGCAGACTCCGGCACGATTCCTTGCTTGCCCGCATCGGGATTGTCCCCCAGGAGACCGTGCTTTTCTCCGGGACGATCCGTGACAACATCCGCTATGGCCGGCCGGATGCTACCGATGAGGAGGTAATCGCCGCTGCGAAGGCGGCCCAGGCCCACGATTTCATCCTGCAGTTGCCCAGAGGATACGATACCCACGTCGAAGAACGCGGCGTGAACCTCTCCGGCGGTCAGAAGCAGCGTATCGCCATCGCCCGTGCCCTCCTGACCCATCCCGCCATCCTGATCCTGGACGACAGTACAAGCTCCGTGGACGTGGAAACGGAAGCCCGGATCCAGGAGGCGCTCAAGGAGTGGATGCGGGGGCGCACCTGTCTCGTGGTGACCCAGCGCATCAGTGCCGCGCTCAACGCGGACCGCATCGTGGTCATGGACCGGGGCCGGGTAGTCGCCGTGGGCACCCACCAGGAACTGCTCCGGACGAACGCGACCTACCAGGAGATCTACACCTCCCAGATGGGAAACGGACCCGTCGCGGGCTCCGCATCGGCAGAGGATCGGATCGAAGATGATGCGACAGGGCTTCGGTCGTCCAGGTGATCTCCGGCCGCGGGGGATGCGCCGCGGTCCGGGGTACTTGCCCCCAATCGAAAAGGCGCGCGATCCGCGGCGGACGTTCCTCCGCCTGCTGCGGTACCTTTCTCCCTACCGGCTCGCGCTTGCCTTTGTGCTGATGCTCGTGCTTGTGTCCACCTTCCTCGGGCTGGTCGGGCCTTATCTTATGGGCCGGGCGATCGACCGCTTCATCGGTAGCCGGGACGCTGTCGGTCTCGTCCGTATGGCGCTCTGGATGCTCGGGGTATTTCTCCTGGGGAACCTGGCGGATGCCCTCTCCGGGTGGAAGATGGCGGGGGTCTCGCAGCGCGCCCTGCAGCGGCTGCGCCGCGAGCTCTTTGTGCACCTGCAGGGGCTCCCGCTGCGCTTCTTCGACTCCCGGCCGGCCGGGGAACTGATGAGCCGGCTGACGAACGACATCGAGGCGATCAACCAGGCGGTTTCCCAGAACGCGATCGGGCTGTTGGGAAGCACGCTTTCCCTCCTGGGCATCGTGGTCGCAATGTTCGTGCTGAACTTCTGGCTCGCGCTGGCCTCGGTGGTTGTCGTGCCCCTTATGCTCTGGTTCACGGAGTGGATCGCCCGCTCCACGCGAAAAGGCTTCCGGGAGCTGCAAAAGCACCTGGGAGAGCTGAACGCGATCCTGGAGGAATCGATCAGCGGCCTCCGGGTGCTCAAGGCGTTCCGCCGCAGCGAGGCCGCGATCCAGGCTTTCGAAGGGGAGAACGAGGAAGTCTACCGCGCGGGTGTCTATGCGAACTCGTTCGCCCTGCTGCTGATGCCCCTCACGAACCAGCTCGGGAACCTGTTCGTCATCGCCATCGCCGGCCTCGGTGGTTGGCTCGCGCTGCGTGGTCTGGCTACGGTGGGCACGATCATTGCCTTCATCAGCTATGCGCGCGCCTTCATCAGCCCCCTGCGCCAGATCTCCAACATCTATAACGCGATCCAGGCCGCGCTTGCCGGGGCAGAGCGTGTTTTCGAAGTGCTGGATACGCCCCCCGAGTCTCCGGACCCACCGGATGCGCTTCCGCTCGATTCGCTGCGGGGGGAGGTCCGCTTCGAAGGGGTCACCTTCGGCTACCTTCCCGACCGGCCGGTGATCCGCAACGTGAGCCTGGAGGCGCGCCCCGGGCAGACCGTCGCTCTGGTCGGCCCCACCGGGGCGGGCAAGACGACGATCGTCAACCTGCTCATGCGCTTCTACGAGCCCGATGCAGGATGCATCCAGATCGACGGCCGGGACATCCGTCGCATCCGCCGGGACGACCTGCGCCGGCAGCTCGGCATGGTGCTCCAGGACACCTTCCTTTTCTCGGGTACGGTGATGGACAACATCCGCTACGGCCGGCCGGAGGCGAGCGACGAGGAGGTGGTCCGCGCGGCGGAACTCGCCGGTGCCGATCCCTTCATCCGCCAGTTGCCGCAAGGGTACCAGACCCCGCTCTCCGAGCGTGCGAGCAACCTCAGCCAGGGGCAGCGCCAGCTGCTCGCCATCGCCCGAGCCATCCTCACCGATCCGGCGATCCTGATCCTCGACGAGGCTACGAGCAATGTCGACACCCGCACGGAAGTACGTATCCAGCGGGGGCTGCTCCGCCTGATGCAGGGGCGGACGGCCTTTGTGATCGCCCACCGCCTGAGCACCATCCGCGACGCCGACCAGGTGCTTGTCATCCGGGACGGCGAGATCGTGGAGCGGGGGACCTACCGGGAGCTGATGGCGAAAAAGGGCTTCTACTACCGGCTCTATATGACCCAGTTCAAGGGGGAAGCGATCTAGACGGGCTCCTAGATGCGCTGCGCTCCCTGGCTACTCCGAGCAATCATCGCTGGCGGCTGGTGGAACCCGGAGGAGCCAGACCTTGTGCTCCACCAGTAGCGCAAGATGGTCCTGTGCGCCCCATCCTGCCCAGGGACTCTCATTCCAGCCCCAACGGATTTCATCGCCCAGAATGGGCCATGCACTGCCCTCGCGGTCCAGTAGCAGTGCACCGCCGCTATAGCGTGGAGCGACCAACCATTGTCCATCGAGCGACCACCGGGGCGGTGGCAAAGCCCAGAAATCCACGATCCGCTCGATTTCTTCGCTGCCAAGGGGCCACGCCGCCAGCAGCCGCCCGCTGGACCAGTCTAGCAGCCCTAGATAGGGAAAGCGGCCCCGAGTTTCCACCATCTGCTGGCCATTATATGGCTCCCCGAGAAAGAGAACCGCGACACGGTCACCGGAAGGTCCTGGGAACGCCCGAACAGCGCCCTCAACCCGTATAGAAAGCTGGTCCGTTACGGGATCCCATACGGAGAGTACCGGCCGAACTGAAGGTTGTTGGCCAAGGGGGTTCGTGAGGGACAGATAGGTGACCACGGCAAGGGAGTTGCCGGTCCAGAATTGGGCTTCGCTGTAAGCGATAGAAAGGGTAAGGAAGCAGGTTTTCTTGCCCGGTCCTGGCCACTGTTCTACTGCTGCCCTCGAAAAGCCGCTTCCCCAATCATTCGTGGCCAGCCAATGCCGATCTGGGCTGAAGAGATAATCGGTACCATGCCTCGCAGCGGACCGGAGATCTCCCGTCTCGATGTCCAGGAGGTGAAGACTCGCACAGCCTGTTCCACAACCCTGCGCAAAAGCTAACGTCCTTCCGTCCAGCCAGGCGACGAAGCGCTTCCCCAGGCTCACGTTCAGGTGGGCCTTTTCCCCGGGGAGAAGGTCTTGCCAGACAGGATGCCCCAGTCGTGCCAAGCCTATACTGCTGGCATCGCCGCGGTCAAAGATGAACAGAACTCCCTGGTCATCCGCAGTCCAAAACAGACCAAACAGGATCGGACCAGCTACGGACCATTGGCCAGCCAATCGAAAGTCGGGCAAGCAACGTACTTCCACGCGATAGTTATCTGGATTATTGACTCCGAGCGCGAGGCAGTTCCCTCTTGCATTCCAGGCGAGCTGAGACACGGGCCTGGAAGGAAGGATGCCCACGAACTCCACTGGCTCAGCCAGCACTGGAGGACGCGTTTGGCTCGGACACCCGCAAGTGGACGCGGCGATATGCGGCAGGAAGTCAGCATCCCGGCCCGATGGAACACCACCGGTAGAAAGGGGTATTCCCGCAGACAATGAAGGCGCGGATATCGGGCAGGCCGTCGGACAGGACACCGGCGCGGACGCTGAGGCCTGGCTCCTTGGGTGGGGCGATAAGGTACAGCCCCATGCGAACAAGAACAAGATCAGGAACACCGCTCTCCGCCAGGGCCGCATCCTGAATCAACCCTCCCCACTATAGGAATTGCGCAGCAGCTTGCCGCTAGTCCGAGAGCCGCATGTTCACAGACGCCTGGCCTTTGGCTTACTCCTCAGCGGTTAAGTCATCAGGGCGCTCGTAGTACGCATACAAAGGCACACGCTGAACCCCCAAACCCTTTTCGATCATCAGGGCTACGATACTTTGACCATTAAGAAGTATGATCGGCACAGCTCCCTTCTTTAGAGAGGCTGCCCTTGCCTCAGGCGAGAAATCCGATGTGCTGAAAAAGATTCCCTGCTCGAACTCGCCCTGAATTGCGCCCCTGAATTTGTCCACTTCGGGCCGGCCTACAGTCTGTTGCCATCTCTTGCATTGAAAGGCCACGTTCATCGTCGCGAGACCGAGCCGGAGTTTCCCATAGCCATCAATGCCACCGTCTCTCGATATCTGGGTCACTTTGACATCAACAAAACCGTATGCTTGCAACAATTTTCTCGCGAACCGCTCGAACTCGCTGGGGGAAAGCGCCTGGAGCCTATCGAGAAGGCGTGCACGGAAAGCGGCTTCATACTCATCGTATAGATCCTCAAAGGTCGGTTTCTCGGGTTCGGGTGGTTGCGGTTCACGCAGGCGACGGCGTCCCTTGTCCGTGATCCTCCATATGCCGTGGGCGGGACTGTCTATTTCTCCCTTGGCAACCAGCCCCTGTCTAGCCCACTGAACCCGATTGGTCCACTTGTTGGCCCCAGAGGGGAGGGTTTCCATAAGGTCTTCTTCGCGAATCTGCGGGAACTTCTTTGCAACTAGAGGGTATATGTCAGCCGGCCTACCTTGCCCGCCGAGTTCGACGAGAACTTCCAGTAGCGGCAACTCAATTTCTCGCTGTTTCGGTAGCATAGGACTTTCTCCTTCCTATCAGCCACTCCACAAAGTTTGGCTACGTGCACTCACAATAGGGTCCTGCGTCTGAGGTAGGGTCTCGGTCGCGCTGGGTGACGGTACAGCCTGCCAAGCGGCTCTTCGAGTTCAGGCCTCAGCTCAGAATGACTTGCTCGCCTTGCAGTCATTTTTCTCAACACACATCATGCTGTCTAGCGCTGCAGGCGTACGTCGGCGCGTTCACGGTTTTCGCTCGATGCCACTTGCATTCTATTGTACTCGTTTTTTGTATCCGTGCAATGCGCGAGGCAGTGTGTCAGGGCTCTCCTATGTCCCCACACAGGACCCGAACGTCGGTCGATCCTCGCCCGAAGCGTACCGGCGCCCTCGGCGGGAGTAGGCCGCGCCCCGGCCGTATTGAGACCCCGAAGGCGCCGGCCGTCCTGTGGGCTGAAGGGCGGCGCGCGCAGCCAGCCGTGTATCGAAACCCGGAAGCCGGCCGGGTGCGCTTTCACATGATCGCTACGCGGCATGCTCGCGATCCCGGTCCATCGACGTCCCGCTTCTCCGCAGGAACAAAGCCCTGACAGCAGAGCCCTGTGTTCCGAAGGTCGGGCTGCGCACGGAGTGCCTTCATGGGGCCACAGTTCGTACCTCCGGGTTACACCGATGGTCTGGCCTCGACACGGCTCCCGCGAGTTGCCTTCCCATTCGGGGCTCCCACCGAGACGCCCTGGCTTGACAGGATAGCGCGAGTTCTCGTACGATGCAGGCGAAGCGTGGTCGAGCAGGGTATGATGCGGGATGATTCTAGAGTATCACCGGGCCTCTGGGCCTTGCTGCGCTGGCCCCCGTTCCCAGCCGGCTTGACGTGATCCTGCCCGGATTGAGGCAAGCCCGTGAAGCGATGGTCGATGTGCCTGCTGGTCCTTCAGGTTGTTTTTCTGGTGGCCTGTGGGGCACCTCCGACCGCCGTGCGGTCGCCTTCAGTGTGCCCAGGCGAAGCAAGCCCAGTGAGTGTCCCCAGCGCGCCTGTGCGCGCGTCGCCCCAGCCCACTCCAAAGCCTTTCGAAAGGGACCTCGATCTGGCCCCGCTCCCGCAGGGAGAGCCATTCGGCATGTTCCGTACACTTGCCGCTCTGGTGCATGAAGGGCGCTTGCTCACTTACGACCTTGTGGATCCCTTCGCGCCGGTACTTGTATGGGAGAGCACTCGGCTGGGAGAAAATGTCCGGGGGCTTGTTGTTTCGGAAACCAATGCCTACCTGGTGGTGGACGGAAAGTTGCAGATCTGGGATGTCCTCAACGGGGAATTGCTCAGTTCCCTGGACGCCGATGCTCAGGAGGCTGCAATCTTGGGCGGACAGCTCTACCTGATTCGCTCGAAAATACTCCAAGTGGAGAGTCTTGCCGTAGTGGACATCTCAAAGCCCACAGCCCCGAATAAGCTGTGCGAGATCGATGAGTTCCCTCAGGCCGTGGCACGTTCGAACCACTGGCGAGCATCTCTACTTTCTTCATGAGGGATACACCGATCTTTACCGCATCAAACCCGATTGCCATCTTGTTTTGGAAGGACGGCTCCCGGTGTCCACGGACATCTCGTCCGAGGTTGCAGAGAACAGGGGCTATGCCTTCGTAGGCACAGGTTCGGGCCTGTGGTCGCTGGACATCAGGAACCCTTCGGCGGTTCGCCAGGCTGGGTACTATTCTTTTCCGGTACATCATCTGGCCGTCGAGGGTTCCACAGGGTGCCTGATCAGCTCGTTCTGCGAAGGGGAGGAAACAGAAGATGGAAAATTCTCTTACGGATGTGGCCACGTCGTGGAAGTGCTGGACCTTTCGCGTCCTGAGGAGCCGAAGCTCCTGGGATACGCCCGGCTTCACCTGGCGCAAACCGACCCGGGTTACCTCGAGGAAGCGCGTTTTCCGGGCGGTTACGTATTCCTGAAATCGAACATGGGCTCTTGGTACCTGCTGGACCTCGAGTGGCTCAAACCATAGCAGCGAATGCTTCGCCTATCCCACGAAGGCCATCATAGGAATAGCGAGGGGAATGCATGCGATGGGCAAATAGGGAGTGATAGGCTACCTCAGAAGTGCGGAAGCGAGTTGGGAGAGTCTCTCTTCCGAGCCTCA
>JBDOIE010000087.1:0-8655 GCA_041082245.1 Chloroflexia bacterium
CTTTCCCCGAAAACTATGCGCTGCTGTTCGGCCTGGCCTTCTGCTTTGCCCTGGGAGGGCTGGGCACGTTCAGCGCCATCGCCGAGCCCGCTTCCGGCGAAACGGGGGAAGCCGGTTCTTTCGCCATGCAGCTGCGCCGGGTGCCTGCCATCTTCCGGGAGCAGGGGGCGCTGCGGCGTTTCCTCTTTTACAAGGTCTTTGCCCGGCTGGCCCAGCTCGCCGACCCGTTCTACATCGTCTATGCTGTGGAGGAGCTCGGTGCCCCGTCGGCGGTGATCGGGGAGTATATGGCGGTGGTGAGCGGCGTGCAGCTCCTCTCGTACCTCGTCTGGAGCCGGCTGAGCGACCGGCGGGGAAACCGTCTCCTCCTGCGCTGGGGTTCCGGGCTCGCGATGCTTGCGCCTCCCCTTTCGCTCCTCTTGCCACCCCTTGGCCGGTCGCTCGGGCTCACGGCACACGCCCTGGCCTACTTCTTCGCCCCCGTCTTTGTCCTTTCGGCGGTGGGGAACGCGGCGCTGAACATCGCGCTCGGCGCCTATATCCTGGAGATCCTCCCCGAACGGGAGCGGCCGGCCGGGCTGGGGCTGGTGAACACCGCGACGGGGTTTGCCTCGCTCCTGATGATCCTGGGCGGGGGCCTTGCGGACCTTATGGGATATGTCCCGCTCTTCTTCCTGGCCGTGCTCACGAGCGCGACCGCCTTCGTGCTTTCCCTGCCGCTGGTCGAGCCGCGACCCGGTCCGGCGTACAGGAGGAGGGAAAGGCGTGGTTGAACGGGGCGTGCTGTGGATCGCCCTTCCCGCCTTCTTGGTCCTGGCCCTGATCGCGCTGGCCCTGCATCGCCGACCCGTCGGGCCAAACGTTCTCGCGATCGGTGCGACGTTCGGTGCTCTGGCGCTCGACGCGGGCCTGATCGCGGCCCTGCCGGAGTTCGGACTCTCCTTCGGACCCGTTCTTCCCGCGTGGCTCCTCCTTGCGCTGATGCGGCTGGGTGTGCTCCTTGTGGTGCTTGTGGCCGGGCGGTTGGCCCAGAGAGGCAAGCCCCCGCGAGGCTGGGTACCGGGGTGGCCCCACGCGGCTGTCCAGGGCGCGCTTTCCCTCGGTGTGCTCTATGCGTTTTACTTCGCGCCCTTCGACCTGCGCGTTACCCACATCCAGGTCGCGCTCCCCGGACTGACGCGACCGCTCCGCGTCGCGCAGGTGAGCGACCTGCACCTGGAGCGCGCCACGCGCCGCGAGGCGGCGCTCATGGCGGCCCTGGAGCGCGAAGCGCCAGACCTCATCGTCCTCACCGGGGACTACCTGAACCTGGCCTTCCTGGACGATCCCCAAACAGTGGAGGAAGCGCGCGAGATCTTCGGGCGTTTGCAGGCCCCTTACGGCGTTTACGCCGTCTCCGGGAATGTCGATCGCCCGGAGCAGATGCGGGCGCTTTTCGACGGGCTCTCGATCGCGGTGCTGGAAGACGAGGGGCGCCGGGTTGGCCCGCTCTACCTTGTCGGAGTAAGCGACCGGGGGCGCGAGCGTGACCGGGAGGTGCTGCGCAACCTCCTGCAAGTGGCCCGTGAAGACGCACCTGTGGTCCTCCTGTACCACAGCCCCGACCTGATCGAGACCGCTTCAGAGCACGGGGTGGCACTTTACCTTGCAGGCCATACCCACGGCGGGCAGGTGCGCCTGCCGATCTACGGGGCGCTCGTGACGCTTTCGGCATACGGCAAACGGTACGAGGCCGGGCTCTACCGCGTGGGGCCGACGACCCTCTACGTCAGCCGGGGAATCGGCATGGAGGGATTCTGGTTCACCCCGCGCATCCGGCTTTTTTGCCCGCCGGAGCTCGTGATCCTGGAGCTGGTGCCGGCTTGACAGGCGGGCGTTCCGTGCTACAATGCCTGCGCAACCGTTCTGCAACAGTCCGTCTGCCGAGAGGGGGCGGGCTTCATTCTTTCTGAGCGGCTTGAGGGACAAGCGTCGGTTCTGGGGCCGGATCCTCCCGGGCTGACCCGGCCGTGCGGTGGCGATATGGGGCTCGGAGTTGCCCAGACCAGGACAAGCGTGGGGTGAAACCGATGTCGCTTCTGGCCATTCCGATTCTGAGCAGCCTTCTGGCCATTTCCGTGGCTACCTCGCTCTTTTTCTCTTTTCGGCGAGCACGGATCCGTTTCCAACGGATGGCCGAGATCGCAGGCGACATTGCCGTCGGCGTGCGGGCCTACCTCCTGCGCCAGCTGCGCACCATCCTCCTGGTGGCGCCCATCCTGGCGGTGGCCATCTACCTGATGCTCGGGCCCTGGGTGACGCTGACCTTCTGCCTGGGCGTGCTCACGTCGCTTACGACCATCCTGCTCGGGATGAACGCTGCCGTGCGGGCGAACGTGAAAACGGCGGACGTGGCGACCGATTCGCCCGTGAAGGCTTTTTTCACCGCCGTCGGCGGGGGCGCGGTGATGGGCTTCTCGATCACCGGCTTTAGCGTCCTCGTGCTGGCCGTGCTCTACCGGGTCTTCCAGGACCCTGCACCGCTCGTGGGCTTTGGCTTCGGGGCGAGCCTCGCCGCCCTCTTTGCCCAGATCGGCGGCGGGATCTATACCAAGTCGGCCGATGTCGGGGCGGACCTCGTGGGGAAGGTGGAGAAGAACATCCCCGAGGATGACCCGCGCAACCCGGCGGTGGTAGCCGACCTGGTGGGCGATAACGTGGGCGACTGTGCCGGCCGGGGCTCGGACCTTTTCGAGAGCCTATCCGACGACATCATCACCGGGACGATCGTCTCCCTGCTCTACGTTTCCGTCTACGGCGGCAAGGTGGTCTTTTTCCCGTTGCTGCTGCAGTCGGTCGGCCTCCTTTCCTCGCTCATCGGGATCTCTGCGATGCGCCTGATGCGAAGGTCGCGCCCGGAGATGGCGTTCCAGTTCGGGATGGGTGTCAACGCTGTGGCGGCGACGGTGGGCTCCTGGCTCCTCTGCCACTACCTGCTGGGAGACGATTCGATCTTCCTCGCCTGCTTCCTGGGGGTTTTGACGACGCTCGTGGTCGCGATCTTTACCCGCTACTACGCGGGTGCTGGAGGCGGCCCGGTGCGGCGCATCGCCCAGGCGTCCAAGCGCGGAGCGGCGCTGAACGTGATCACAGGGCTCGCGGCCGGCCTCCAGAGTCCGCTCGCCTCCATCCTGATGATCGTGATCTCGGTGTGCGTTTCCTTTGTCGTGTCGGGCGGGTCGCTCCTGGCGATCGTCGGGGTGAACATCGGGACGGACCTCCTGATCGGCTACATCATGACCGCGGATGCCTTCGGCCCGATCACGGACAACGCCGCCGGGATCGCGGAGATGTCCGGGGCAGGGTCGAGCGTGGTGCGCTCCCTTTCCGCGCTCGACTCGGTAGGCAATACGATGAAGGCCACCACCAAGGCCTACGCGATGGCCTCGGGCACGGTGACCTCCTTCACCCTCTTTGCCACCTTCTTCAAGATCGTCGGGCTGACGAGCGTGGAGGTATCCAAACCGTTCGCAGTGGCCTTTGTCTTCCTGGGAATCGCGCTCCCCTACCTGATCGCTTCCCTGGTGATCGGCTCCACCGCCAAGACCGCGGTGCAGATGGTGGACGAGGTGCGCCGACAGTTCCACACGATCCGCGGGCTGCTGGAGGGGCGCGCCAAGCCGGACTATGCGGCATGCGTGGACATCGCGACAAAGAACGCGCTCAAGGAGATGCTCTGGCCGGGGCTGGTGGCGATCACGGTACCGGTGATCGCAGGCTTTGCCTTCGGTTCCTGGGCACTGGGGGCGCTCCTGATCGGGGCGGTAGCGGGTGCGGCGCTTCTGGGACCTTTCTTCAACAACGTGGGCACCGCCTTTGACAACGCGAAGAAGATGATCGAAGGCGAGGGGCTGAAAGGCACCTTCGAGCACCAGGCCGCGGTCGTGGGCGATACCGTGGGCGACCCGTTGAAGGATGTGGCCGGCCCGTCGCTCCTCATCTTTATGAAGCTGATCGGGATGGCGGCGCTTCTTGTGGCTCCGGTGATCCGTGCGGGCACACCGCTCATTTCGCTCCTGCGCTGAGCGTTTGACAGCCGCCCGCCGGTGTACTATACTGCAGGTATCTGCACCGCACGGTGCAGGCGTCCCCGGGTGTTGCAAGCGCACAAGGAGGTGTCCCCCATGAAGTCCCGCAGATGGCTCTGGAGCGTGCTGCCGCTGCTGCTCCTGGGTACGATGCTGCTCGGCAGCTGCGGCCCGAAGACCCCATCGGCCGAGGAACCGTTCATCTTCGGGGTCATTCTGGTTGGACCCTACAACGACCACGGCTGGAGCGAAGCCCACTACATGGCAGGCAAGTACGTCGAAGAAAAGCTCCCCAACACGAAGATGATCTATGTGGACAACGTCAACCCCGGTGCCAAGCCGGGCGTCACCGTCCCGCAGGTAGTGGACGACCTGATCAAACAGGGCGCCAAGATCATCTTCACCACCTCGGACGACTTTAAGGACGGTACCCTCGAAGCGGCCCTGAAACATCCGGATTTCCCCATCGTGAACGTCTCCGGCGACCACGCCTGGAAAGAAGGCAAAGACTACAAGGCCCCACCGAACGAGAGCAACTTCATGGGGCGTATGGAGTACGGGAAGATGATCGCCGGGTGCGCTGCGGCCCTCACGACCCAGACCGGAAAGATCGGCTACCTGGGCCCGCTGATCAACGACGAGACCCGCCGGCTCGCCGCCTCTGCTTTCCTGGGTGCCCGCTACTGCTGGACGAACATGCTCGGCCGCGATGCGAAGGACCTGCAGTTCAAGGTGACCTGGATCGGCTTCTGGTTCCACATCCCCGGCCAGACGCTCGACCCGACTGCTGTCGCGGACGAATTTTACAACACTGGGTACGATGTGGTGATCTCCGGCATCGATACCACCCAGGCCCTCGTCGAGGCAGGCAAGATGGCCAAGGCGGGGAAGAAGGTCTGGGCGATCCAGTACGACTACAAGGAGGGATGCCAGGAGGCCCCGGAGGTCTGCCTGGGCGTGCCCTACTTCAACTGGGGGCCGGCCTATCTCAAGGCGGTCAAGCTCGTGATGGAAGGCAAGTGGCACCAGTACTGGGACTGGAACGGCCCGGACTGGAAGGATATCAATAACCCCGACACGAGCGCGGTTGGCTTTGTGAAGGGGCAGGCACTGAGCGCGGAGAACGCGGCACGGCTCGATACCTTCATCCAGGGCCTGGCCGACGGCTCGATCCAGCTCTTCAAGGGCCCGCTGAACTTCCAGGACGGAAGCGTCTACCTGAAGGAGGGCGAGGTCGCGACAGACCTCCAGATCTGGTACTTCCCGCAGCTCCTGGAAGGCATGGAAGGCCCGAGCAAGTAGCCTCGCCCCGACCTGCCTCCCCTCCTCGCTCACGCGGGAGGGGAGGCAGGCCAAGGGGGAGAGGACGTGGGATGAGGGTCGAGCTCCGCGACATCCACAAGCACTTCGGCCCGGTGAAAGCGAACGACGGGATCTCCCTGCGCGTGGAGCCGGGCACGATCCACGCCCTCCTGGGGGAAAACGGCGCCGGAAAGAGCACCCTGATGAAGGTGCTCTCCGGGTATCTGTTGCCCGACCGTGGGGCCATCCTCCTCGATGGCCGGCCGGTCTCGATCCGTTCCCCGGCGGAAGGGCTCGCGCACGGGGTGGGCATGCTCCACCAGGATCCGCTCGATTTCCCCGCGCTCTCGGTGCTCGATAACTTCCTCCTCGCCAGCCCGGGGCCCTTTTTCCTCGACCGGCGCCGCGCACGGCGGGAGCTCGCACGCCTGTGCGAGAGCCTGGACTTCCGGCTCGATCCGGATGCCCCCGTGGCTTCGCTCAGCATCGGCGAACGGCAGCAACTGGAGATCGTGCGCCTCCTGTGGCTGGGGGCGCGGGTGCTCATCCTGGACGAGCCGACGACGGCCATCTCCGCCCAGCAGAAGGCGAAACTCTTTGCCGCGCTGCGGGCGCTCGCCGCGCAGGGGAAGACGATCCTGTTCGTCAGCCATAAACTGCAGGAGGTCGAGGAGCTGTGCGGCCCCGTGACCGTGCTCGCGCGCGGGAAGGTCGCCGGCGAAGTGCAGATGCCCTGCCCCCCGGAGCGGCTGGTGCGCCTGATGTTCGGCCAGGCGATCGCGACCGGAAGACGGGCCCCGGTACCCCCTGGTTCCCCGGTGCTGGAGCTGGAGCGGCTCACGGTGAGCGACTGGCGGCTGGAGGTACGGGACCTCACGCTCACCGTGCGCGAGGGCGAGGTGATCGGCCTGGCCGGCCTGGAGGGGAGCGGGCAACGGCTGCTCCTGCAGGCCTGCGCGGGGCTCGTGCGGCCCACGTCCGGCCGCGTGCGGATCGCCGGCCAGGACCTCACCGGCCGGCCGTACCGCCGCTTCCTGGAGGCCGGCGTGGCCTATATGCCCGGCGGCCGGCTCGGGGAAGGCCTAGTGCCGGGACTGACGATCGCCGAGCATGTCGCCCTTTCCGGGCGCGACCGGCGTTTCCTGGTGGACTGGCGTGCTGCCGCCCAGAGCGCGGCAGAGCGCATCCGGCGCTACGAGATCCGGGGCGAGCCGATGACCCCGGTCGAGGCGCTTTCCGGGGGAAACCAGCAGCGCACCCTGCTCGGGTTGCTTCCGCCCTCGCTGCGGCTCCTGTTGCTGGAACATCCCACGCGCGGGCTCGACCTGGAGTCCACCGAGGCGATCTGGAGCCTCCTCGACGAGCGTACCCGGAGCGGAACGGCGATCCTGTTCACCTCCGCCGACCTCGACGAGCTCCTGGACCGTAGCGACCGCATCCTGGTCTTTTTCGGGGGGCGTGTCGCCGAGCTCGATGCGCGCACCACGACCGTCGAGCAGCTGGGCGAGCGGATCGGAGGAAGAGGTTTCGAGTGATGGAGGCCACGCGCCGTAAAGCGATCCGCGACGGTTTGCTCCAGAGCGCCGGCATCCTGGTGGCGCTCGTGTTGAGCGCGCTCGTGCTCCTGGGGATGGGCGTTGCTCCCTGGGAGGCTGCGGCACGGCTGTTCGAAGGTGCCTTCAGCACACCGGCGGATGTCGCGAGCGTGCTGCGTGTCTGGGCACCGGTGCTCCTTTGTTCAGCTGGCCTGCTCCTCACCTTCGCTGCCGGGATGTGGAACATCGGGATCGAGGGGCAGGTCGTAATGGGCGCCGTCTGCACGACCGGTGCCCTGCGGCTGCTCCAGGGCGTACTGCCTCCGTGGGCAGCGCTCCTGCTTTCCGCGCTTGCCGGCCTCCTGGGCGGCGCGCTGTGGGGCGCGTTCGCGGGAGCGCTACGCCTGTACGGGAACGTGAACGAGATCTTCGGGGGCCTCGGGCTCAACTTTATCGCCAACGGCCTCACGGTGTACCTGGTGCTGGGGCCGTGGGGGCGTCCGGGGAGCGCGTCTACCTCTGGCACGGAGCCGTTCCCACGCGCGCTGTGGTTGCCTGCCTTCCCCGGCTTTGACGTGAGCCCCTACGAGATCGCGCTCGCGCTGCTCGCGATCGCTCTGGTGGCCGTGGTGCTGCGCGGCACCCACTTCGGCCTGCGGCTGAAGGCGATCGGGCAAAGCCTGCGCGCAGCCTTCCTGCTCGGGGTGCCCACGGCGTCTCACCTGATGGCCGCGTTCTTCTGCTGCGGGGCCTGTGCCGGCCTTGCGGGCTGGGTGCTCGTGGTCGGCGCGAGCACCCGCCACCAGCTCTACCCGCTGATCTCCGGCGGTTACGGCTTCCTGGGCGTGCTCGTGGTGATGCTCGCCAACCGGCGGCCGGCCTGGACGCTCCCGATCTCGTTCTTCTTTGCCGCCATCGCGATGGGAAGCGTGGGGCTGGATTCCTCGCTTGCTGGGGTCATCCAGGGACTGCTCGTGCTCGGGGTGCTTTTCACCCAGGGGCTGCAGCGGCGCTACCTGGCCCAGGAGGGACCGTGATGGGCGCGGTGGTCGATTTCCTGGCTGCCGTGGTGGCGGCCTCCCCGCCGATGGTCTTTGCGGTGCTCGGGGAAACGATCACCGAGCGCGCGGGGGTGATCAACCTGTCGTTGAACGGGACCCTGATGCTGACCGCGATGGCCGGCTTTGCGGTGGCGCTACGTACGGGGAGCTTGCTGGCGGGCTTTGCGGTCGCGATGGCGATCGGGGCACTCGTGGCGCTGGTGATCGCCTTCGGCAGCCTGACGCTGCGCCTTCCCCAGGTTGCGGTGGGGTTTGTCCTCACGCTTCTCTGCCGGGACCTGGCTTACGTCCTCGGGCAGCCGTACACCGGCCGGCCGGGGCCGCAGGTGCGGCACTGGCCGATCCCCGGCCTCGAGCGCATCCCTGTCCTCGGGCAGGTCCTCTTCGAGCATAACTTGGTCGTTTACCTGAGCCTGATGGCCATCGGGCTCACGTGGCTCTACATCTTCCGCACCCGGCCCGGACTGAAGCTCCTGGGGCTTGGTGAAGGCCGGGTCGCTGCCTTCGTGCGAGGGATCGATGTGGTACGGGCGCGCTACCTCTACACCGTGGTGGGCGGGGCGCTCGTGGGCTTCGGAGGCGCCTCCTTCTCGCTCCTGGTGGACCCGGGCTGGTCCCGCCCCAAGGGGATCGACGGGACGGGCTGGATCGCGCTCGCGATCGTCATCTTCGGCAACTGGCAGCCGATCC
>JBDOIE010000102.1:0-49972 GCA_041082245.1 Chloroflexia bacterium
TTCCACGGGTGGAGGAGAAGGAGATCTGGGCTTTCCTCGAGCGGCGAAAGGGGAAGGTGGAAGGGGTCGTGCTCACCGGAGGGGAGCCCACGCTACAGCTGGACCTCTTGCCTTTCCTGCAGCGCCTGCGGGAGACAGGACTTGAGGTGAAACTGGACACGAACGGCTACCGGCCGGAGGTGTTGCAGGCTGTTCTGGCAGAGGGCCTTGTAGATTATGTCGCGATGGATGTGAAGGCGCCGCCGGAGAAGTACCCGTTATTGTCCGGCCGGCCGGATCTCGACCTCGGGCGCATCGAGCGCAGCATCCACCTGCTGCGCAATAGCAGCATCCCGCATGAATTCCGTACCACGGTGGTACCGACGTTGCTGGACGAACGCGACGTGGAGGCGATCGCGCGCTGGCTGGAGGGCGCATCCCTCTACGTCCTCCAGCCGTTCCGGCCCGCGGGCACGCTGGATCCCGCGCTGGAGCACGTGGCCCCGTACCCAACGGAGTGGCTCCACGCGGCAGCGGAGCGTGCCCAGCTGTATGTGGGGCGGGTAGAGGTGCGTCTGGGCTAGCCAGTCAAGCTGCGAGCGCCACGTACGTTAGGAGGTACCTGTGCGGCATAAAGGCATGCAAACTGGCGCGCTGAAGGCATTGGTCGCCCTTTCCGCTGTGCTTCTCGGGTTGATTCCTGTTCTTGCGCTCCTGTCTTGGAAGGACATCAAGGCTCACTGGGACCTCCGTGTATTCCTATCCGAATACTTGAAAACTCTTGGCTACGTACTTCCGGTGGTCATTGGATTCATGTTGCTCAACCTTTACTGGGAGCGCCACGTTGAGGCCGAACGAAATCGAAATGTGAAACTCGTATTCCTCGAATACACGAGCCAGCTATGCACCCTGCTCGAGAAAGTCGAGCAAATGTTCGAAAGGCGCGTAAAGTCTGAACTAGAGGCAGATAGACGCGAGGAAGAAGTAAGGAACTGTCTGGAACAAGCTGTCTGGCTGTCTCAAGCGCTTCGAACGCTCCACACGATGGCCCTGGGCGAAGTAAGGGATCACGAATTGGTTGATGCTCTCACGAGGTTTTGCTTCAGCATTTTGCCGCGAATCGAGGAGCTACGTAACGAGCCGGAAATCCGTCCTGGAAACAGCGAGCTGAGAACCCGCCTGCTGGTGTTGGCCAAAGAGATCCGGGAGTGGAACCAGAGCGTGCGAGGAGGACCCCATGAGTCTGGTCCGTCTAGGAGACCGGCTGGATAGCGCAACAGGAGGAACACGGCGGTCCTACCTGCGATCTGCGGATAACCTGGCTCAGCGCATTTTCGACCCGGAGCTCTCAGGGACCAGAATTGCCGGGTTTTACATCCAGAGCTCCGGATGCTCATCACCTGCCAGCGACGTTACAGGCCAAAGCGATTCGCTTTTCTCCGGCTTGGGAGAGTATGAGAGAACCATACTGGGCAAACTGGTTCACCCTGAGAAGAAGGTCTTGTGCATCGTTGGTCCCCTGGGCTCTGGCAAGACGACGACGATCCGGTACCTCATAGATCGGCTAATGCACTCTCCTCACCACGTTGTCGGGGGGGGGCCCCTTTGTGGGAACAGACGCTTGATTACGCTGATAGACTTTAACACCGAGCGCTTCTTTGCCGTGCGGGATGAAGAAGAAGCATCGAGACTTCTTTTGAATGAACTATGCTCGAAGATGCGGGCGAGGCTGAAGGCCGTTGGAGTACCGCCTGAAGCAGAAGAACTCAGCCAGTTCTGGCAAGAAGAAATCGAGCGGATCCGAGAAGGCGATAGCTGTTCCCAGGCATTCTGTCGCATCGTTGAACAGCTGCGAGAGGAGTCCTTACAACTCACGGGCACCTTGCCTCAACCTGAAGTCGAGCAGCGGAGGAGATTGCTTGGAAAGATCTTCAGAGACAAGGAGGCTTACCTGGACTATCTTGTGCGACTCTGGGGCTATGTAACCCGGAAATACTATGACGGGCATTACGAGTGCACTTTTATTGTCTTTGACAATATTGATCGCGCAAGCCCTGCAATCCAGGACCGGCTAGTCCATGATCTGATCACGTGCGCACAGGATCCCGGTCCGCTCTTTGTCGTTCTGGTGCGGCCCGAGACGTTCGAGCGCCGAGGGTTGGGGCACGTTGGAGCCCGAGTGATTGACGTCGAAGACCACAATGGACCGACGCCGAGAGATGTACTGCTGGATCGTCTGTCACGTTTTCTCGCTGCTCCCAGATCCTACTACATAGAGAATGAGGGACTTACGCTGGAGCAATTTGAGCAACTTCGAGGGTTCTTGAGTCGGGTCTACGTCATGATCGCGGAAACGGAACAGCGATCCAACCCGTTCTTCCTTTTCCTGAATCACGCATGTGGGCATAGTCTTCGTATTGCGCTTGTTCTCGCTCACAGCTTCCTTCGCTTCAGTGAACGTGATATGGGTGACCCAGAACTGAGCGTATACCACCTCATCCGTGCGTGCATTTGTGGCGGCGATCAAGGGTACCGCGCGTCCATACACGCCCCGATCGGCAATCTTTTCCACGTGAGCGGTGAGGAAAAGGGGCGCCTTCTCATCAAACCTCGAATACTCCGTTATCTTTTTGCCTCCCCTGAGAAGACACGTACGCTGAACGAGATCGCTTGTTTCTGTCGAGGATTCGACTACCCCGTGGGGTCACTCGTTCGGAAGGCCCTCAATGAGATGATGAATATTTACTGCCAGATGGTCCGTTCCAACGGTTTTGACTCGTACGAGGATGCAGAGGATATGCAGCATGGGGGAAACAACTCTATCCGTCTAACGGACATTGGTAGTGGCTACATCGAGTACTTGATCTATAGTCTCGACTATGTCCAAGAAGTCATGCTGGACTGCTACGTCCCTCCTAGGGATTTTCCTGTAGGTATCCCATACGGTTACTTGCCTGAGAAGCTGCTGTTGCTGCACACTTTCCTCCGGATCCTACTTGAAGCCGATGAGGAGGAGACACTTCAGTTTCTGCGGAGATATGGTAAACTAGCATATCGAGAGGTTTTCGGCAAACAGCTGCTGACATTTCCTATTGTCAAAGCGCTGACAGAGCAAGTGACGCGGATCATTCGCTCGCTGCAGCAGCGTGCTGCTTCACAGTTTAGGCAGTATCCAGCACCCTGGCTCTCTTACGACGAGGTGCTCCAGCGGTTCGAGTCCTTGCTGAACTTTGCGGCCAAGAAGAACCACGACGTCCTTGGCATCTGGCCTCAGGAAGCCTAGAGGCCAATCCTCCGCTTGCCGAAAACGTTCGGACGGCCGGGTAACCGAACGTTTTCGTAACCCCCTTGACAAATTTGTCTGTGTGTGGTAGAATGTAATCGATTTCAGAAAACGATTACAGGGTGCTGCGATGAAGCGGATCCAGGTCAAGGATGTCGCCGCCCTCGCCGGGGTATCGCCGGCAACCGTCTCCCGCGTGATCAACAAGCATCCCCACATCTCCCCCGAGACCCGCGCGAAGGTGCTCGCCGCCATCGAACAGCTCGGCTACGAGCCCAGCCGCGTGGCCCAGCGTCTGCGTATGGGGATGACCCGCATCTTCGGGCTCATCCTCTCCGACGTTACCAACCCCTTCTTCACCGCCGCCGTGCGCGGGATCGAGGACGTCGCCTATGCCCGGGAGTATAGCGTCCTCCTCTGCAACGCCGACGAGCAGCCCGAGCGCGAAGCACTCTATACCCGTGTGCTCCTTGCGGAAAAGGTGGCCGGGGTGATCATTTCCCCCACCGACGAGCGATGCACGACCTGTGCCGCCTTCCTGGAGCGCGGGATTCCGGTCGTCGCGATGGACCGGCGTATCCGGGGCCTCGCCATCGATACGGTCGTCGTGGACAACATCGAGGGTGCCTACCAGGCCGTCAGCCACCTGATTCGCCTGGGACACCGACGCATCGGCCTGATCGGGGGACGCCTGGAGATTTCCACGGGACGTGAGCGCCAGGAAGGGTACCTCAAGGCGCTCCGTGACCACGGGATCCCCGTCGATCCAGAGCTGATCCGCGTGGGCGATTTCAAACAGGAAAGCGGCTATCGCCTCGCCTGCGAACTGCTGTCCCTGCCCGACCGTCCGACGGCCATCTTCGCCGCCAACAACCTGATGACCCTCGGGGCGCTCAACGCGATCCATAAGAAGGGTCTGGCTATCCCCCGCGACGTGGCCATCGTCGGCTTTGACGATATGCCCTGGGCTGCCTCCCTGAACCCCGCCCTGACGGCGGTCGCCCAGCCGGCCTACGAGCTCGGCCGCACGGCCGCCGAGCTGCTCCTCGCCCGCATCGCCGATCCAAACCGTCCAGCCCAGGAGGTCATCCTCCACACCCAGTTGATCATCCGGCAGTCGTGCGGGAGCTCGCCCTAACCTTTGATTCCCCGGGGAATCGTCCCCTACCCCTGGCCGGCACGCCCATCCGCGGGGGCGCGCCGGCACGAGCGATAAAGGAGGTGTCGATCGCCAAGAGAGTTCCACTCGTTGCCGCGCCCGGCCGGCTTGCTGCCGGCCCTTGATCCGATCCAGGAGGTAAACGCGATGAAACGGCTGCTCTGGTTTGCTTTGCTTGCGAGCCTGTCCCTCGTCCTGGCGGCCTGCGGCCCCACACCGACCACCGTCGCTCCTACGCAGCCGCCCCCGCCGCCCGGAGCAACGGCGGCCCCCCAACCCACCGCTGCTCCCACCCCCAAGGAGGAACACGTCCTCACCATCGCCGTCGCCGGCGACGTAGAGACGCTGGATTCCGACTTTTCCCACTTTCAGCTCTCCAACGAGGTGAACTATAACACGCAGGACCAGTGGTTCCTCTACGGTCGCACGACTTCCCCCGAGGGCTTTACCGTCTACGATGCCAGCAAGATCGAGGGTTCGGCCATCGAATCCTGGGAGCTTTCCCCTGACGGCCTGAGCATCACCCTCCACGTGCGCAAGGGCATGAAGTTCAACCACACCGGTAACCCCGTCACCGCGGACGACTTTCTCTACTATTTCGAGCGCGGGACCCAGACCAAGTCCGGTTGGCTGTGGAACATCCAGACCGCCTACATCGACGGCTGGGAAAAGATCGACGACTATACCTTCCGCCTCCACTTCTCCCAGCCGAGCCCCTTCTTCTTCTACCTCTTCCGCGACCAGTCCCAGGCTCCCGTGGATAGCGTGGAGATGAAGAAGCACGCCACACCCGACGACCCCTGGGCGACCACCTGGAAGGCCAAGCACGATGCCGCAAGCGGCGAGTACTACGTCGAATCGTGGACCCCGGGCGTGGAGATGGTCCTGCGGGCCAATCCGGACTACTGGGCCGGCCCTCCCTACTTCGATAAGGTCGTCCTGAAGGTCGTCCCCTCCTCGGCCGACCGCGTGCTGCTCCTCCAGCAGGGAAGCGTGGACATCGCTGAGCAGCTCAGCATGACGGAACTGGACGCCCTGCGCAACGCCCCCGGCGTCAAGGTGCTTTCCATCCCGAGCCGCAACCAGTACCACGTCGGCATGAACAACAAGATGCCCCCGTTCGACAACAAGCTCGTGCGGCAGGCGCTTTCCTACGCTGTGCCCTACGATACGATCGTCAACGACGTCTTCAAGGGGCGGGCCCTGAAGCCGGATAGCCCGGTGGCCCAGCGCGGACAGTTCCACGTGAGCGGTCTGTGGCCCTATACCTTCGACCTGGACAAGGCCCGCGAGCTCCTCGCCCAGGCGGGCTACCCGAACGGGTTCGACGCGACCCTGGACATCCCGGCCGGCGACCCGATCATCGAGGAACTGGCCATCCTGCTGCAGAGCACCTTCAAGCAGATCAACGTGAACCTGACCATCAACAAGCAGCCGGCGGCTGTCTTCGCCGAGGGGCTGGACAAGCGCACCCACCAGATGTGGCTGCGCGACCTGCTCTGGTACGTCGACGACCCCGCCTACATCGGCCTCTGCTTCTACAAGACCGGCGTGGTCATCGACTGGATGGACTACTCCAACCCGGAGGTGGACCGGCTGATCGAGGAAATGGTGAAACTCTGGCGGCCCGAGGACCGCGAGAAGAAAGCCGAACTGGCCAAAGAGTTCCAGCGCATCATCATCGAAGACGCCCCCACGTTGATCCTGGCCGAGCCGAACTTTGAACTCGCGATGCGCGCGGATATCGAAGGCTACGTCCACTTGCCGGACCACCTGCTCTGGTACTATCCGCTCTACCGCAAGTAACGGTAGAAACCCGGCCGGGTCGGGCGCTGCCTGCCGATGCCCGGCCCGGCCGGCAATTCCCAATCAGGAGTGGCGATGAGATACCCGTGGCTCGCTCCGCTGCTCTACATCCTGCGCCGTGCGGCAATGATCTTCCTCGTCCTGCTGGGGGTCTGTACGGTCACCTTTATCGTGACCCGTCTCCTGGGCAACCCCGTCTATCTCCTCGTCGGGCAGCAGGCCAATAAGGAAATCCTGGACAATATGATCCACCAGATGGGTCTGGACCGGCCGCTCTACGAGCAGTACCTCCGCTACCTCTGGGCGGTTGCCCGGGGCGACCTCGGTATGTCCCGTTACACCTTTCGGCCCGTACTCGAGGATATCCGCCTTCGCCTGCCGGCCACCTTCGAACTGGTGACCACGGCGATGCTCCTGATCGTCTTCGGCGGCGTGCCGCTGGGCGTGCTGGCTGCGGCCCGTCCCCGGGGCATCGTCGCTCGCTTTGCCCAGTTCCTCTCGCAACTGGGCGTCAGCATGCCTTCCTTCTGGGTTGGCCTGCTCCTGATCTATTTCTTCTTCTTCCGCCTCCATTGGTTTCCTGCTCCCCTGGGACGGCTGAGCGACCAGATCGCCGCGCCTCCGAGGGTAACGGGCCTGCTTGTCCTGGATAGCCTGCTGGCCAGGGATCACGAAGCCTTGCGTTCCGCCGTGGGTCACCTGGTGCTCCCGGCTGTGACCCTTGCCCTCGGGTCGGTGCCCGCAACACTGCAGATCACCCGCACGACGCTCTTGCAGATCCTCGCGAGCGACTATATCCGTACCGCACGCGCTTACGGGATGCCCGCCCGCACGATCTACTTCCGCTACGCGCTGAAGAACGTCGTTGTCCCCGTGATCACCGTGCTCGCGATGACCTTCGGGTACCTGATGAGCGGGACCGTGCTCGTGGAAACGGTCTTTGCCTGGCCCGGACTGGGGTTGTATGCCGTGGATGCGATGAACCATTTCGACTACGAACCGATCGTCGGCGTCGTGCTCCTGAGCGCGCTGTTTTATGCTTTGGCCTACCTTGTGGCGGACCTGGTTTCCTTTGCCGTGGATCCGCGCATCCGGGCCCAGTGAGCGGAGGAGGACCGATGGTCGAGGCACCCGCGATCCCCCTGCGCCGCCCTCGCTGGCATACGATACGCCGGTGGCTCTTTTGCCCGCCGGTCATCATCCTTGCCTTGCTCCTGCTTGGCGCGGCCTTCGCCCCCCAACTTTCCCGCTACGACCCGCTGACCCCGTCTCCGGGCGAGAAGCTGCAGCCTCCTTCCTTACGTCACTGGTTCGGTACGGACCCCTACGGCATGGACATCTTCTCCCGGGTCCTCTACGCCACACGCACAGACCTGACCGTGGCGGTCCTCTCGGTGTTGCTGGGCATCGCCGCCGGGATCCCCCTTGGCGCCCTGGCAGGGTACCTGGGGGGCTGGGTGGATGAGGCGCTGACCCGCCTGACCGAGGTGATGCAGGCGTTTCCCCAGATCCTTTTCGCGATGGCGGTGATGGCCGCCCTGGGGAACAACCTGGTCAACCTGGTGCTGATCCTGGCCTTCCTGAACGTGCCGGTCTACTTGAAGATGGTGCGCAGCGTCACTCTGCCCCTGCGCGACAGCGATTTTGTGCTCGCCGCGCGTTGCGCGGGCCATACGACCGGGTCGCTCGTCCTCCGCCATATTATCCCGAATACGCTGGTGCCCGTCTTTTCCCAGTTCTCGCTGAGCTGCTCCTACGCGGTACAGATGGTCGCCGGGCTGAGCTTCATCGGCCTCGGGGTCAAGATCCCCCACCCGGAGTGGGGCTCGATGATCAGCCTGGGTGCCAACTACATCGTCTTCGGGATGTGGTGGCCCGCCCTCTTCCCGGGATTGGCGACCTTCCTGGCCGCTTTTGCCCTGCATGACCTGGGACAGCGCATGCGACGAACCATCCTCCGCGAGGCGGAAGCATGAGCGAGGAAACCCTCCTCCAGGTGCGGGAGTTGCGCGCCGTTGTCGGACCACGGGAACAGCCCGTCCATGCGGTGCGGGGCGTGTCTTTCCACGTGCGCCGCGGCGCACGGGTGGGCGTGATCGGCGAAAGCGGCTCGGGGAAGTCGATGACCGCGTTGTGCATCCTGCGCCTGCTGCCGCCCACAGGGGTCATCCGTGGGGGCGAGGTGCTTTACGATGGACAAGACCTCCTGCGCCTCCCCGAATCGCACCTGCAACGCCTGCGGGGCCGCGAGATCAGCCTGATCTTCCAGAACGCGGCGAGCGCGCTGAACCCGCTCTTTCCGGTGGGACAGCAGATCGCCGATGTGTACCGCCACCACGTGGGGACAAGCCCCCGCGAGGCGTGGGACCGCGCTGTGTCGATGCTCGACGCGATGGGCATTCCGGACGCCCCACGCCGCGCCCGCGCCTATCCCCACCAGTATAGCGGCGGCATGGCGCAGCGCGCGATGATCGCGATGGCACTCATCTGCTCCCCGCGGCTCCTTATCGCCGACGAGCCCACCACCGGGCTGGATCTGACCATCCAGGCACAGGTGCTGGACCTGATCCAGGAACAGGTGGAACGTTCGGGTACGTCCCTCATCCTGATCTCCCACGACATCGCGGTGATCGCCGAGGTGTGTAACGAGGTGGTCGTTATGTACGCGGGGGAGGTGGTGGAAAGCGGACCGCTGTCCGAAGTGCTGCAAAGCCCCGCCCACCCGTATACCCGGGCGCTGCTCGATTGCTTCGAGCCGAAAGAGGGCCGCCGCCTGCCACATATCCCCGGACGTGTGCCTCAGCTCTACGAGGAACCGGCCGGATGCGCCTTCCTCAGTCGCTGTCCACAGGCACGCGAGGAATGTCGGGAGGCGCATCCCTCGCCCGTCGAGATCGCCCCGGGGCACCGGGTCGCCTGCCATATCGTGCGAGGGTCGTGATGGGAATCGCTCAGCCGAACCATATGCCGATCCTGGAGGCCCGGGAACTGGTCAAGCGCTTCCGCGTGCGGCAGTCGCTTGCCCGCCGCACGGTGGTTACCGCGGTCAACAGGGTCTCCTTCTCGGTGCAGCCCGGCGAAACGGTGGCACTCGTCGGGGAAAGCGGCTGCGGCAAAACCACCGTGGGCAAGCTCACGCTCGGGTTCCTCCCCCCGGATGCCGGCCAGGTATCTTTCCGGGGCAAGCCGCTGAACGCCCTTACCAGGGAGGAACGCCTCTCCTACCGCCGCTCCGTACAGATGGTCTTTCAGAATCCGCTGACCTCTTTCAACCCGATGATGTCCATCGGCGCAACCCTCCTGGACGCCCTGCGGCTGCGGGACGACCTGAGCCGTCGGGAAAAGGAAGCGGAGGTCGTCCGCCTGCTCCAGCGGGTGGGCCTGGAGCCGGAGATGGCCATGCGCTACCCTTCCGAGATGAGCGGTGGCCAGCTGCAGCGCGTCGGGGTGGCGAGGGCGCTGGCCCCTGGGCCGAGCTTCATCTTCCTCGACGAGCCGACGTCCGCGCTCGATATGTCGGTGCGGGGCCAGGTGATTAACCTGCTCCTCGATCTCCAGGAGGACCGTGGGCTTGCGTACTTGCTGGTGTCCCACGATCTGCGCGTGGTGCGTGCGATGGCCCGCTATGTGCTGGTGATGTACCTGGGACAGGTGCTCGAGGAGGGTTCGGTACAGGAGGTGCTCGCACACCCGCTTCACCCGTATACCCAGAGTCTGCTTGCCGCCACCCTTTTGGGACTGCTCGCTCAGGCACCCACAGCCCGCCGGGTCCGCGTACGCGGCGAGGTGCTGCAACTTCCTCCGGGGTACCAGGGGTGCAGCCTGTACCGCCGCTGCCCCTTTGTCACACAGCGCTGCCAGGAAGAGCCGCAAGCGCTCGCCGAGGCCGCGCCCGGCCATCGGGTGCGTTGCTGGCGGGTGCTGGAAAGCGGCTGTTGAAAAAAGGAGAATCGCCATGCCAACGGTCGTGTACAGCAAGCAGTTGATCGCCGATCCTGCCCTTCCCCCCATCCCCCAGGGGGTCGTGGTCATCGAGGGAGAGCGCATCGTCGCCGTGGGACGGCCCGAAGAGATCCAGGTACCGCCCGGGAGCACGGTGATCGATTGCCGGGAAGAAACCGTCCTTCCGGGGCTGATCGATACCCATGCCCACATCACGGCTGACAACCGCTATGGCTATGCCCTGGAAAGCCACGAGGCGCTCGACCTGACGACCCTCGTGCTGCGCGGCTCGATGAGCCTCCGGGACGACCTCGCCTCAGGGGTCACCACGATGCGTACCCTGGGCGACCGGGACGATGTCGAGCTGCGCTTCCGGGAAGCGATCCGGCGAGGCGAGATCCCGGGACCGCGCCTGGTCATCTGCGTGCGGGCGTTGCGTCCCAGCCACGGAACTGCCGCTATGCTCGGTTTCCCAGCCGACGGCCCGGAGGAAATCCGCCGGCGGATCCGCGAGAACTTTTTCCTGGGGGCGCAGTGCACCAAGGTCTTTGCCACGAACGTCCAGAACGGCCCGGGATTCCTCGATTACCTGAGAGGGGACCTGACCTGCGAACCCGCCTATACGAAGGAGGAACTGCGCGCGGCAGTGGAAGAGAGCCACGCACTGGGCATGAAGGTCGCCGCGCACGCCATTGGAGGACCCGCGATGCGCTGGGCGATGGAAGTGGGCGTGGACAGCATCGAACATGTCAACCTGCTCGAGGAGCAGGATATCGAATGGATGGTGCGCTACGGCACTTACCTGAGCGATCCGAACCTGCAGCTCTTCTTCGACGAGGAAACGGGCTTTGAAACGTTCCCCACCTGGAAGTACGACTGGTGGCGGGCCAAAGTCGAGCGGGCGCGGGAACAGACCGCCCGATACCTGCCCGAAGCGATCCGGGCCGGGGTGAAGGTGTGCCTGGCCACCGATAGCACCCACGCCTCGCTCTGGCGCGAGGCGCGGCACCTCGTGAACCTGGGCGTCTCGAACCAGTACGCGCTGCTCGCGCTCACCAAGCACGGCGCGGAGCTGCTGGGTATGGCCGATCAGATCGGAACGCTGGCTCCGGGGAAGCTGGCCGACCTCATCGCCGTCCGCGGGGATCCGCTGAGCGATATTCTGGCGCTGCGCGACGTGCGGATGGTCATGCAGGCCGGCCGTCGCTGCGATCCCCAGCGCAGCAACCTCGGCTGAGATACGGGGGCAGCACGGATGTCCTGTGGTACAATCGGGTTGGGTCTCAGGGTCGCGTTCGGATCGGGAGGCCGGGCGCCGGAGCGGCCCTGGTAACGTCGAAGGAGGGTGTGATGCGTCGTCGCAAGGTGGGTATCCTGACCTTTTCCGACGGCCGCGATTTCGCCTATCGCCAGCTGTACGAGATGAACCGCCAGTTCCAGACCCGCCTGGCGCAGGCTCTGGAGGAGACCGGGGAAATCGAGCCGGTTGCGGGGGAGATCATCGGGACCCCTGAACAGGCACGGAGCGAAGGGAAACGTCTGGCCGATGCTGGAGTGGAATGCACCATCCTGAACTACGCCGTGTGGGCTTTTCCGCATCTAACGGCGATCGCCACCCGGTTTGCCCCGGGTCCCTTCCTGTGCTTTTCCAATATCAACCCCGAGTACCCGGGCCTGGTTGGCATGCTCGCCTCGGCCGGTGCTCTGGACGCGATCGGCGTTTTCCATCACCGCATCTCCGGCGATATCGCCGACCCGGCCGTCCGCACCCATGTGCTCGCCTTTCTCCGGGCCGCCAGCGCCGTGCATCGCCTGAAAGGGGAAACCTACGGGGTTTTCGGCGGGCGGTCGATGGGTATGTACACCGCTGTCCCGGATCTCGCACAATGGCAGCGCGATTTCGGCATCGATATCGAGCACATCGACCAGTGGGAGATCGTCCGCCGGGCCGCCGAAGTCCCCCAGGAGCGGGTCACCGCTGCGCGTCGCTGGCTGGAGGAGATGTGCGCCACCGTGGCCTACGATGGGCAAAGCCTGACCCCGGAATCGCTGGAGCGGCAGATCCGCAGCTACTATGCGGTCCGCGAGCTGATCGAGGAATGGGATCTCGACTTTTGCGGGATCAAAGGACAGCCCGAACTGACGAACGCTTTCTGCACGATGGACCTGACCGAAGCGTTCCTCAACGATCCGTACGACTGGGACGGCCCCCACGAGCCGATCGTGTGCGCTACCGAGGCCGATTCGGACGGCGCTCTGACGATGGAGATCTTCAAGCACCTCGCCGGCACCCCCGTCCTCTTTGCGGACGTCCGTCATTACGACGCCGAGGACGACTGCTGGCACCTGGTGAACTCCGGCCAGCACCCGACCTATTTCGCCGCCCGATCTTTCGATCCCCGGGAAAACCTGTCCCGTGTCCGTCTCCTCCCGGAGATCTTTTACTTCCCGGCCGGCGGCGCATCCGTGCAGCACATCGCTGCCCCCGGGGAGGTCACCCTGGCCCGGCTCGCCCGTCGCAACGGGCGCTACTGGATGGCGATCCTTCCCGCCGTGTTCCTGGACTTTTCTCCGGAAAAGGCGGAACAGAAGGCGCGCGCAACGACCTGGGAATGGCCCCATGCGTTCGCGCGTTTCCGGGTAACGCCGGAGGAATTCGTGGCCGTCTACAGCTCGAACCATATCCACGGGGTGTACGGGAATTGGGTCGAGGAGCTGCGCTGGGTCTGCCGCATCCTCGGGATCGAGGCCGTTGTCCTGAGTGCCTGATCGTGCACCGCGTCAAAACACTTATCTTTGCGTCGGGCTCCTCCTCCACGCCGGGGCCCCCGGTTCGCCCGGGGGCCCCGTTCTTCGTCTGCCCTATCGATCGCGGTCCGCGTAGACCGCGATGAACTCGTCCCAGTGGGTACGCTGCGCGAAGAGGAGCGTCCGGTAGTACTCAAAATCGTTCTGGGGCGAGGAGGGTTCGTCCAGGTCCGCCCGCGTACGCGGCCAGAAGATGCCAATGCCGTGGGCGTCTTTGTAGCCTTTCTTGTGCCACTCGTACAGCGTGACCGCGGTAACGGCATCCATGACCGCCTGACTTGCTGCCTGGATGCCGGGGTCGTTCACCCGGGCCTTGATCTCTTTGGCGGCATCGTAGAGGTCCTTGTTGGTCGGGTCAGCCATCGCCTGGGTGAACTTGTAGGCCTGGTCGTACGCCGACTGGTAGGTGGGGAGGCCATTCAGGAGCGCGATCGACCACGCGTCCACCGCGGCAAGCAGGGTGTCCCAGGCCGCGTTCAGGGCCACCGCGGCGCTCGTCCAGTCCTGCATGCTGCGTGCCAGTTCCACCGCGAGGTCTGCCCCGGTCATGTTCGGATTCGCCTGGAGCGCCGTGAGCACCTGGTCGTATTCGAATCCGTTCCAGCCGACATCCTGCTGGGAAGCGGCGATCGCCTCAGCATACCCCCGCCAGGTCGTTTCGACCTCGATCATCTGCTGTTCGCACGCGTCGTACCCGACGACATCCACGCCACCGACCTCCTGGAGCACCGAAAGGATCTCGTGCTGGTCCAGGCTGTCGTTATCTGTTTCGTCCCACATCGTCTGGTAGGGCCGCCAACCCCAACCGTGGTCCCAGAGGATGAGGGCGTAATGGTCGGCGGTGTGGTTGGTCTTCGCCCACTGGATGAACTCCCGCAGCGTCTCCGGGTCCCCCATGTTGCGTTCCCCCCAGTCCGCAAGTGCGTTTTCAGGGGTCGCCTGCATCCCGGGGGTGATGTAGAAGAGCTTCGTCGTGGTCCAATCGCCAGCCGAGTTGTCGTAGCCGGGGATGCGGTCGGCGAGGGCGACGACGTGCACGTCCGCGTTCG
Source organism: Chloroflexia bacterium (assembly GCA_041082245.1). GTDB lineage: Bacteria > Chloroflexota > Chloroflexia > DTKN01 > DTKN01 > DAOTVY01. The sequence goes on from JBDOIE010000102.1 coordinate 14,027, forward strand.
ACCCCGGCTGAGCGAGTTCCGTCTCGATGTCCTGCGTGACGTACCGTTCCAGATTGTTGTCCCCGTCGATGTAGACCATGAAGGTCCACTTGGGCCGCGATGGCGGTGCGGCGCTCGCCGAGAGGGGTACAGCGAACCAGCCGAGCATCCCCACGAGCAGCGCGGCCAGCGCAAGACAGCATCGCCCTTTCATCGCTTCTCCTCCTTGCCCGTGCGCGGAACCGTTCCCTGTAGAAGATGCTACCATGCCCGGCCGTCGTATGTCAAGATGCAGGGGATGCCCGTTTGACCGCAGGCCGTTCCTGTGCTATCCTTCCCCCGGCTAACCGGACCGATGGCGGTTTTCCCTCGATGAGGAGCATACCGATGAGGCCGATCGAACGGCGGATCGATGGTTATCTGAGCGAAAACCTGGAGCGCTACATCGAGGAAACAGCGCACCTTTGCGCCCAGCCGAGCATCTCCGCGCGCGCGGAAGGGGTCGCTGAGTGCGCCCACCTGGTGGCGCAGATGCTCGAGGCCCACGGCCTCGCCGTGCAGCTTTTCCCGACCCCGGGCGCGCCTATCGTGTACGGCCACGCGGAAGGCGCATCTCCCCGTACGCTCCTTTTCTACAACCATTACGACGTCCAGCCGCCCGAGCCGCTCGAACTGTGGACCTCTCCGCCTTTTGAGCCCACGGTGCGCGATGGCGCCCTGTACGCGCGGGGTGCGGCGGATGACAAGGGGGAGCTTGTAGCGCGCCTGGCGGCGCTCGATGCGGTGCGCGCTGCCCACCGGGGAACCCTTCCCTGCAGCGTGACCTTCGTGGTCGAAGGGGAAGAGGAGATCGGAAGCCCGCATATCGCTTCCTTCGTGCAGGAACACCTGAGCCTCCTTCGGGCCGAAGGCGCGATCTGGGAAGGAGGCGGGATCGACCCCGAGGGCCGGCCGGTACTGACGCTGGGGGTGCGGGGCATCCTGAGCGTCGAGCTGAGCGTCCAGACGCTTGCCCGCGACGCCCATTCGGGCGCCGCCCACCGCCTGCCTAACGCCGCGTGGCGCCTGATCTGGGCACTGGCGAGTTTGAAGGGCCCGGATGAGCGGATCCAGATCCCCGGCTTCTACGAGGGAGCGCTCCCTCCTTCTCCCCTCGATGAGCAACTGCTGGACGCGCTGCCCGTTTACGAGGAGCTGGAGCGCCAGATCTACGGCGTGCGCGAGTTCGTGCGGGGAATGCGGGGAAAGGAGCTGAACCGTGCGGTGTTCGAGCCGACCTGCAACATCGCTGGTCTGAGCGCCGGATACCAGGGTCCCGGGATGAAAACAGTGCTGCCCGCGCGCGCCTCGGCCAAGGTCGACTTCCGGCTCGTTCCGGGACAGGATCCCGAAGACATCCTGGGGAAGCTCCGTGCCTACCTGCAGCAGGCCGGATTCGGCGATGTCTCTGTGGAGCGCCTCGGCGCGATGTGGCCGGCCAAGACCGCAGCCGACGCCCCGTTCGTGGCCCTCGCGGCACGCTCCGGCGCCGAAGTGTACGGACGGCCTGCCTTGCTCGTTCCTCTCGAAGGGGGCAGTACGCCCATCTATGCGTTCGCCGGACCGCTGCACGAACTTCCGGTGGTGTTCGCCGGGGTGGGCTACTGGGACAACCGCGCCCACGCCCCCGACGAGCACGTGCGCCTCCAGGACTGGCTGAACGGCGCCCGACACATCGCGCGCATCCTGGAAGGGTTCGCCGCTCTCTGATACCACGGTTGCGTCTCAGGTCGCCAGCGTGCTATAATCCGACCAGCGGTACGGCTTGTCGGAACGCACGGAAGCGGGGGTCCGCCATGTCGGTCGGTCCAGTGCCGCCTTCCGGCCGCTTGTGGCGTGAGGTCCGCCCACAAACGGCTGTCGTTGCGGCCTTTATGCTGCTTCTGCTCGCTCTCGCGCTGCAGGTGCGGACGACCGACGCCGACTTCTGGTGGCACCTTCGCACCGGGCGATGGATCCTGGAACAGGGGCACATCCCGCGTGCCGATCCCTTCTCCTACACGGCCTACGGAAAGCCATGGATCGCTCACAGCTGGCTTGCGGACATCGCGCTTTACCTTCTCTACCGCTACACGCCGTTCCTCCTGCACCCGCTGCGGGCGCTGCTGCAAACGGCGACCTTCGGCTTCCTGCTCTGGATGGCCTGGCAGCGGTGGCCACGGCTCCTTCCCTGCCTGCTGCTCGTGCTGCTCGCCTTCGCCGCTACCGCGGGCCTCTGGCTCACACGCCCCAACAGCCTGAGCCTGGTTCTTTTCGTGGCCGTGCTGTACCTCTGGCACCTGTACAAAGTTCGGGGAAAGAACCGCTTGTGGCTGTTGCCGCCTCTGTTCGCGCTGTGGGCCAACCTGCACTCCGGCTTCATCTTTGGCCTCTTGCTCCTGGGATGCCTCTGGGTAGGGGAAGCGCTAGCAGGTCGCTTCTGGAGCGACCCCTTCCCGCTCGAACGCAGGCGCTGGTGGCGTTTGGGGTTGTACCTCCTGTTTTCCATCGTGGCAACCCTTCTCAATCCCTACGGCTGGGGGCTTCTGGCCTACCCGTTTCGCTACTTCGTGGGCGGCTTTACGCTGCACACGCGCTATGTGGGGGAGTGGCTTTCTCCGAACTTTCAGGAGCCGGCCGGCCTGCTTTTCGCCCTCCTGGTGCTCCTGCTTCTGGCCGCGATGGCCTGGCGACGGGTAGGGATAGGCCCTGCGGAAACGCTCGCCATCCTTGCCTTCACACTGCTCGGACTTCGGGCGGTGCGCGCGGTGGGGGTGGCTGTCCCGCTCCTGACTTACGGGGTCGCGGGGGTGCTGGGCTGGGGAGTAGCACCGCGCAGCGGTGTCGGACGGCACGGTGCCTGGCCGCGCCCGAGTCGCTGGGGATTCTGGCTGTGGTACGGCGGCGTAGGAGTGCTTCTGTTGCTGCTCCTGGCAGGGATCGGTCTGGAATTCATCGCGTGGGGCGGCCGGGAAGGATTCGTGAGCGAGAGCGGGTATCCCTCTGGGGCCGCGGAGTATCTGCGAAGGGAAGGGGGAAACGGCCGGCTGTTCAACAGCTACAATTGGGGCGGCTACCTCATCTGGCGGTTGCCGGAGCGACCTGTCTTCATCGACGGCCGCGCCGATGTGTATGGCGATGCCCTGTTCGCCGATTATCTCCGGGTATGGCGAGCGGAACCGTCCTGGAGCGAGGTGCTGGCCCGCTGGCAGGTCGAATGGGTGATCTGCGAACGAGGGGTTCCCCTGGCAACGCTTCTGGAATCGAACCCATCATGGAACAAGGTGTACGAAGATGGGACAGCCGTGCTCTACCGACTGGCGCGGTAGGAGCGGTTGTCTGAGCGGGAGAAAGGCGATGGAAGAGAAAGGCGATCTGGTGGAACAGATCCAGGAGACGATCCGACAGTACCAGTCGGAACTCGAACGGGTACGGCGGGAGCTCACCGAGCTGAACGTGGTCATCCCCCAGAACACCGCGGAAGTGGAACGGCTCGCCCAGCGGGAGATGTCGATCTCCAGCCGGCTGCGCGAGATGGAGATGAACCTGGAATCTTACCCGCGCAGCGATATCCGACAGTTCTACGCTTCCGCTCAAGAAACACAGCTTCGCCTGTACATGATGCGCACGCAGCTCGAACAGCAGCAGAACCGACAAAAAGCGCTTCAGGAGCGTCAGAAAGAGATCCAGGGCCTGCTCCGCTTGCTCGAAACGGTTTCGGGGCAGTTGCAGCCGGCGGGGCGCGGTACAGGGGGAAAAGAGGTCGCCGAGCAGGAGATGATCGCCCGGATCATCCAGGCCCAGGAAGACGAGCGCCTCCGCCTCTCGCAGCAGATCCACGACGGACCGACTCAGACGATGTCCAACCTTGTGCTCCAGGCAGAGGTCTGTGAGCGCTTTATCGACCGGGACCCGCAGGAGGCCAAGGCCGAGCTCGCCAGCCTGAAGAACACCATCCATCACACGCTGCAGGAGATGCGCCGTTTCATCTTCGACGTCCGCCCGATGATCCTGGACGATTTGGGGCTGGTCCCCACCCTGCGCCGCTACATCCAGGATTTCGGCGAACGGAGCGGGATCGAGGTCAGCCTGGTCGTGCAGGGAAGCGAGGCTCGTCTGCCGCCGCACATCGAGATTTCGGCTTTTCGCCTGATCCAGGAGGCGCTGGCGAACGTCGCCCGACACGCCCACGCATCGCAGGTACGCGTCGCCCTGGAGATGGAGCCCCGAAACCTCACGGTGACGATCGAAGACAACGGCGTGGGCTTTCGGCTGGAGGAAACGGAAGAACTGCTGGGCAAGGGACGCCGGCGCATGGGGATCATCGGCATGCGCCAGCGGGTGGAAATGCTACACAGGGGCCGCCTGACCGTGGAAAGCACCCCGGGACGCGGAACCCGCGTGGTCGCGACCATCCCGTTGTCCGAAGCGAGCGTTGCCTCGGAATAGCCATTGCGGCCGATCGGCAGGATCAGGACAGCGTAGAAAGGAGGTGAATCCCTTGCTGCGGCGACACCCAGCACGTGAGATGGGGCAGGGCCTGGTCGAGTATGCACTTATCCTCCTCTTCATCGCCATCGTCGTGTTCGTGACGCTCGCGCTCATCGGGCCGCCGGTACGCGACATCTTCGGGATCGTGTACAACAGCATAAAGTAGTGAAGAAGCAGCGGCCCCAAGAGAGCGTCCCTGGTTCTCAAGCGCCTGAGGGGAAAGATGAAAGGCGGTACTGTCCGGAAATAGTACCTCTGGCCTATTGACTCCTCCGGAGGGACTGCTATAATGCAGGTACCGATTCCCGATGGAATCGAGTCCGCAGAGAAAGGAGGTGACATCCATGCTGCGACGGTTCTTCGCACGCGAGAAGGGCCAGGGTCTGGTCGAGTACGCGCTCATCCTCTTCCTCATCGCTGTCGTCGTGATCGCGATCCTCGCGCTGCTGGGGCCCAGAATCCGGGACATCTTCGGGACGATCTACAACAGCCTCAAGTAGTGCGGGCAGTGAACTCGGCCAAGCCCAAACGCGTCCCCCTGAGAAACCTTCAGGGGGATGCGTTTGTTGTCTGGGCTATGATCGTCCTTGCCGCTCTGGTCTTTTCCACCTATAGCCTCCTCCGCCACGCCTCCCTTCAATCGAGCACGTACGATCTCGGGATCCAGGACCAGGTCGTCTGGAACACTGCCCAGGGCCGCCCTTTTGCCTCCTCGATCGAGGTGCGTTTCTACCTCGCCGACCACCTTTCCCTTATCCTGGGCCTGTTCGCGCCGCTCTACCGCCTGTGGCCCGACGTACGCTTGCTCCTTGGCCTCCAGGCGTGCTCGCTCGCGCTGGGGGCCTACCCCGTCTACGGGCTCGCACGCAGAGCGGTACCGGGAAGGTCGGTGCTCATCTTCCCGCTTCTGTACCTCCTTTACCCCGCTCTCGGTTTCATCGTCCGCTTCGACTTTCACGCGGAGGCCTTCACCACGCCGTTCCTCTTGTTCGCGCTCTGGTTGTGGGAAGAAGCGCGCTACGGGCCAGCCTCGCTGGCGCTGCTCCTCGCGCTGTCCTGCCGTGAGGAGGTCGGCCTTGCGATCGCGCTGTGGGCAGGGGTAGAGGCGTTTCGCGCCCGTGGGCGCAAGCGGCGGCTTGCGCTCTGCTGGGCAGCGATCGGAACTTCCTGGACGATCCTGGGGATGGGGCTCGTAATGCCCCACCTGCGCGGAGCGCCTTCGGATACCTTTGTTGCCTGCTTCGGACACCTGGGGCCTTCCTACGGGGCGGCGCTTCTTCGCTTCTTGCGTCATCCTATGGCCGTACTGTCTGAATCGTGGCGAGGTATCGGACCATATAAGGCTACCTTCTTGCCCCGCCTGCTTCTGCCCCTGGCATTCCTGCCGCTCCTCTCCCCGCTTTTCTTGCTTCCGCTTCTGCCCAGCCTGTTTTCGTCGTTCTTTTCCCGGTGTCTCCCCCACAGCACGATCTACTACCAGTACACGGCGCCGATGATCCCTTTCCTGTTCCTCGGTGGCATCCGGGGGTTCGCGTGGGCCGTCCCTCGAGTGAAGCGAGGAAACCGCATCCTCGGACTGCTGCTGCTTGCGGGAACCGCGGCGGCTCTGGGGTGGGATTTCCCCTGGTGGAAGCCGGTCGATGGACCGGGGCTTTACCCGGTCGGCCGGCCGGGCCGTCCGCAGAACCTGGCCGCGTTTCGCGAAGCAGCCGCCCTGATCCCGGCAGACGCCGCACTTGCCGCCGATAACTGCCTCGGGCCGCACTTTGCGCACCGCGAGCGCTTTTACCTCTTCCCCTACGGAGAATCCTGGCGCGCGGATTTCGTCCTTGTGGATCTCACGCGGGCCGACCCGGACGAGCGCCCCTACCGGGAGACCCTCCGGACGCTCCTCATCTACCCTTTCTACCGGCACCGGGGCGGGCCCGAACGCACCCTCCTGCTGGACGGACCATGCCCGGTTGAGGAAGTGTCATCCCCGTGGGGGGCCTTCGGGGTTCGCTACTTCGGGCAGGGCATCCTGCTCCTCGAGCGAGGTTATCCGCCCGACCGTGCGCTCCACGAAGCGGTGCTGGAGGAACAATGAAACCGGGGGCAGCCTGTGAGCTGCCCCCGCTGCGGATACATCGGTCAGCCGTACGGCCACAAGGCGATGAAACGCCCAGGAGCGGCCCCGGCGAAACGGATCAGATCACCCCGAGCTCCCGGCCTACCTTCTCGAAGGCGGCCAGACCGCGGTCCAGGTCTTCCCGGGTGTGCGCGGCGGTGTTCATCACCCGGATGCGCGCCTGGCCGCGCGGTACGGTCGGGTAGCCGATGGCCATCGCGAAGACGCCCTCCTCGAACAGGCGCCGCGAGAACTCCTGGGCGAGAGGGGCTTCCCCGAGCATCACCGGAACGATGGGGGTCTGCGTCTTCCCGGTGTTGAATCCGAGCTGCTGCATCCCCTTCTTGAAGTATTCGGTGTTTTCCCATAGCCGCGCCACGAGTTCGTCCGACTGCCGCAGGATACGGATCGCCTCCAGGCAGGCGGCGGTATCGGCAGCCGTAGTGGCGCTGGAGAAGAGGAACGGCCGCGCCTTCTGGCGGATGTAGTCGATCACGATTTTCTTCCCCGCGATGCAGCCGCCCACGACGCCCATCGCCTTGGAGAAGGTCCCGATCTCGACGTCGAACTTGCCCTGCAGGCCGAAGTGGTGCACGATCCCTCGCCCACCGCCCAGGACACCTTCCCCATGGGCATCATCGACCATCGTAAGCACCCCGTACTTGGCGGCCACCTCGTACAGCTTGTCCAGGGGCGCGATATCGCCGTCCATGGAGAATACCCCATCGGTGACCAGAAGGCCCCGGCGGTAGTTCGGCAGGTTCTCACGGATCACCCGCTCCGCATCGTCCACGTCGCAGTGCTCGTAGACGATGATCTTGGCACCGGAGAGGCGGCAACCGTCGATGATCGAGGCGTGGTTCAGGCGGTCCGAGAAGATCACGTCCTCCTTGCCCACGAGCGGTGGAATCGCGGCCTGGTTCGCGCAGAAACCGGATTGCACATAGAGGACGTCTTCGACCTCCTTGAAGGCGGCGATCTCCTTTTCCAGCTCCAGGTGCAGCTCGAGCGTACCGGCGATCGAGCGCACGGCGGCCGGCCCGGCCCCCCAGCGGTCCAGCGCCTTCTTGGCCGCCTCACGCAGGCGGGGATCGTTGGCCAGCCCCAGGTAGTTGTTCGTGCAGAAGTTGAGCACCTCCTTGCCGTCGACGATCATTCGGGCGCCGGGTGGGGATCCGATCGTGCGGATGCGGATGAGCAGGCCTTCGCGCTCGAGCCGCGCCATTTCCTCACGGATAAAGTCGTACTTGTCCGCCATGGGAACTTCCTCCTTTGCTAAGGCCGGATGTCGGCCGGGTCGGGGAACATGACCACTTTGCCCACCATACGGTCGCTGGAGTCCATCGCCTGGAAGCCCTTTTCAAAGTCGTCCAGCGGGATGCGGTGGGTGATAATGGGGGAAGGGTCGAGCAGGCCGGAGCGCAGGAGGCCCGCCATCTGGAACCATGTCTCCCACATCAGCCGGCCGTTGATGCCCAGGATGCGCGCTCCCTTGAACACGACGCCGTTCGAAAGGTCCATCTGCACCGGGCCGGAGGGGATACCGAACGCGGAGAAGCGGCCGCCTTTGCGCAGCACCTTCAGCCCCTCGTCGATCGCGCGCTGGCTCCCGCTCATTTCCAGCACCACGTCCACGCCGTATCCCTCCGTGGCATCCAGGATCGCCTGCACGACGTCCACAGCGGGGTCCGCGCTGTTCAGGCTCACGCTGGCCCCGAGTTTCCGCCCCAGGTCCAGACGGAACGGGTACTTGCCGATGTGGAAGATCGTCCCGGCACCCGAGGCACGGGCCACCGCCACGGCGTTCAGGCCAGCCGGTCCGTCGCCAAACACGGCCACGCTGCACCCGGTAATCGGCTCGGCGAGCACGGTGTAGACGGCGTTGCCCAGCGGCTCCAGGATCGAGGCGATGGCCGGATCGAGGTGCGGATCGTTCTTCCAGGCCACGACCTCGGGGATGACCGCGTACTCCGCATAGGTCCCCGGGGTATCGATGCCCAGGATCTTGAGGTGGGCGCAGATGTGTTGCTGGCCGTTGCGGCATACGGGGCAGACGGTGCAGGGGATGTGGCTTTCGGCGGAGACAAAGTCTCCCTCCTTCAGCAGCGTCACCTCCCGACCCACGGCGACCACGTGGCCGCATACCTCGTGCCCGATGATCAGCGGCGGCCGGATGCGGCCGGCCGACCAGGCATCCCAGTGGTAGATTTTGCGGTCCGTCCCGCAGATCGAAGTCGCCTTGACCTTGATCAGGACATCGCGCGGTCCCGGTTCCGGGATGTCCACTTCGCGCATCTCGAAACCCGGCCCCGGTCTGACCTTCATGATGGCGCGCATTTTCCCTGCCATCCGGATCCTCCTTCTTCATCGAAGTATCTTCGGCAGCGAAAGCGGTGTGCTCAGCCGTTGCACCACACACCGAGGGTGCGCGGGGATTATAGCACAGCGGATGGGTGACCGCAACAAGCTTTCGGCTGGCGTCCAATCGGTCGGAGAGGCCTTGCTCTCCGCAGAGCATCCGGGGTATAATTCCTTCGGGCAGGGCAGGCAACGAAGACGAGAGATCGAATTCCACTTAGTGGAGGGTGACGTTGTCCAGCGCAAGGCCCCTTTCCGGTACGTGGAAACAGGCACTGCTCTATGGCCTGGGCGCCTTCCTGTTTCTGCGGGTCTTTGTGAGCATGCTGGGGATCGTGGTCGCGCGGGTGTTCCCGATGCCGCCCCTGCCCCTTTCGTCGCCGTACCTGCACGGGTTTGTGCCGACACCGGGGGAGCGCGATAGCCCGTTCCTGGAGCTCTGGCTGCGCTGGGATGCCACCTGGTACCTGAGCATCGCCCAATCGGGCTATCGCGGGGGCGACGGAAGCGTGGCATTCTTTCCCCTTTATCCGGCATTGGTGGGAGGCCTGGGGAGGCTCTTGTGCGGGCATTACCTCTGGGCAGGCCTGCTGGTCTCCAACCTGGCCGCAGCCGGGGCTCTGGTGCTCCTTTACGACCTGGCCCGTACAGAGGGCGGCCCGGAAACCGCCCGGGCGGCCCTCGAAGCGCTCGTCTCTTTCCCGAGCGCCTTTTTCCTGCTCATGCCCTACGCGGAGTCCCTCTTCCTCCTCTTCGCGATCGCGAGCTTCCGGGCCTGGCGAAGCCAGAAATGGTTGAGCGCCGGGTTGCTGGGCGGGCTCGCGGCGCTCGCCCGCCCTCACGGCGTGCTCCTCTTTCCGGCGCTTGCTTTGGCCTGGCTTGTGGAGCGGCGCCCCCTGCGCGCGCTCCTATCGCTGGTGCCCATCCCTGTCGCGTTGCTTCTCTTTGCTGGGTACGCTTCGCTCCTGGAGCACGCCCCGTTCTGGAGCGCCCAGGAGTACGGCTGGGAACAACGCTGGACCTGGCCCTGGCTGGCCGTCTGGGAAGGATTTCGGCACTTTTCCACGGCCTGGCCGGCGGTATTGTCATCGCTCCTTTCGATCGCTCTGGTGGCCTTTCCGCTGGTTGCGGGAGTCCGGCGGTTGCCTCCCGCCTATGGGGTCTATGGATTTCTGGTCATCGCTTTCTCGATGTCCAAGGTTCAAGCGGCAGGCGTCATGTACAGCCTGCATCGCTTTGTGCTCATGGCCTTCCCCGCTTTCATTCTCCTCGGCGAGATCTTGAGCCGGAGGCGCGCCACCTGGTTCCTCTGGCGGTGGCTGGGGCTCGTGGCCCAGGCGGCCGGGGTGATCGCATTCGCCCGGTGGGGTAGCGTCTGGTAGCAGCAGACACCGTCGCGCGTTCCGGAATGGGGTCCCGTATCGCGTATCCCACGCCTTGCCCAGAGATCGCAGCGCGTTAGACGCCGCTTTGCCCGCAAGGTTGCCTTGTTGCTGAAGCACGCCTCGTATGATGGTGCGGCCTCTTTCCATGGCCTTCGGAAAGCGGTTGCGACCTGGGCTACGCCCATGGTATACTGGCCCTGCGCGAAAGCAGGCGCCGACGGCGCAAGGAGGTATAGCGATGAGCGAAGCCCAACCGACGGAGCAGCAACCGATCCCCGCGGCAGGGGGCGCTGTGCCCGAGGTGACCGGGGAAGCCGTCCGTTTGAGCCAGGCCCGGGTCGAGGCGGTGCGCGCGGAACAGGTCGACATCGCCCAGTCGGCCGTCCGAACGGTCCGCAGCGGGGAAGCGGACATCCGCGGCTCCGCGGTGCTCCATGTCGAGGCGGACGAGGCGCAGGTGACGGAGAGCTACGTTGCGCTCGTGCGCGCGGACAGCGTCCGACTGGAAAAAGGGGAAAGCGGCCTGGTTGCCGCCCAGGAACTTACCGTCGACGGGGGCACAAACTGGGCCGTGGTCGGGGGCGTAGTCCGCCTCGAGGACACGAAAGCAGTGCTCGTCATCGGAGAGCACCTCGACGGCGATGTGCGGCCACTGCTCGACCTCAAGGGAGCCGCCCTGTTCGGCATCCTGGCCGGCGTGAGCGCCGCCTTCCTGCTGTGGGCCCGAGAGTGGTTGCGTCGGAGACGGTGAAGCAGGCCACCCGCGGTCGGGCGCGCGGAGACCCGTGAAGCCAGACAGAAGCTCGTAAGCGCAGGAGGAGGTCCCGATGGCCTCGTTTGGGAAAGGGTTCCTGATCGGGCTTTTTTGCGGAGCCGCACTGGCCCTGCTCCTTTCGCCAGGCACCGGCGCGGAAAACCGGGCATGCGCCCGGGAACGGCTGCGAGCGGCGCTCGAAGCGGGCCGGGAAGCCGCTCGACAGGAAGAGCTGCGCCTTCGCCGGCTGTACCGGCGTTCCATCGGGGTCTCAGAGGAACGGTGACCACGATGTCGCATTCGCCCGATGCAGCAGGGCATCCACGCTGGAGGTGGCTGCTCGCCGGAGCGGGGCTCTTTGCGGCCGGAGGGGTAATCGGCGCCCTGTTAATGCTCTCCCTGTTCCTGTACCGTCTTCCGGCGGTCGCGCCGGCTGCGCCGACGGCGTCGTCGAGCCGCGCGCCGGCTTCCCCACGGTCTCCCTCCTCTGCGCTCCCAACCTCCGTTCCCACCCCTACCGCACTGCCGGTAGGGCCGGCCGTCGGGCAACAGGCGCCTTCCTTCGCCCTGCCTGCCCTCGACGGGACCGTCCTTACCCTGGAAGCGTTCCGCGGCCGCACGGTGCTGCTGCACTTCTGGGCCTCCTGGTGCCGGCCATGCCGGGAAGAGTGGCCGGAGTGGGTCGCCTTTGGCACAACCATCAGCGACACCGTCGCGATCCTCGCGGTCAATGTGGAGGAAACGCCCGAAGCGGTACGTGCATTCCTCGACGAACAACCCCCGCCTTTCCCTGTGCTCCTCGATGCCGATGGAGCGGTGAGCGATCTCTACCGCGTGACCGCCCTTCCAACGACCTTCCTGATCGACCCTCAGGGTATGGTGCAGGAAGTCGTTCCGGGAAACCTGGGGCGAGATCGGCTGGAACAGCTCATCGCCCGATAGCAGGAAATCCGCTTGGCCCCTGGGAGGTGCGATGATCACCGCACAGCGACACACCCTCGATAACGGCCTTCAGATCCTCCTCTGCCCGCTTCCCCACACCGCGACGGTGAGCACCTGGATCTTTTACCGCGTTGGCTCCCGGAACGAGCCGGTGGGACAGACCGGGATGTCGCACTGGGTGGAGCATATGACCTTCAAGGGCGCCGGGCGGTTCGGAAAAGGCGAGATCGCCCGGGAGGTCAGCCGCCGGGGCGGGATCTGGAACGGCTTTACCTACTACGACTGGACCGCGTACTTCGAGACCTTGCCGGCGGAAGCGCTGCCCCTGGCCCTCGAGATCGAACGGGAACGGATGCAGCACGTGCGCTTCGACCCGACGGAGGTGGAAGCCGAGCGCACAGTGATCCTGGCCGAGCGGGAAGGGGCCGAGAACGACCCGTCCTTTCTCCTTCAGGAAGAGGTCGTCGCACAGGCGCTGCGGGTACACCCTTACCGCCAGCCGATCGTCGGGTGGAAAGAGGACCTCCAACGCCTGACCCCAGGCGAATTGGAGCGGCACTACCGGCACCACTACGTCCCCAACAACGCTCTGCTGGTCCTTGCTGGGGCGTTGGATCCCAAGGAAGCGCTGCGACAGGTCGACGAGGCATTCGGCTCCATCCCGGCAGGAGAGAGCGTGCCGGTTCCCTGCGCCGTAGAACCGCCCCAGCGGGCGGAACGGCGGGTCGTGTTGCGCTGCCCGGGGCCTACGCCGATCCTGTTCCTCGCCGTTCCGGCCGTGCCTGCCGGGCACTCGGACTGGCTTCCCCTGCTGCTACTGGAAGCGCTCCTGAGCGGCGCGAGAGGACCAGGGATCTTCGGGCGCGGCCCGGGGCTGTACCGCACTTCCCGGCTGTACCGGGCCCTTGTGGAAACGCAGCTTGCGGTCTCGGCGGTGTGCCAGGCGCCCCTCACGTGCGACCCCGGCCTGTTCACGATCCAGGTCACGTTGCGTGCGGGTCGTCGCCCGGAGGAGGTCGAGCCTGTGCTGCTGCAAGAGCTGGCCCGGCTCGCGGAAGCGCCCCCGCCGCAAGAAGAGCTCGCCCGCGCGGCTCGGCAGATGCGCGCCCAGATCGCCTATGGAAGCGAGAGCCCTACCGCTCTGGCAGGCTGGTTGGGAATGATGGATATGGTCGGGCGGGACGATCCGCCGGATGCTCTCCTCGAGGCGCTGGCCGGGGTGCGTCCGGAGGAGGTGCAACGCGTGGCCGCGACCTGCTTTTCACCCGAGCGGAGGACGATCGGATGGTTCGTCCCCAGCGAGGAGAAAGGGGCTGTACCCGCAGCTATCGGGATGCCTGCAGCCGCCCGGCCGTCGGCGGCCCCACCGATGCCCGGCGGGCGCCCTGCCCTGCGGGCGGAGGAAATCGTCCGTCGCCTCCTGCCCGGGGGCGCGGTGCTCCTGGTGCGGGAAAACCCCACGCACCCGGTGGTCGCGGTGCAGGGGTACGTGCGCGGCGGAAGCCTGCTCGACCCGGTGGGAAAGGAGGGACTGTGCGCGCTCACCGCACAGATGCTCCTCCGGGGGACGCGACGGCACACCTTCCGGGAACTCCACGAGGGGCTGGAAGGGGTCGGGGCGGGGATCGAGTTCTCGGCCGGCCCGCACGCGATCTCGTTCTCCGGAAAGGCACTCGCCCAGGACCTGGAGCTGCTTCTGGACCGGCTCCTGGAGATGCTCCGTGAGCCATCTTTCGACGAAACCGAATGGCAGCGAAAAAAAGGCGAAGCCCTGACCCAGCTCCGCCATCTGGCAGACGATCCTGATTATGTAGCGGATCGCGCACTGCGGGAGGCACTTTTCCCCGAAGGCCATCCGTATCGTCGTCGGCCCGAGGGAACACCCGAGTCCGTAGCAGCGATCGAGCGGAACGATCTGGAGGCGTTTCACCAGAGATATATCTCGCCCAAAAACCTTGTGATCGCCGTTTGCGGAGCCGTGCGAGCCAGCGAAGTGGAGCAAATACTCGGACAACGGCTTGCAGGATGGGAAGGAACGCTCTTGGAGGAAGCCGCTGTGCCGCGCATCGAGCGGCCGGCAGAGGTGCGGGAAGTGCGGCAGTTCGTCCCCGGCAAGAGCCAGGCGGCGCTGGTGTGGGGTGTCCCAGGACTGGCACGCTGCGATCCGGATTACCATGCTGCCCTGCTGGCAAACACGATCCTGGGAGAACTGGGGATGATGGGACGCCTGGGGGAAACGGTCCGCGATGCCCAGGGACTCGCTTATGTGGTGCGCAGCGTGCTGGAGGCCGGGGTAGGGGCAGGCCCATGGCTCGTGTACGCCGGGGTTGCTCCCGAGAACGTGGACCGGGCCCGCGAAGCGATCCTGCAGGTGATCGAGGACTTGCTCGCCGAGGGTCCCGGGGAAACGGAACTGGCGGACGCGCGGGCGTACCTGAACGGCCAACTGGCACTGCGCCTCGAGACAAACGACGGGGTAGCGGTCACGCTCTTGCGGATGGAGCGTTACGGGCTGGGCCTGGACTACCTGGAGCGGTTCCCTTCCCTGCTGGAGCAGATTACCCCGGAGCAGGTGCGGGAGACGGCTGCCCGGTATCTCTCGACGAAAGGGTATGTGGTGGCCGTTGTATTGCCGGGGAAATCCTGATCGTTGATCGTTGATCGTTAATCGTTGATCGTTGATCGTTAATCGTTGATCGTTCCCCGGGTTTCTGCCCCGAAGTTCCACACGCCTGGGCACGCGCGGTCGCTCTCGCGGAGGGGAGCAATCCCTGTGTTCCCGGAACGCGTCCTCGCCTGGGCTGCGGGACGAATGCGCGGGATTGACAATGCACCGGTATTTTGTTACAATGTTGGAGGAAGTATCCAATGCTTATATCAATGGAGGGAGCCAATGGATCGATGGCGTCGCCTCTGGTGGGTGGTTCTCCCCTTGCTCCTGCTGGCTGGCGTGGCCCTTTCGAGAGCAGGGAACGGAGCACAGGCCACGGCCCCCTCGCCGCGGCCGATCGTTGTGCTCACCCCGACCCCGGAACCGAGCCCCACGCCGTCCCCTACGGCGACCCCCACGCCGGTCGTCGTCTACGTTAGCGGGGCGGTGGTGCATCCGGGGGTGTACACGCTGCCTGCTGGTGCCCGGGTGGCCGACGCACTGGCCGCGGCCGGCGGAGCAACCCCGGAGGCGGACCTTGCCCACCTGAACCTTGCGCGCCGTCTGCGGGATGAGGAGCAGGTATATGTCCCGCGCCAGGGGGAACCGACGTTGCCGCCGGCTACCGGCGTGCCTTCCTCAAATAGCGCAACCCCGGGCAAGGTCAACATCAACACGGCCGGCGTGGCCGAACTGGATACGCTTCCGGGAATCGGCCCAGGTTATGCACAGCGCATCGTCGCCTACCGCGAGCAGCACGGCCCCTTTCGCACGATCGAAGATCTGCAGAAGGTCCCAGGGATCGGCCCGGCGACCTTCGCGCGGGTCCGGGACCTGATCACCGTGGAATAATAGTTGACAAAAACGCTCATCAATTGTATCATCGGGCTGTGCAGGAGGCTTTCCATGCGGATTACCACCCGCGGGCGGTACGCGTTGCGCGCGATGGTCGACCTTGCGCGGCATCAGGAAGAAGGACCGGTGCCGCGGGAGGCCATCGCACGGCGCGAGAAGATCCCTGCGCTGTATCTGGCACGGCTCCTCGCGCAGCTGGCACGGGCGGACTTGATCCGGGCCGAGCGCGGCCCCGGCGGCGGATACCGCCTGGCCCGGCCGGCGGATGAGATCCGCGCCCTGGATATCCTGCGGGCCGTGGAACCGCTGGATCCGGCGCCCTGCCACCCCGCCGGTGGTGGAAAGGTGTGTCCCCGGCTACCCACCTGTCCGAGCGGGTACCTGTGGGAACAGGTTGGCCGGGCCATCTCCGAGGTGCTCGAGCGGGTGACGTTGCAGGAGCTTTGCACCGGGACGCCCGTCCCTCCTGGCTCCCGAGCTTAGCAAGGAGGTCTTTCGATGACTCCTATCTACCCGGATATCACCGCGACCATCGGCCGAACGCCTTTGGTGCGCCTGAACCGCGTGACCGCGGGGCTCCCCGCGACCGTGCTCGCGAAGCTGGAATCGTTCAACCCCTGCTCCAGCGTGAAGGACCGCATCGGCCTCAGCATGATCGAAGCCGCGGAGGCTGCGGGGCAGATCGGCCCCGATACGATCCTCCTCGAGCCCACGAGCGGCAATACCGGGATCGCGCTCGCGATGGTCTGCGCCGCACGCGGGTATCGGCTCGTGCTCACGATGCCCGAGACGATGAGCGTGGAGCGGCGCAAACTGCTCCGTGCGCTCGGAGCGGAGCTCATCCTGACCCCGGGAGCAGAAGGAATGCCGGGCGCAGTGCGTCGGGCTGAGGAACTCGCTGCCCAGGACCCCCGCTACCTGATCCTTCACCAGTTCCGCAACCCCGCGAACCCGGAAGTACATCGGCGCACCACCGCGGAAGAGATCTGGCGGGATACGGAGGGCAAGGTCGACATCCTCGTCGCGGGGGTGGGCACCGGAGGCACGATCACCGGGGTCGCAGAGGTGATCAAGGCGCGCAAACCGTCCTTCCGTGCCATCGCTGTGGAGCCGGCCCGTTCCCCGGTCCTTTCGGGGGGCCAGCGGGGCCCCCACCAGATCCAGGGGATCGGGGCGGGTTTTGTCCCGGAAGTACTGCGGCTGGACCTTGTGGACGAGATCATCCAGGTGCAGGACGAGGACGCGAAAGAGGCTGCCCGCCGGCTCGCGCGCTACGAGGGCATCCTCTGCGGGATCTCCTCAGGGGCTGCAGCCTGGGCCGCGCTGCAGGTGGCCAGCCGGCCGGAGAATGGCGGAAAGACGATCGTGGTCGTGCTGCCCGACACCGGGGAGCGCTATCTGAGCACCGACCTGTTCGACGTTCCCGAAGCAAGTGCTTCAGGAGCAAGGTAACCGTCGGAGAGGGATGGCTATGTTGCGCACACTACGGGAAGATATCGCGACGGTATTCGCCAAGGACCCCGCCGCGCGGACGATCTGGGAAGTCCTCTTTTGCTATCCTGGCCTCCACGCGCTGTGGCTGCACCGCCTGGCCCATTTCCTGTGGACACACGGGCTCAAGTTCCTGGGCCGCCTGATCTCCCACCTGAACCGTTTCCTGACCGGCGTGGAGATCCACCCGGGCGCGCGTATCGGCAGGCGCTGCTTCATCGACCACGGGATGGGCGTGGTCATCGGGGAGACGGCAGAAGTGGGGGACGACGTTCTGCTCTATCAGGGCGTGGTGCTTGGCGGGACAAGCCTCCAGAAGACCAAGCGCCATCCCACCATCGGGAACCGCGTGGTCATCGGGGCAGGAGCCATCGTACTGGGGCCGATCACTGTGGGAGACGACGCCCGCATCGGGGCCGGCTCCGTGGTCATCAAGCCTGTTCCCGCCGGGGCAACGGTGGTGGGCGTCCCGGCGCGGCTCGCCGGGCCGCGCGAACCTTCGGAGCTGGCCACGCTCGAGCACGGACAGCTACCCGACCCTGTCATCCAGGCGCTCAGCCAGGTGCTGGAGCGGTATGCCCAGCTGGAAAGCAGGGTGCGCACCCTGGAGGAAGCTCATCAGGGCGCGCCTCCTGTGGCACCGCGCCATACGCCGGCAGAAGTGCGCACGCGCGCCCTGGGGGCGTTGCAACACGTACTCGACCCGGAGGCCGGCCTGAACCTGGTCGAACTCGGGCTGATCCGGGATGTCATCGTGGAAGGCTCTCGTGCCGAGGTGCATATGGTGCTGACCAGCCCGAACTGCCCGTTCGTCGGCTACCTGACCGAGCAGGTGCGCCAGGCACTGCGCGGCCTGAACGGCATCGAGACAGTGGAGGTGCGGTTGCTGGACGAGCGCTGGGAGTGGCCAGGACGAGGAAAGCCCACGTCCTGACCGGAAACGCCACCTCGGCACCGCCCGCCAAGCGCCCGCTGCGTCGAGTCGCGGCTGGCCTCGCCAGGGCACCCGGTAGTGACCCTGTCCAATCTGGGAGTGGTCGGGCCGTTCCGCTGCCAGGCGGCTCAGGTGTGGCCGATCCCCGCGTCCCGGGTTGCTCCTGCCTACCAGTTCCCAGGGTGCGCGCCACTTCTGCAGGAACCAGGCAGCCTCGATTTGACGCTTTCTGGGTGTGAAGGCAGGGCTTCCCCACTGTCTTGCCCCGAAAGGCTGGGCGGAAGCAGGGCAACTCCTGCGGAATTGCCCTACAACGCCCCTGTTGTTCATCTCGAACGCCGATTCCACACACGGGCAAACGAACGGAGGTGCCCTTCCGCTGGAAGTCACCCGCAAGAATGGCGCGTGCCCCAGCTCCCGGGGCCGTTTGTCCTTCCTCCACCCCTTGTGCTATACTGCCACGGCAAATCTGTAGAGGAGGGACCGATGCGCTACGAAGAGGTGGCCGGTTGCCTGCTCCGTGCAGCCCGTCAGGCAGGGCTACGCACCTTTGCGATCCACAGCACCCTGGAGACCACGGAACTGGACCGCGTGTTCAGCGTGCGCTGTATTCCCGAGGATTGGCCGAAGGATGCATGGCCCGTGGCCGAGTTCTCCTTCGAGTGGGACAGCGCGCTGACGAGCTATACCGTGCTGGGGACAGAGCGGCTCTGTTCCCTGTACCACCCGTCGACCGAGCCGTGTCCCCATTCCGAGGATGGGGGATTCCCGAGCATCTACCTGGACGTGGTTTTCGACCTGCCGCCGGAATGGGCCCAGGACGTCTCCCCGGGCACTCCGCTGGGACGCCTGGGGTTGCGGGTCAAGAGGCTCCTCAAGGATGCGGGCGTGACCGGCACGGCACACCCCCCGGTTTTCCTGCTAGAGGTCGAAGAAAAGGGCGTGTTACGGGTAACGGAATGGCGACAGCCGGTGGAGTGGCTCCTCGACTATGAGCAGCTCGAGGACAACCAGGAGCTGACCAGGAAACTGACGGAAATCTGCCAGGAGGTGCGGCAGGGGTTGGTACGGCTTCGGGAAGAGATGGCCGAACCCGAACGGAAGGAGGAAAGATAGCAACGACGGCACCCTGCGGGGATGGGTAGTCTCCTCCCATTTGCAGGCGCGCGTGGCGGAGCACCTGGCGACAACAA
The DNA here is from genome assembly GCA_041082245.1 of Chloroflexia bacterium. Classification (GTDB taxonomy): domain Bacteria; phylum Chloroflexota; class Chloroflexia; order DTKN01; family DTKN01; genus DAOTVY01. Next base: position 33,184 of record JBDOIE010000102.1, read on the forward strand.
CAAGGGCTGCCCGCGGGGACGGGTGGCCGCGGTTAGGGAGTGGAAATCCTTCAGCCGCAACCTGGTCACGGCCATCGTGCGGGGAGCGACCATTCCCAGCAGTTCCAGGTAAAGTACTCTGTCGGGTTCAGGCGAAGGTTGCGCAGCGCGGGATGGGCAGCAAAGACCTCGAGCTGGCTAAACAGGGGCAGGGAGGGAATGTCTGCGGTGAACTGCTGCTGCACGACGCGGTAGAGGGTCTTTCGCTCTTCTCGCTTCAGTTTTCGCTCCAGCTGCGCGAGGGCCGAGGTAGCCGTCCCGTTGCACCAACCCATATAGTTCTGCCCCTGCCAGCCGTTCGCTTCGGAGGGGATCTGGTCGCAGGCATAGTTCGCCCGCCCGTCCGGCTCCAGCCCCGGGATCCAGGCGTAGGCGATAAGGTCGAATGCCCGGCGCGTGAGCGGGCTCTCCTCGCCGTACCAGACCTCCTCGGGAACACGCACGATCCGGAGCTCGATCCCCAGGGCGGCCAGATCGGCCCGCAGCAGCTCCGCGACCCGCTCGCGCCGCGGCTGACCGGCCACGATGTAGAGGTTCAGGGTCATACGCGCCCCGTCCTTGTAGCGGAAACCGTCGTCCGCAAGGATCCACCCCGCCTCCTCCAGCAGCGCCGCTGCACGGCCCGGATCGTAAGGGTAGAGCGTCAGGGCCTCATCCCCGGCGTAGGCCCAGTGCTCGCCCGGGATCCAGCTGTTCATCACTGGGACCTTCCCCTGATAGATCTCCTGGGCCATCTTTGCCCGATCGGTCCCGTAAGCGATCGCCTGGCGCACCCGCAGGTCGGAGAGCACCGGATGCGGCTGCGCAAGGTCGGCGGGGTTGTTGAGGTTCATGTCGATGTGCTCCCAGACAGGGGACGGTTGAGCATACAGGCGGATCAGGCCGCGCTCTTCCAGCGCCTGCAGGAGGTCCGGATCCAGCCCCTGGAGTCCGTGGCTTTCGATCAGGTCGATCTGGCCGGCCAGCAGTTCCGCCAGCAGGTGCTCCGCATCCGGGAGGAACTTGAAGACGATCTTATCGACGACAGGATAGCCAGCGCCGTGGAGGACATAGTAAGGGTTACGTACCAGGGTGATGGATGTATGTGGCTTCCACTCGGCGATCGTGTACGGGCCATAACTGGGGGAGAGGAGCCGCGAGATCTGTTCCACCTCCGCCATCTCTTCGGGGGTATAGCGGCTCCATGCATGCTCGGGCAGAAGCGGCCAGAAATAGGAGTAGTAGTCGGGAACGGCGACGTTCGGGTGGAATGTCACCCGGATCGTACGCTCGTCCACCGCCTCGTAGCTGACTACCTTCTCGCACCGTTCCGGTTCCAGGACTGTCCCGGAAACGCAGGCAACGTTAAATCCAAAGACCGAGTCGCTGGCGCGCACCGGCTGCCCATCGGACCAGTAGAGGTCCGGGCGCAGGCGAAAGGTGACCACCAGCTGGAAGCCGACGGTGTACACGCCTGTGTCTGTGACTGTAACGGCCCCGGTGGCGTCGATCGGCACCGGTACCTGTCGCAGCAGGGCTCCTCCGTTCTCCAGCGTGGGGACGTCCTCCACGAGCACGGCCTGGTAGTCGTAGTTCAGCGTGGTCATCGGCGGCTCCATGACCGCCCTCTGGATGATCTGTTGTTTCGGAGTGGCCCCCCACAGCGGCCAGAGCGTATCCGGCTCCCAGTCCTGCAGGAGCCCCACGATGATCGCGTCCGCGACTTCGGGGGGCGGCGTGGGGGTCCCCGTAGGCACAGGCAGCGGGGTTGCGGTCGCCGAAAGGGACGGAACAGGGGAAGGCGTTTCCACGGTAGGGGCAGGGGCGCCACAAGCTAACAGGGCAAGGGCTCCCAGGAGGAGCAGAATCCCGCCAGAGATCGCTCGTTGTATTGGCTTCATTGCCCATCTCCTTTACCGCCCGACCCTCTGCGGCGCGCCCATTATAGCAGAGGGGCCAGAGGTGGTCAACCGCGATTGCGCCCCCTCGCGCTCGGGCGTATAATGGCCGGCGAACCGCTTGCGCGTCCTTCAGGAGGATACCGGTGGGCAAAACGCTTTGGCTCCTCTTCCTTTCGTTCCTCAAGGTAGGCCTGCTGGGCTATGGCGGCGGGCCCTCTGTTATCCCGCTCGTGCAGACCGAGGTCGTCGACGTGCACGGCTGGATGACGGAGACCGAGTTTGCCGACTCGCTTGCGATGGGCAACGCTCTCCCGGGACCCATCGCGGTCAAGATGTCGGTTTACATTGGATACCGTGTCGGGCGCTTTCCAGGGGCCGTCCTTGCCCTGCTGGGGATAACCGGCCCCGGCATCATATTGATGGCTCTCCTTTCCCTCGTGTACTTGAAGGTAAAGGACCATCCCAAGGTAACGGCCGCACTGAAAGCAGCGCGGCCGGCCGTGGTGGGCCTGTTGCTCTGGACCGCTTACGACCTGGGCAAACCCATTTTGCTTGGGGGAAACAACGGTACGGCCAACCTGCGCAACAGCTGGTCCCTGTGGCTGATCACCATCGCCTCCTTTGTCGCCACGACATTCCTCAAGGTCCACCCGGCGCTGGTGATCGTCCTTGCGGCAGGGATCGGGCTGCTCATCTATTAACAAACCGCCGGGGCACGGAGCTGTGCCCCGGCGAGGTGCGAAAGCCCGGGCTAGAAACGGATGCCCAGGCGGCGGAATGCCTCCTCCGCCGTGCGCGGGACGTCGTCCTCGGACGCCGCCACCGTGGACGCGGGCAGGATCACGATAAAGGTGCTCCCGACATCGACCTGGCTGTGCACGCGGATGCTGCCCCCGTACAGCTCCACCAGGCCTTTGGCCACCGCCAGGCCGAGCCCGGCCCCCTGGCGCTCCAGGCCGGCCCGCGTCAGCTGATAGAACCGGTCGAAGATGCGCTGCTGCTCCTCCTCCGGGATGCCGATCCCCTGATCGGACACCTCGAAGCAGACGCCTCCCTCAGCAGCACGAACGCTCACCGCCACCTCGCCCCCCGCTTCCCGCGAGAACTTGACCGCGTTGTGCAACAGTTTCTCCAGGATCGTGCGCAGGTGCTCCTCGGCCACCAGCAGCGGGGGAAGGTCCTCAGCGACCCCGATGCGCACCGTGACCCCACGTTCGGCCATGTCCGGCTGAAGCGATTGCGCTACAGACATCACCACCGCATCGACGTCCACCGGCGCCCGCACCTCGCGTGCCTCCCGCTCGGCCATCCCGGATTCGAGTTTCAGGATCGTCAGGAAATCCCGCACCAGCCGGTCGACCCGGTCCCCGCCTCGCCTCACGATATCCAGGAACTCGCGCAATTCTGTAGGATCGTAGGAGATGCGCGGGTTGGTCAGGAGCGCGATGCAGGTCTTGATCATCGTCAGAGAGGTACGGAACTCGTGGAAAAAGGGGGTGAGCAGTTCCGGTGAGAGCGAAATGAACGGCGCAGTCCCCTGCGAACGCGTTTCCGCCAGCCGCATTCGTTCCTCCAAAGCAGCGAGCAGCTGTTCCGGGTTCAAAGAACTGTCCAGCGTCTCCAGAGAGGCGATCCCCACACCCGTAGGCACCTCCTCCCCAGCCGGGGCGAGGAGGAGCACCGGCAGGTGCCTGCCGTATGCCGTCTCGCGGACCCGGCGGCTCAACTCCACACCGGTCATGTCCGGCAGAACCGTATCGGCCAGGATCAACTGGGGTTGCAAACCGGCAAGGCCTTCCAGCGCTTCACTACCACCACGGCTCGTTGCTACCTCGTAGGCGCGTGCAAGGAGGATTTCCTTCAGCTGAGGGAATACGGGGGCATCGCCTACGAGCAGAATGCGCTTTCCCATCGAGGCCCTTTCCGCTCTCGTGCGTTGCCATACAAGCAATCGGCGCTCTTGTCGTGCCACACCGATTATATCCCCGGGTTCCCCTTTTCGTCAAGCGCGCGTTTGACAAATTCGGCCCCGGCCGATATAATAGATACTGCGACGCGGGGTGGAGCAGTGGCAGCTCGTCGGGCTCATAACCCGGAGGTCGGCGGTTCGAATCCGCCCCCCGCTACTGCTGGCGGAGTAGCTCAACGGTAGAGCAGGGGACTCATAAGCCCTTGGTTGTAGGTTCGAATCCCACCTCCGCCACTCTTGGGGCTTCCGGACAGGCTCCGGAAGCCCATCTGTTTTCCCAACGACAACGGCGGCACCCAAAGGGGTGCCGCCGTCTGCAATGCCCGTAGGTGCCCGATCAGGCCTTTTTCTCGCCGATGATCGCATCGACGGGGCAAACCTCGGCGCAGGAGTGGCAATCGGTGCAACACGCCTCGTTGATCACATAGATCGGATCGCCCTCGCTGATGCAACCGTCCGGGCACTCGGCCTCGCAGGCCCCGCAAGCGATGCACGCTTCCGTGATGCGATGTGGCATCGAACGACCTCCTCGCGTTCTATCGGCCAATCCTCACTGCGGAGAGATCCCTCTCCAAGTCGGGGCGGACAGATTTGAACTGTCGACCTCGCGGTCCCGAACCGCGCGCGCTGAACCAGACTGCGCCACGCCCCGGGTGCGAAATATGATACCACAACTCCCAGCGCTTGGCAAATGGCTCAGGCGGCGCGTCGCCGTTCGGAAAGGAGCCCGGCCACCGCGAGCCCGAAGAGCACCGTCATCAGGCTCGCCGATACCATGCACCAGGTGCAAATCGCCCGGATGCGAAACAGTTCCAGGTAGGTCAGGAAAAGGCTGACGACAAACCCGAACCCCGTGAGCCCCAGGAGAACGTGGCTCACCCGCACCCGTGCCAGCCCGCGGCGCAAGGCGCCCGCTTCGGCCCTTCGCTTGTTGCCGCCGGACAGCGTCACCATCTCCCGCCGCGTCATCCACCCCAGGTCGACAACCAGGATCGCCAGGTACCCCAGGACACCGTAGACCGCTACCGGGAGCCCGAACATCGTCACATACGAGCTCCGGTTCACCGTCTCACAGCCCTGGTTCGGACAAACGATCTCCCCGGCAAAGTCGGGCCGGAAGAGGTAACCGATCTCAAAGATCGCCAGATACACTGCGACGAGCAGGCCCATCAGGGCAAGCACGCCCATCGCCATGCGCAACTTGAAGGTCAATGGGGTGGTCATCGTGCCAGGGCCTCCTCGATCTTCTGACGGAACGTCTCCAGCGGCAGCGCCCCTTCCAGCAGCTCACCGTCGATCAAAAAGGTCGGCGTTCCCTGTATGCCCAAGGCGTTCGCCTGCGCCTGGAGCTTCTCCACCCAGGACCGGTAACGCCCTTCCCGGAGGCACACCCGCAACGCCTCTCCGTCGATCCCGACCGCCGGAGCCGCTTCCTGCGTCAGGAAGCGCAGCCTATCTTCCGGCATCGCCAGCTTCTCGCCGTTCTGGAAGAGCCAGTCGTGCATCTCCCAGAAACGCCCCCGTTCGCCGGCGCAGTAGAGCGCCTCGGCCGCCATCCGCGTCGCCTCGTCGTAGAAGGCAGGACGGAAGACGTAGCGCACCTTCCCCGTTTCGACGTACTCTTTTTCGATCGACGGATACGTCTCCCGGACGTACTTGATGCAGTAGCCTCAGGTGAACGAGCCCCACTCGATCATCGTCACCGGCGCATCCGGCCGGCCCTTGACCCCATCCAGGGGACGCACCTCCCGGAAATCCCCTGGCCGCACCCCCCGAACGATGAGGATGATGCCCACCAGCGCGACACCGACGAGCAGCCCGTAGTACCACCCGGGCACCCGCAGCACCCGCGCCCGCCGGCGAGAACGAGAGGAAGGGTTTCGGCCCACGCTGTCCTCCTGTACGATGTTCGAAGCAGCCGCATTCTACACGACCCTTGCTCGGGCGTCAATCCAGCCAGGCCTGAAGGTCGCGCCCGAGTGGAGAACGTCTTTGCCTCGACCGCATCCCACCCCCAGGAGATGCCTCCCGCGTTTGCCGTCCAGCAGGGGAGGGGGAAGAACCGGGTCTTGGAGCGGCCGACTTCGCTGCCCCTGTTCCCGTCTCCCTTGCTACGCGGCAGTCGAGGAGAGGGGTGCGGGGGCCTCCAATTGCAGGCCCAGGGCGCGACGGGCAGCGTGATGACGTCATGTCCCAACGTGTGCCCGAACGTTAGAACAATTCCGGTCGCCCGGATCGCGCCACTGTGGGCCACCTGTACCGCAAGACGGCATCCCCTTAAAGGGCAGCCGTCAGAGGATGGTCGGCGCGCGGTACTCCCCGAAGATGCGCCGCAGCACGCCGAACACCTCGCCCAGCGTCGCGTAACGGCGCAGCGCCTCCTTCATCGGGTAGAGCAGGTTGTCCGTCCCGCGCGCCGCTGCTTCCAGCTCGGCCAACGCCCTCTGTACCGCGGCCCCGTCCCGACGCGCCCGCAGCCGCCGCACCCGCTCGATCTGCTCCGCCTGGACCGATTCGTCCACGCGCAGGATGGCCGGCCGCACCGGTTCCTCCGCCATCTGGAACCGGTTCACGCCCACCACCGTCTTGGCCCCGCTCTCGATCGCCTGCTGGTAGGCATAAGCGCTGTCCGCGATTGCCCGCTGCACGAACCCCTGCTCGATCGCCGCCACCGCGCCTCCCCGTCGATCGATCTCGGCGATCAGCGCGGCCGCCCGCGCTTCGATCTCATCCGTGAGCGCCTCGACAAAGTAAGAGCCGCCCAGCGGGTCGGCGGTGTCGGCAACCCCGGACTCGTAGGCCACAATTTGCTGCGTACGCAGTGCGACGGTGGCTGCCGCCTCCGTGGGAAGCGCCAGCGCTTCGTCGAAGGAGTTCGTGTGCAGCGACTGGGTGCCCCCGAGCACGGCCGCAAGCGTCTGCACCGTCACCCGGACGATGTTGTTCAGCGGCTGCTGCGATGTCAGCGTGCAGCCCGCCGTCTGAGTGTGGAACCGGAGCATCATCGAGCGAGGGTCTCGCGCGCCGAAGCGTTCCCGCATGATGCGCGCCCAGAGGCGGCGCGCCGCACGGAACTTGGCCACTTCCTCGAACAGGTTGTTGTGCGCGTTGAAGAAGAACGACAGGCGCGGCGCGAATTCGTCCACCTCCAGGCCCGCCTCACGGGCGGCTTCCACGTAGGCGATGCCGTTGGCGAGCGTGAAGGCGATCTCCTGCACCGCCGTCGCCCCGGCCTCCCGGATATGGTAACCGGAGATCGAAATCGTGTTCCACCGGGGGATGTGGGCGCGGCAGTACCGGAAGATGTCCACCACCAGCCGCATCGACGGTTGAGGCGGGAAGATGTAGGTCCCTCGCGCGACGTACTCCTTCAGGATGTCGTTCTGGATCGTCCCCTGAAGCGCCTCCGCCGGCACTCCCTGCCGTTCTGCCACGAGTTCGTACAGCAGGAGGAGCGCGGCAGCCGGAGCGTTGATCGTCATGGAAGTGCTCACCCGATCCAGCGGGATCCCCTCGAAGAGCACCTCCATATCTTCCAGGCTCGAGATGGCCACCCCCACCCGCCCGACCTCGCCGAACGCGCGCGGGTCGTCCGCGTCCAGGCCGAGCTGCGTGGGCAGGTCGAAGGCCACAGACAGGCCGGTCTGCCCTTGCTCAAGGAGGTAGCGGAAGCGCGCGTTCGTCTCCCGGGCCGTGCCAAAGCCCGCATACTGGCGCATCGTCCAGATCTTGCCCCGGTACATCGTGGGGTAGATGCCCCGCGTAAAGGGGTATTCGCCCGGGTCGGGAGGGTCTGCCTTCACATCCTCCCGGCGGTAGACCCGCCGGATCTCGATCCCGGAGTCGGTTTGCACCTCGCGCTCTTCTGCCATCGCCGCCTCCCCGGGGCGCTTCACCTCGCGCTCTTTTTCGCCCCCGTGCGAAGCCGATCGGCCAGAAGGAACAACCGGGAAACGCCCAGCGCAAGCCAGGGGAAGACCAGCGCCGCCGCGAGCCCCACACCGGTCAGGCCCAGGAGGTCCAGGTAATACTTAAACCCCCATCCGAGGTGGGGCAGCCGCCAGCTCACCGTCGGTCCGTAGAGCCAGAGGTAAAGGCCGATCTGCAGCAGGAACAGCCACACGATCGCGAGCGCGCTCAGGTTGGCTCCCCACACGACCTCGTCCCACGGCTTCCGGCGCCACAACACGCCGGCAAGCAGCGCCACGAACGCCATCACGAGCGCGCCGTCCAGCGTGCGCGTGAGGAAGAACACCTCCGTGTCCATGTTCCCGATCGCCGAGAAGGAAAAAGAATGCCCCCGGACGACCCAGTAGACGATCTGGTGCACAAGGACGAACAGGCCGGCCAGCAGGAACGGCCGTGCGAGTTCTCTGCGCGGCCGGTAGAAAGCGATGAAGAGCGCCCCCGCAAGCGGCGGAAGCAGAAGGTACGGCAGCCGGACGAGCCGCTCTCGCCACAGGCGGTTCGCGACTGCCCGTGCCACGGCCTCCTCCAGCCGGCCCAGGAACGCCTCCACGAGCCCGACCACCCGTTCGTAATCCCCGGCGGCAAAGGCGGCATGCGCTTCCTCCAGCCCGTCGACCTCGGGGGAAACGCCCATGGCGCGCAGGTAAGCGGTGTAGAGCGCTTCCTGCTGTTCGCCCAGCGCGAGCGCGGCGCCGGCCCGCTGCCCTGGGGTCATCGCCAGCGCCTCCAGGCGCGTATGCCCCTGGCTGTGCACGGGGATCGGCAGCCCCAGGAGCGTCGCGACCGTGGGTACGAGATCGGCCTGCCCTCCCTCGGGGTAAACACCCGGGACGATGCCACAGCCGGCCATCACGAGCGGGATGCGCCGGGCGGCCGGCTCCCCTCCGCCGTGGCCGCCCCCACGGGCCCGGCCCGCGCGCGCGATCATCCCGTGGTCCGCGGTCACGATCAGGGTGTCGCGGCTCCAATCGAGCTGCCTGGCGATCGCGCCGATCTGCGCATCCACATTCCGTGCGGCCTGGAGATACTCGGGGCTCGTACCCCCATGTTCTTCGCCGGCCTTGTCCGTTTCCCCAAAATAGATGTAGACCAGCGACGCGTCCTCCTCCGCGAGCACCCGCAGCCCCTCCTGCCCCAGCGCTTCGGTCGACCAGGCGCTCTCCGGCGGCTCGTCTCCGTGAGCGAGCAGCTGCCCGGCGTAGTCGACGTCGATCCAGGGGCCGTAGAGCATATGCCAGCTCGGCTCGGAGACCAGTGCCGTGCGCATCCCGACCTCGCGCGCCCGGGCAAAGAGGCTATCCACGCGCACCGTGCCCTCGTACCAGTTGGTGGTCACGCCGCTCAGGTCCGGGTATGCCCCGGTAGCGAGGACGGTGTAGCCGGGCAGCGAGAGCGACGGCACCCGGGTCCACGAGGGCAGGTCAGCGCCGGACGCCCGCAGCGCCTCCAGGGCGGGCATCTGGTGCGAGGTGTCTTCCCGCAGCCCATCGACCACGACCACCACGACCCGCTCGCAGAGCGCCGTTCCCGAACCACCGGGCGTAAGCGTCCCCAGCGGCAGGCCGGCGTAGTTCAGGAACTGATCGAACGCGAGCATACCCAGCGCCTGGGCACCGTACCCCGTTGCTCCCAGGACGAGCGGGATCAGGAGCACGCGGGCCAGGCGCAGCCACAACGGACGGGACACCGGAACCTCCTTTTCATCGACGCCGCAGGAAAAGCACCCCGGCTACGACCGCCAGCACGGAAACGACCACGCCCGTCACCTGCCAGGGGCCAAAGTGCGGATCGCGCCCCAGGCCGAGGACGTCCGCCAGCGCGGAGAGGAGCAGCAGAATGCCGCCACCGATGACGAGGATTAGACCGCCGATACGCGTTGTGCTCATACGATCCTCCTTTCGTCCAGGAGTTCATCGCCCGGGCAACGGCGGGTCGATCCCGGGGATGTAGGGCCGGCCAACTTTTTTCCCGATCGGGCAGGACGTGATGCAGCGGATGCACTGCAGCCGGGTCGCCGGAGATGGGTGCTTTTCCTCCGCTTCCTGGCGGCGGGCCATCTCTGGGGTGGGGTCGAACTCGGCCCGGCAGCGGGAACGGTCCAGCCCCCACGGGCCGAGGGCCGCGTCGGGACAGGCCCCCCAGCAGATGGTACAGCTGCTGCAGTAGTAGTCGGAGAGCGGAGCATCGGGCTCCAGTGGGGCGGCTGTGTAGACGGCACCGAACCGGATACGCGGCCCGTACTCCCGCGTGACGACCAGGTTGTTCTGGCCGAGCACTCCCAGGCCGGCCCGGATGGCCGCCGCTTTCAGGTCCATCAGCGCTATGCTGTCCTCGAAGGTAAGCGGCTCGGCCCGGAACCCCGCCTCCGCCAGGCGCAGCGCCAGCCGCCCGGCAAGCGCGACCATGCGCTCGTAGATCGGCTTGCTCCAGAAGCGCCGGCCGCCGTACTCGAGGTGCATAATATAGTCCCACGCCTCGTCCAGCGTTGCCTGCCCGAGCACGATCACCGCCCGCGTCCAGGGGGGCAGGTGGAACCCCTCGGGGGTCGTGATCCCGACCTTGTCGCAGCCCAGCTCCAGCGCCCAGGCTTTGACCGTCGCCGCGTCCAGCATCTAAGATGCCTTCCCTCCTGTGCTCATCGCCTCCTCAGCACCAGTGGCAGGTAGACGGTCCAGACAGCCTGCCGCACGGTGAGGCGACGGGCGACCGTCTGCACCCCACACCCGTTTCGCGCCTCGAGCGTTACCGTTACCTCCCCGGGGAGGGCGTAGGTATGCACGACTGTCGCCCCCTCTGCAACCGAGCCGTCGCCCAAATCCCAGGTGAACGTGATGGGAAGGGTCCCGGTCGCGGAGGCGGTAAAGGTCACCGGCTCGCCGACATAAGGGGCGGACGGTTCCCACAGGAACGCCGTCTGGGTCACCGCCTGGCAGGGAGCGACGACCGTGAGCGTCACCGGGAGCACGATGCTCGGGCTCACGAGGTCGTCGCTCTGCACCTCCAGCCATCCCTGGTAGAGGCCCGGCTCGAGGCCCTCGGCGTCAAAGGCGATGGCCACGCCCAGGCGCTCCCCCGGGGCAAGGGTCCCACCGGCGGGCGCCTCCCGCAGCCACGGGAGGGGATCCGACGGGTGGCTCAGGGTGAGCGAGACCGCCTCGAAGGCATCGATCCGCCCCCAGCCATAGGTGTTGTTCGCGCAGGGCTCCCCCCCGCACGTAAGGTCGGTACGGCACAGGGCAGTGGAAGTGATCGCCGCCATCACCCCTTCCGGCCCCAGGGCGAGGTCCGCCGAAAGCACCAGGGCCGCCGTGCCCGCGAGGTGGGCTGCTGCCCAGGAGGTGCCGCTCATCGTGGTGTAGCCACCGTCGTGATAACTGGACCGGACGTTCACTCCCGGGGCGGCCGCTTCCGGCTTCAGCCTGCCGTAACAGGAAGGCCCCCGGGCGCTGAAGGGAGCGATGTTGTCGTTGCTGTCGGTCACTCCCGCACAGAACGACTCGGGCAGGTCGGCCGGGGACGCCACCGTACCGCAGCCCGGGCCGGTCCCCCCGATGGCAAAGACCGGCAGGATGCCGGCCGCCCGCCAGGCCTGCACCGCCGCCTGGAAGAACGGGTCGCACATTCCGCCTCCCCACATATTGAAGACAACGTGCGGGCGAAGCTCCGGGAGCGGGTTGGCCCCGTTCAGATCCGTAGGAGCGAGCATCCACTGCATCGCGGCGAGGAGGTCCTCCTCTGTGCATCCCAAGCCGGAGCTACAGGCCTTGGCTGCAATCCACCGTGCCCCGGGGGCGACGCCGATCTGGTTCGTGCCCCCGTCGTCCCCGACCGCGATGCCCATGCCGAAGGTGCTGTGTCCCACGTCGTCGTAGGGCGCGGGCTGGCCGTTCACGAAATCGAACCAGTGGTAGTTGTGATCGAACTGACCGTTCCCGAGGTTGCCCCGGTAGGAGCGCACGAGCGCGGCGTGGTCGTACATCACGCCTGTACCGATGTTTCCGATGGTCACTCCGGTGCCCGTGACACCGAAGGTTGCCCAGGCCTCGTCCGCCCGGATGCGGGCGATGTTCCACTCCACGGTGGTGGGGACGGCCGCTTCCCCGGGGAAGGATGGAGCCAGGGGGAACGCGCGGTTCAGCCGGATGGAGGCAATTTCGGGCCGGCCGGCCAGAGCCTCGAGCAAGGCGGCGTCCACCGTCGTCGCGATTGCCCCAGCCGCAGGGAGCCACCGGGGTTCGGCACCTGCCGCCACGAGCCACCGGTAGAGCGCGTCGTGCCGCTGGACCATCTCCTCCAGGCGCTGGAGCACGAACCGGCCACGCTCTCCCCAATCGTGGATGGCAAAGGCCGTGTCAAGGTCTGGCCGCTCCCGCAGGGAAAGCAGGACACGCACACGGCCCTGGGTACGGACGGCCTGCTCGACCTCCGGCTCCACCCCGCGCAGGCTCTGGGGTGCAACGGCCGGTGCAGACCGAGGGGCCTCCTGCAGGGCGAAGGTCAAGGGCACCAGGCCGGTATTGGTCAGCCACAGCGTCTGCGTCACCGCGTCACCGGAGGCCAAAGTTGCTTCCAGGCTCCGGGGTGCGACCACCAGGGCCGGCGGGGCCGCGCAACCGCCGAACCAGTCGATCACTGCCCCGAGCACCTCGCTCCGCGCCTGGAGCGGCGCCAGGCCCTCCAGCGGCCAGGCCAGGAACACTGTGCGGAAGGTAGCGCCTTCGTGGTTCGTGGAGTTATTCTGCCCCGTCCCCTGCCACCGGAACGGCGATGCCGGGCCCGTGGCGTTATCCGTCCAGAGCGAGCCATCCCACCCTGCGGGCGGCGTCAGGCTGTAGGGCCCCAATCCGTCCCCCACCGGGTTCCCTGCGTTTCCTACCGGGTCGGTCCGTTCGACGTCGTTCTGATAGTTGCTGATCCCCAGGTAGTTCTGCCCGAAGGGGGTCAGGCCAAAGTCGTAGAGATAGTCCTCGCTCGAAAGGAAAAAGTTGCCCCCGGCGTCCAGGTAAGCGGCGACGGCAGCCTCGTTCTGCCCGGTGAAGGTCTGACCCCAAGGGTAGCCCGTGAACCAGAAAACCATACGATAGTCCGCAAGGTCCGCTGCGGTGGGATTCCCCTGGGCAGCCACGTCCCAGACGTCATAATCGTAGCCGAGGTCGTCCAGGGCCTCGGTGTAGTAAGCCCGGACGTCGGGGTTGTCCTCATCGTCGTCCACCAGCAGGATGCAGGGAATCGCACGAACCGAAATTGCCTGCTGCCAGGTGTCGGACGCCAGACCGCCGCAGTTGCTGACCGTGAGCGTCACGGTGTACGTGCCGTAGCCGCCGTAGAGGTGGACCGGGTCGGGTATCTGGGCGCCCTGCCCATCGCCGAATGCCCACTCGTACCCGATCGGCTCCGTTCCGGCAACCGTAGCGTCGAAGGCAACCAACCGGTCCGTCACGGTATACGCCACTTCCCAGATGGCTGCCGGGAACTCGCACCCCGCGATGAGCCGGATCGTCCTCGTCCAGGTATCGTATCCAAGGCCGGCGCAGTTGCTGACGGTCAGCGTCACGGTGTAACTGCCGTAATCCGGGAAGGTATGCTGCGGTGCGGGCTCGTCGCTCGTCGTGCCGTCGCCGAAATCCCAGGCGAAGGCGAGCGGGGCTTCTCCGCTCACGGTCGGGGTGAAGGCCACGGTGAGGTCCTGAACCGCGTAGATGACGCGCTCGATGCGCGCGACGTCGCAGGGCGGGATCCCGGTGATATGGTAGTGCAGGAACTCGTCCCAGTAGGTCAACTGGGACGACTGGAGCGCCTCGTAGGCGTCCCAGTTCCCCAGGCTGGTGGGGAAGTAGAGGGAGATGCCGTGGGCGCCGGGCCAGGAAGGACCGTGCTGCTCGTGGATGACGGCGTCCTCCACCGCGTCCATCAGGGCGCCCGCGGCGGCATCCAGCTCCGGCTCGTTGATCAAAGCGCTCACGCGCGCCGCAAGGTCGTACACGTCGATGAACGAGCCGCCGAACGATTGTGCCGTATCCCGGGCCGTATCGTAGCGGTCGTGGTAACTGGGCTCGAAAAGGATCAGCGCGCGGGCGAAGGCATCCACGGCCTGGTTGAGCGCGGTGTAGGCTGTCCCAAGGTCTTTTGCGGACTGGGTCTCGTTGTTGCCGTACGATTCGTAGTAGCGCTGGACGATGTCGGCACCGAGTACGGCGGCCGGCCAGGTGGGGTTGGCCTTCAGATCGTTCAGGATCGTGTTGTACGGCCAGCCGTCGAACGGCTCCGTCTCCTCGGAGGAGACGCTCACCGTGCTGGCGAACGGCTTGATCTGGTTGTCGACCTCCCACATCGCCATCAGACAGGCGTCAAAGCCCACGAGGTCGATCGGCTGGCTTCCGCCGGCGGTGACGGTATCGAGGATCTGGTAGAGTTCGGCGCTCGTGAGGGCATCGCCGCCGTTCGAGTCGTCCCAGCAAAAATCTTCGATACCGGCATCGTGGGCAGAGAAATCGGAAAGCCACCCCCCGCCGTGGTTCCACCAGACGAGCGCGTAGTGTTCGGCCGGGTAGTTCGCGCGCGCCCACTGGATAAAGTCGATCGCCGTTTGGGGGTCCCCCATGTTGGCCTCGCCGATGTCGATGCCGTTCGCCGGATCGGGGGTCATACCCGGGGTGATATGGAAACGCTTGGTGGTCGTCCAGTCCCCGTAACTGGAATCGTAGCCAGGGATGCGGTCCAGCTGCACCACGATGTCGATGTTCGCATCGGAGCCAGCGGCGGCCATTTCGAGGAAATCGTCGATCCCTGCCGCCTCCAGGTTGTTATCGGCGGCCATGTAGACGATGAACGTCCAGTGGGCGGTCTTGGGAGCGGGAGCGCTATGGGCGGGGATGCCGGGGAAGAGCAAGCCGAGGAGGAGCGCGATCGAGAGCAAGCGGAAACGGTTTGTCCGGACCATGGGGACAATCCTTTCTCTCGCGTGCCGCAGGGCCGATCCACAGCCCAAGCGCATTCTAGCACAGGAGCCGGACCCCGGCAAGAAGAAAAGGTTGCCCCTCCGCCGCCCCGGCACGGCGGAGGGGCCAGGAGAGAGAAAGGAGAGAGGGGGGAACTTATGGGGGCCTTTCACCTATAAAAACGGAAAAGGCCTGGAAAAAGTTCCCGTCCACAAGGGCTGCGGAGACCGCGCGGGCGATCCGCCGGTCCACCGCGGACATCGGGAGGCGGGCCAGCGTTTCGCCGTCGGCCCAGAGGAAATCCGCGCACTCCAATGCACGCGGCTCTCCGCCGACGGGACGGCAAAGGAAGACGTGAAGCGTGATGCGAAAGTGGGTGTACGCGTGGGGAATCGCGGCCAGGTGCGGCCCCACCTCGATCTCCAGCCCCAGTTCCTCGGCGATCTCGCGCTTCAGGCAATCCTCGAGCGTCTCCCCTGGCTCGACCGTGCCCCCGGGGAACTCCCACAAGCCCCCCAGGAGGTCCTGCTCGCGCCTCCGGGCCACGAGCACCCGCGCGTCCCCGACGATCACAGCCGCCGTCACCGTCCGGTGCGGAAGATCCCTGCGGGGCTTCCGCACCGGCACCTCCTCCACCGCCCCCATCTGCCGAGCACGGCAGAGCTTGGAGATCGGGCAATCGGCGCACCGGGGAGCACGGGGCGTGCAGACGGTCGCACCCAGTTCCATCAGCGCCTCGTTCGTGCGGCCGGCCCGGCCCGGTACAAGGATGCCACGGGCCAGGTCCCACAGGCGGCGCTCTACCTGCGGGTCTTCCCGCACGAGCGCGAGCCGGCACAACACGCGGCGCACGTTGCCGTCCAGCACCGGTTCGTCCTGCCCGTAGGCCAGGCTGAGGATCGCGCCCGCGGTGTACGGACCGATCCCCGGAAGCGAAAGGAGCGCCCGGCGATCGCGCGGCAGTTCCCCTCCGAACCGTTCGACAACCTGCCGTGCGGCGGCGTGCAGCGCGCGTGCGCGGGCGTAGTACCCGAGCCCTTCCCAGGCTTTCAACACCTCCCCGAGTTCCGCGGCCGCCAGGTCCTGCACGGTCGGAAAGCGCTCCAGGAACCGCTGGTAGTAGGGCACCACGGTTTCCCGGCGGGTCTGCTGGAGCATGATCTCGGAGACCCAGATGCGGTAGGGGTCCCGTTCTCCCCGCCAGGGGAAGGGGGTCAGCGCGTGCTCGGCCCAGGCCAGGAGGCGCTGGCCGGCCTCGCGCAGAAGATCGTGCGGAAAAGCTTCGTCCCGATCCATCGGAAGCCTGCGCTCAAATGTTCCGCCCAGGCGGCTCTTCCTCCCGGACCACGCGTGTCAGGTACACCTGGGTGGGGAAAGCCATCTCGATCCCTTCGCGCTGGAATGCTTCCACGATGCGCCGGCGCAGTTCCCGGGCCACCGGCCACTGTTCCCCGGGAGGCGTTTTGAATGCCATCGAGAGCACCATATGGCCCTCGCGGAGCTCTTCGACCCCCGAGACGGTAGGGCCCTCGAGGAGGCGGTTGGCCCAGGTCGGGTCGGCAGCCAGCTCGTCCGCAGCTTGCTGGAGCACCCTCAGCGCGCGCGTCAGGTCGGTCTGGTACGGCACGGTCACGCGCAGGAGCAGCTGGGACCATCCGCGCGTCCTGTTGGACACCACGCGCATTTCTCCGTTCGGGACGAAATGGACGGTACCGTCGACGTCGCGCAGGACGGTCGTGCGGAGGGTCACGCGCTCGACCGTGCCGGTCACCCCGGCGGCACTGACGGTATCGCCCACGGAGAACTGGTCTTCGATGAGGATGAAGAGGCCGGCGACCACGTCTCGCACAAGCGCCTGGGTTCCGAAACCGAGCGCGATCCCCAACACCCCCACGCTCGCCAGGAGCGGCGCGATGTCCACCCCTAACTCACGGAGCACCATTGTCCCGGCCACCAGGACGACCGCGACCGTGACGGCCGTGTTCAATACTCCC
>JBDOIE010000114.1:0-12053 GCA_041082245.1 Chloroflexia bacterium
CGCCCGTACGCGGCGGCGCCTGCGGCTTGGCGAGCGGAGCAGCCGGCCCAGTACGGGGGGGTCTCCCCCCGCCCGTACGCGGCGGCGCCTGCGGCTTGGCGGCGAGCGGAGCAGCCGGCCCAGTACGGGGGGTCTCCACCCGCCCGAACGGGCGGGTTCTCAACCCGCCCGTACGCGGCGGCGCCTGCGGCTTGGCGGCGAGCGGAGCAGCCCGCCCAGAGCGGCGGCGCCTGCAGCAAGGGGGCGGGCGGAGCAGCCTGCTACCGCTTCTTGCCCCGCGGCAGGGTGGCCCGGAGGGCGGCGAATGCGCCCAGGCTAGCGGCTCCCAGCAGTGCGCGCAGTCCGGTCTCGGGGGCTCCCCAGTTCATTGTCACCCCTCCCGCAGCCACGAGCGCGAAGCCGAGGAACAGCCAGGGGATATGCGGATGCCAGGTTCTCCACAGCGTTCTCCAGTTCGCCCACCGCGCTTCGCGCACGTCCCCGCGTTTCGACCGCACCTTCTGGATGTTTCGCTGAAACGCCGAAGACAACCACAGCTGCATCGTGCTCTGGACGAACGCGTACCCGCCGTACACCATGATCCCCGCACCGACCAGGGCCAGGAAGATCCCTGTAGCCTGTAGCACGACCGCAGACCATTCTCCGCGGCGCACCAGCGGGGCTAGGGTTTCCGTCCATGCCGACCGGGCAATGAGCAAGACGGAGGCGGCAATGACCAACCACAGCACGATCCTTCGTCCGGAAGAACGTCGTGCCATCCCGACCTCCTGCTTCTCTGGAAGCCGCCTATGGTAGTCCGTTTACGACCCGGCCCCTACGGTTGCGCCGGTGGTCTCAACTCCAAAGAGCGCCACAGCCGCCGCACTTCTTCCTCGAGGCGGACGCACATCCGCCGGACGTCCTGGCGCCGGTCGGCCAGCTGCTCGAGAAAGAGCGCTCGCCCGATGGCGATCGTCCGCCGCACACTGGAGATGGCCATCGGGTACACCGGCAGCAGCTTTCCGGTCAGATGCTGGTACTTCCAGCAGAGGAGCAGGAAGCCCCCGAGGAACGGGTGGATATGCGTTTCGGGATCGGCCGGTTTGCTGCTGTCTTCGGGGAATACGACGAGGTTCTTGCCTTCTGCCAGCAGGGCCAGGCTCCGCCGGAAGGCGGAAAAGTACCGCCCGCGGTTGCGGTCCACGGGGATGCAGTCCAGGCCCCGCAAGAGGGAAACGGCGATGCGCGAAAGAAGGTGCGAAACCGCCATCCCGATGCGCCCTTTCAGGTTCAGCTGGGGCATGACGAAATCGTAGTAGAGGTAGAGCGGGGCGCGTTCCACATCCATCATCTCGGCAATGGCCCAGGGGTAAAGGCGCACCGGCACGGACAGGATCGTGGCGATCGGTCCTACGGCTCCCAGGTGGTTCGCTACATAGATCGCCGGCCCGTTGTCCGCGATGTGGTCCTCCCCAATACAACGGAAGGCAAAAGGCGCGCCGATCCGTCGCACCCAGTCGTAGACACGGTCGCTCATGGTCGTTCGACAACTCCTTGCACGAGCAGAATCCGTCCTTCGGTGAGGTTTCGCAGCTGGTTTTCGGATTTCAAGCGGGCGTTCGCGCCCATCACGAGGTGCAGGCCCAGTACCGGCCGGCCCTCGCGTCGAGTCCGTTCGAAGAGCTCCTGGAACCAGGCAACGGCTTCCCGGGAACGATCTTCCCAAACCAGGATGTGGAACCCAATCCCTTCCAGCTGCCCCCGCAGGGCCTCCGGGGTCAGGAGAAAGTTCGTCCCCGCATCGGCGGCCCAGGGGACAGGGTAGTAGGGCGGGCCTCCGGGCCCCTGAAGGATATCGTAGAAAGCCAGGCGGCCGCCCGCACGCAGCACACGGAAGATCTCCCCGTAGAACCGTCCCTTATCCGGTACATTCATCTGCGCGTGCTCCGTCCAGACGAGGTCGAAGGAGGAACAGGCGAAGGGCAGGTATGCTGCGTCCGCACGGCAGAAGAAGGTGCGATCCCCCAGCGCCACGAGCTGCGACAGGCCGGCCGCCGTGCGGCAGTAGCTTTCCGTCAGGTCTACGCCCACGACCCGGCAACCCCGTTCCGCCAGGAAACGTGCCGCGCCGCCCAGGCCGCAACCTACATCGAGCACGCGCTCCTGCCCGGTCACGCCCGCGAGTTGGGCGAGCTCGGCGGTCGCTTCGCGCCCGCGGATGTGGAAAGCGTCCAGCGGGGCGAGGTCTTCCGGACGGAGGGCGGCGAGGTCCTTGCCGGCCCGCTTCAAGGCTTCCAAAAGCACCTCTTCCAGGCCCTCCACGTGGTAAAAGGCCTCGACCGGATGCGCTTCAGCGCCCATGGGAGGGTCCTTCCGTCGGATGCTGGCCGGATGGGGCAGGCCGGTTCAGAAAGCGGGCGAAGGAGAACGGCCGGGCGTCGAAAGTGGTTGGCTCGCCCTGGACGATGTACTCCGCAAGCATCCGCCCGGCCGCGGGGGCCTGGATCAACCCCATACCGCCCCAACCCGTGTTGAGGAAGAGGCCTTCCACGGAGGGCACCGGCCCGACGATCGGCCGGCCGTCGACCGAAAGCGGCCGCACTCCCGTCCAGGAGGTCTGGATCGAGGCCCTGGCGAGCAGCGGCACGCGGTGCACGACGAGCTCGATCATCGCATCCCGCAGCGTGTGGCTCAGTTCCACGTCGAAGCGATCGACCGGGACACTCCCCATCCCGATGAGGATCCCGGGTCCCTCGTGGCGGTAGTACCATTCCCCATCGAGATCCTCGACGAAGGGGCGATCCTCGGGGATCTCCGGGAAGGGGCGCGTGACCCAGATGCAGCGCGCCCGGTTGTCCTGCGGGATTTCGATGCCCGCCCATCGCCCCACTTCGATCGCCCAGGGTCCGGCGGCGTTCACCACGATCGGGGCTGGGAAGAAACCGTGGTCCGTTTCCACTCCCTCAACCCGCCCGCCCCGCATCCGAATGCCAGTCGCGCGCACACCCTGGTACAGCCGTACGCCCATCTCCTTGGCCCGCTTGAGAAAGCCCCAGAGGATCATATGGGCATCGAAGGGGCCGTCGTCGGGACCGTAGGTGCCCACGACCAGGTCGTCGGTGCGGATCTCGGGGTAGCGATAGGCGATCTCTTCGGGGGTAAGGACCTCGGTGGTCACGGCGTACGAGCGCAGCAACTGCGCAGCCTCGAGCAGTTTTTGCGCCTTGGCCCGACCGGCGATGGTGAGCCATCCCGTACGGCGAAAGTCGATGGGCGTGCCGAGCTCTTCCTCGAAGGCCATATAGCGTTGGTAGGAGTACAGCGCGAGGGGGAGGATCGCTTCGTCCTGGCAGAACTGCAAGCTGAGCATGGAGGCTGACTTGCTCGACGTTCCGCTTCCCGGCTGGTCCATCTCGAGCAGGGCGATGTCGGAGACGCCCAGTGCGGCGAGGTGGTAGGCGGTACTGCAGCCGATCACGCCGGCTCCGATGATGACGACCTGGCTATGCTCTTCCATGGCATCGTTCCTTTCGGCTGGAGGCTCACCCCATCTCGGGCCAGGACCGCGCCTATTCTATCATACCCCTTGCCGGCCTTCAACGGAGCGTGTGGGGAAAACGAACCGGGGCGGACGCCGTTGTCCGCCCCGGCCCGTCCTGGGGGTCAAAAACCAGTATGCTCCGTGCGGGCGATGATCTCGTCCTGGAGCACCTTCCCCAGGTCGCAGAAATAATCGCTGTAGCCGGCTACGCGCACGATCAGGTTCCGGTACTCGTCGGGGTTCTGCTGCGCGGCGCGCAGGGTGGCCGCGTCCACGACGTTGAACTGGATGTGATGCCCGTCTAGGCGGAAATAGGTGCGTACCAGCTGCACGAGTTTGTCGAGGCCTTCGTCGCTGGCCAGCACCTGGGGGCTGAACTTCTGGTTCAGGAGGGTGCCGCCGGTGCGGGCGTGGTCCATCTTGGCCACGGAGCGCAGGACGGCGGTGGGGCCGCGGCGGTCCGCACCCTGGACAGGGGAGACCCCTTCGGAGAGGGGCATCCCGGCGCGCCGGCCGTCGGGGGTCGCACCCACGCGCGAGCCAAAGTAGACGTGGACGGTGGTCGGGAGGAGGTTGATGTGGTAACGGCCGCCTTTCGTGTTCGGTCGGCCGTCGATCGCCTGGAAGTATGCCTCGAACAGCTGCACCATGATGCTGTCCGCATAGTCGTCGTCGTTGCCGTACTTGGGGGTGCGGTGCAAGAGGGTCTGGCGCATCGCCTCGCGGCCAGCAAAGTCGTCGCGGAGGGCGGCGAGAAGTTCGTCCATCGTCCAGGTGTGGTGGTCGAAGATATGGTAGCGGATCGCGGTCATCGCGTCGGTGATTGTCCCCAGGCCGACCCCTTGGATGTACGAGGTGTTGTAACGGGCGCCTCCGTCGTGGTAGTCCTTCCCGCGGGCGATACAGTCGTCGATCAGGATGGAGAGGAAGGGGGCGGGCATATAAGTCGCATAGAGCCGCTCGATGACGTTGTTGCCGCGGATCTTGATGTCGACAAAGTACTGGAGCTGCTTCCGGTAGGCCTCGAACAGCTCCTCGAAGGACTGGAAGTTCCGCGGATCGCCGGTCTCCAGGCCGATCCGACGGCCCGTCTGGGGGTCGATCCCGTTGTTCAGGGTAATCTCGAGCACCTTGGGCATATTGAAGTAACCGGTGAGGATGTAACTCTCCTTGCCAAAGGCTCCGACCTCCACGCAGCCGCTCGAACCACCGCACCGGGCATCGATGAGCGATTTGCCCTGGCGCACCAGTTCCTGCACGATCAGGTCGCAGTTAAAGATCGAGGGCTGGCCGAAACCGGTGCGGATGATCTCGGCCGCGCGCCGGATGAAGCGGTCCGGGCTCTTCTTGCTCACCTGGATCGAAGTACTGGGCTGGAGAAGGCGCATCTCCTCGATCACGTCGAGCAAGAGGTAGGTCAACTCGTTCACCCCGTCCGAGCCGTCCGGCTTCAATCCTCCCAGGTTGATCTGCGCAAAGTCGGTATAGGTGCTGCTTTCGGCAGCGGTAACGCCGACCTTGGGCGGGGCTGGCTGGTTGTTGAACTTGATCCAGAAGCACTGCAGGAGCTCTTCGGCCTGCTCGCGCGTCAGGGTGCCGTCCTGGAGGCCCTTCTTGTAGAACGGGTAAAGGTGCTGGTCCAGCCGGCCGGGGTTGAAGGCATCCCAGGGGTTCAGTTCGATCGTGACGCCGAGGTGGACAAACCAGTAGTACTGGAGGGCCTCCCAGAAATCGCGGGGCGGGTGCGCAGGGACATGCGTGCAGATCTCGGCGATCCGCTCCAGTTCCGCGCGGCGCTTCGGGTCGCTTTCCACGGCCGCCAGTTCCCGTGCCCGTTGCGCGTGCCGCTCGGCGAAGCGGATGAGCGCCTGGGCGCAGATGCGCATGGCCCGCAACTCCTCCTGTTTGGCGTAGGCCTCCGGGTCGTTGTAAAAGTCCAGCTGGGCCAGGCTGCGGTCGATGTCAGCGATAAAGTCCAGCATCCCTTTACGGTAGATTTTGTCGTCGAGCACGGTATGGCCGGGCGAGCGTTGCTCCATGAACTCGGTAAAGATGCCCGCCTCGTAAGCGGCCTTCCACTCGGGGGTCATTTCCCGGAAGATCAGGTCGCGCATCGATTTGCCGCGCCAGAAGGGGATGATCTTTTCCTCGTAGACCTTGCGTGCTTCGGGGCTAACGGCGAACGGAATCTTCTCGCGCGAGTTCAGGATGTCCAGGTCTTCCAGGGAGTGGCAGCACAGCTCGGGGTAGGTGGGGGCGGCCTTGGGAGCCGGCCCCTTCTCGCCGACGATCAGTTCTCCCTCGTTGATGCAGATCGCCTTGTGCTCCAGGATGTACTGAAAGCAGAGCGCCCTCCGCACGGGGGCCGAAATGGGCCCCAGGTCCTGCTGGTAGAAGGCTGTGACCAGTTCGGCCCGTTCTGTGGACAAGGTACAGCGGGCCTCCAGGCTCTGCTGTCGTAACCGAGCAACCCGTTCCGTCATCGCCATCGCCGTATCCCTCCACCTCTAGTGAACCGGGATGACCAGTTCCTTGGCAAAGTCGGTCAGGTTGTGCGACCGGCCGTCCGGGTCGATCCCAACGACGTCCTCCAGGCGCACGCCAAACCCTTTATCGGGGTAATACACGCCGGGCTCGCAGGTAAAGATGTGACCGGGCTGCAAGGGCTGGTTCGCCGTCGGGCTCAGGGAGAATCCGGGTTCCTCGTGCACGGCAAGGCCGATGCCGTGCCCCAGGCCGTGGACGAACCCGCTCTCGGTAGCCGGTGTGCTGGCCACCGTGGGATGGCCCCGCCCTTCCAGGAAGGCGCAGGCTTTCTCCATGAAGGTGCGGGTTTCTGCGCCTGCCTGGAAGGAGGGAAGGAGCATCTCCAGGCAATCGCGCACGTCCTGGTAGGCCCGTTCGACCTCAGGCGGGGCATAGCCCAGGCAGAAGGTGCGGGTCATATCGAAGTAGTAGCCACCGCCCATTTCCCGCGTGCCCATGTCGAAGACGATCGTCCGACCGAGCGCGATGGGGTCTTTCGGGTTGCCCTTGTTGTGGGGGATTGCCGCATCGCGCCCGATGGCGAAGATGATCCCCTCGGGCACCTCGAGTTCCTGCTCGGAAAGCAGACGGCGGATCTCCCGGTGCACGCGGCCGACGGTCAAAGGAGTCCCATCGGGCTGGACCAGCGTCCCGTCCTGCACCCGGTGCCCGGTAAGGAAGGAAAGGATTTCGCCGAAGATGTAAGCCGTACGCCGCCCGACCTCGCGGATGCGCTCTGCTTCGGCCGGGTCCTTCGTGGCACGGGCGATGTCGATCAGGGTGGGTTCGACCTCGCCGAACACCTCGATCCCGGGGAGCTGCGCCTGGAGGGCGTTGAGGAAGCGCCAGGCGCTCCCGCGGTCGCCCGTCCCGTAGAACCCGACGCGCCCCCGGATGTCCAGATCGGCAAACACGCGCCGGTACAGTTCCACGCTCGCCTCGAGCAGGCTTCCTGCCTTGCGGAGGATGCCGTCGTAGTCGTAGCGATCGGTGGTCAAGACCTGTAGGCCGCTTGCCGCGGCTTCCTCCCGGTCGATGGGGGAGCAGAGCAACACCGGGTCGGCTCCGCGCTTCTTGAAGACATGCCCATGGAGGATACGTGCGCCGTTCACCATATAGTAGAGCGCCGGATTGCCTTGGATGCGGCCGGCGACCACGAGCGCATCCAGTCCGCGTTCTTCCATCAGAGCGTCGAGGTGTTGTTTCATATCGGTTTCTCCCTCTACTCGCGGCCCTGCAACGTCGGGTCCAGGGCGTCGCGCAGGCCGTCGCCCAGGAAATTGAACGAGAACATCAGCAGGAAAAGCGCCAGGGCCGGGAAAAGGACCTGGTTCGGGTAGCTCTGGATTCGGTCAGCCCCCTCGGCGATCATCCCGCCCCAGCTGGGCGTGGGTGGGTTCACGCCCAGACCGATGAACGAAAGGAATGCCTCGTAGGCGATATAGTTCGGGATAGCGAGTGTTTCGGTGATGATGAGCGGCCCGATCACGTTCGGGAGGACATGGCGCAGGACGATCCTCCAGGTCGGCGCGCCGATCACCTGCGCGGCGAGGACATACTCGCATTCTCGGACCGAGAGCACCTGTCCGCGCACCAGGCGGGCCGCGCCCATCCACGCGGTCAGGCCGATGCCGATAAAGATGAACAACAGTCCTCCCATAGCCCGGTCCAGGCCGCTGAGCGTGCCAATCCATGTCCCGGCCTTCTGACTCCCGATGCCGGCGCGGAACACAGCCATCAGCAGGATGATCAGCAGCATCGTCGGGAAGGCATACATCACATCGACGATGCGCATCAGGATGTTATCGGTGCGGCCCCCCTTGAACCCGGCCACCAGTCCCACCGCGAGGCCGATCACCATGCTGATCGCCGGACCCATAAAGCCAACGGCAAGCGAAACCCTTGCGCCGTAGATGATCCGGCTCAGGAGATCGCGTCCCAGCTTGTCCGCGCCCAGGAGGTAGCGGTTGTTCACCTGCACATATCCGCCCTGTTCGACCGGCTTCATCCCCGGGAACATCCGGACCACCCAGGAGGGAGCGGCGTTCGAGTGTTCCAGGACAGCCGTATCGTAGCGTTGGGGCGCGACCAGTGGGGCGAACAGGGCGACCAGGATGTTCAGGGACACGATCACGGCCCCGATGATCGCCGCGCGGTTGCGCGAGAGGCGTTGCAGGGCATCCGTGGTAAGGCTTCGTCCCCGGATCCGTCCCTCTGCCCGTTGGAGGCAAGTTTCCAGTTGAGCCATTCCCGTTCGCCCCTTACGTATGCCGGATGCGCGGATCGATCCAGACGTAGACGATATCGACCAGCGTATTCGCAAGTACCAGAAAGATCGCGAAGAGCAACACGGTCCCCATGATCACCTGGTAATCTCGCCCGGAGATGCTCGTGACGAAGAAACGCCCCATGCCAGGGATACCGAAGATCGTCTCCACGACGAATGTCCCGGTCAGAAGGTAGGCGAGCATCGGCCCCAGCACGGTCACGACCGGGATCAGGCTGTTCTTGAGCGCATGCACGAGGATCACCCGACGTTCCGAAAGGCCTTTGGCGCGCGCGGTGCGGATATAGTCCTGGTTGAGCACCTGGAGCAAGGAGGCGCGGGTGAGCCGGGCCACGACCGCGGCATCCGCGATCCCTAGCGCGAATGCCGGCAGGATGAGGTGCCTGGGGCTCCCCCAGCCGCTCACTGGAAGCACCTTCAGCTGCACGCCGAACAAGTACTGGAGGAGGGGCGCCAGCACGATGACCGGCACAGAGACGCCAAGGATCGCAAGGCACATCGCGGCATAATCCAGCCACGTGTTCCTGCGCAGGGCGGAGACGATGCCGAGCGGAAATCCCACTCCTACTGTCACAAGGAACGCGAGGGCCCCCAGCTTCATCGAGACCGGCAAGTTGTCGCGAAAGATATCGCTCACGGTGCGCCCGACGGCCCGGTACGACGGGCCGAAGTTCATCCAGCGCAATACCGCCTGCTGCTTGCCCGGGAGGGGGATGTTCACCAGAAACTCGTGGTCCCGGTACGCGGGTTGCTCGCCCACGGTGATCACCGGGATCGCCACATCCCGGACGAAGGAGAGGTACTGGACGTAAAGCGGGGCATCCAGGTGGTATTTCGCCTCCAACTGCCGGATGGTTTGCTCGGGCAGCTGTTTGGCTTCGAGCGTGAACGGGCCCCCGGGCACGGCGTGCATGAGCACGAACGTGATCACCGAGATGACCAGGAGGACCAGGAACATCCAGAGGATGCGCCGCAGGATGAAACGTCCCACACCAGCCTCCAGCGAACGGTCGATTTTCGCCCCGGGTTGCGGGCGGGAGAGGCAAGAATCCCCTCTCCCGCCCGCCTTTTCTGAGGTTCAGGCTACTCGGCCAGGTCCCAATCCCAGTAGAACTCGGTGCCGTTGACAGAGTAGGTGCGCTTCAGGGTCGGCTTGGTCAGCTCAGCGGTCACCGGGTAGTAGAGCACCATGGTGCCGGCGTCCTCCACGCAGAGGATCTTCTCGGCCTCTGTGTAGAGCTGCAGGCGCACCGCCGGGTCGGTCTCCACGCGGGCCTTGTCCACGAGCTCGTCGAAGCGGGCGTTGCTCCAGCGGCCGTAGTTGAAGGTGGAATCGGAGCGGTAGACGTCCCGCAGGTAGTTGTTCGCGTCGTTATAGTCCGGGCACCATCCGGCGCGGAAGATCTGGCCGGCATCCTTCTCCTGCTTGGACCAGTATACCGCATTGTCGATCTGCTGCAACTGCACCTGGACGCCGAGCACCTGCTGCCACATCACCTGAAGCGCCTGGGCAACGTCGCTCAGGGTTTTCGCGGTGCCGAACTCCACGGTGATCGGCGGCAGCTGATCGACCGAGGTCAGCCCGAGCTCAGCCAACCCCAGGGCGAGCTCTTCGCGAGCCTTGTCCGGATCGTAGCGGATGCCTCCCTCGGTCACGCTGGCGGACGGGGCGAAGGCCACGCTGGGCGGGGTGAAGAACGGTGCGGGGATCTCGCCGCCCCGGAGCACGTTCTTGATGAGGCTCTCGCGGTCCACAGCGTAGTTGAAGGCGCGGCGGATGTGGACGTTGTCGAAGGGCGGTTTGGTGGTGTTGAAGGACCAGGCCTGGGTGCACATCCCGGGGATGATATGCAGCTGCGGCCCGAGCTTGGGATCGGCCTTGATGCGCTCGATCTCGCTCCCGGGGATGGTCGCGCTATCCAGGTTTCCGGCCTCGAACTCGCGCAGGGCTACTGCCTCGTCGATGAAGAGGAATTTGATCTCATCGAGGCCGGCCTGCCGGATGCCCTCGGATCCAGGCCAGAAGGGGTTCTTGATAAACGTCATGCTGCTGTCGTGGACCCATTCCTTGAGCGTGAACGGGCCATAGGTCTGGATATTCTCCGGCTCGGTCCAGGCATCCCCGTAGGCCTCGATCGCCCACTGCGGCACGGCGTGCGCGTTGATGATGCTGTAGATGCCGAGGGCAAAGCCGATCTTCTCCGGCGCGGTGATCTGGAACGTATAGTCGTCCACCGCCTTTACCCCCACGTTCTCGCGGGGGCCTGTGCCGGCGTTGAACTCCGCGCCGCCCACGATGTACGGCGCCAGGATGTAGGCGGCCTGGGAACCGACGGCCGGGTCGAGCGCGCGCAGGAAGCCGTACACAAAGTCGTGGGCGGTCACGTACCGCACCTGCCCGGATCCGTCCTTGACCTCTTCGACCTGCCCGGTTGCCGGATTGTAGTGCACCCAGGGGACCTTTTCGATCAGGCGGAAGGTGTAGACCAGGCCGTCGTCGGAGACCTCCCAGCTCTTGGCGATCCCCGGCTCGATCGCGTTCGTCTCGGCATCCATGACGACGAGGCTGGGGAAGAGGTTGGCGACCAGGGTAGCATCCCGCGCGTCGATGGCCCGTTGTGGGTCGATGCTATGGGGGTCATTGGCACCGCGGCTGATGGTGATCGCCTTCGGTTTCGGGGGTTGGGTGGGTTGTGGTGCAGCGGTGGGCTGAGGGGGTACGGTGGCGCCACCGGAGGTCGGAGCGGTCGTCGGTTGAGCTGTGGGGCCACAAGCGGAAAGGGTCAGGGTGAGCAGCAGCGTCAGAATCAGCAACCACGTGGCGCGTTTCATCGAGCTCCTCCTTGAGACGATGGTACCGCAGACCCGGGTTCTGGTGCTGTCTCGTGTACCCCGCTACGCACCTCCTTTCGGATCGTCCGGCGGGCACGCCGTGTCCGGCCCGGCCGGCCCGTGGTCGAACAGGGCCAGCAGCTCCTCCACGGTCAACCGCAGATGCGTGCGGATCATCTGCTCGAGCTGCTCGGCGTCCCGTCGCCGAAGGGCCTCCAGGATTTCGCCGTGCTCCACCACGGGGTCCTTCGCCCCCCGCCCCAGGCTGAGGGCCATCCGCTGGTAGACGTCGGTGAGCTTGAGGTACTGCGAAGCCAGGCTCGAAAGCCGTTGCTTCTTGCTGGCCGCATAGAGGGTTGCGTGGAACTCGTGGTGGGCTTCCAGGAGAAGGGTAAAGTTGTGCTGCTCGAAGGCATGTTGCATCACGTGCAGGAGGTCTTCCAGCCGTTCGAGCTCCTGTTCGGTGACGTGTTGCGCGGCCAGTCTTGCAGCGTAGCTTTCGAGCGCCACCCGCACCGCATAGATCTCCTCGAGATCGGCCACGGAAAAGTTGGCGACCGACGCTCCCCGGTAGGGCGAAAGGACCACCAGGCCTTCCGATGCCAGCCGGTGCAGCGCCTCGCGGATGGGGGTACGGCTGACGCCGAGGAGCCGGGCCAGTTCGTCCTGAGCCAGGCGCTGACCCGGCAGCAGGCGGCGGCTCAGGATCATCTGCCTCAAACGCTCGACGACCGAAGCCTGGATCGTCTGGTGCACGAGGGCCGGTTCGTCCGGAAGGTTACCCGGCATCGCACGCTCCTGAGCGCCTTTCAACGGCATCCACTGGCAGAGATTGGATATTGTATCCAATATCCAACTATACCACCGTCCTGGTAGCCTGTCAAATGG